>JBGUOX010000058.1:0-10196 GCA_045129995.1 Ruminococcus sp. | reverse complement strand
ATCGCCCAAGAAGAGCACACCGTTTCCGATGTGCTCTTCTGTTGATTCTTTCGATTGTTGCTTTGTCACTAACTTAATGACATTGCCTGAGAAGGGGCTTTTTGTTATATCGGTGTTATATCGGATGGATCATATTCTTTTTATCGAGCAGCTTTCCGTTTATCCCTGCCCTGGCGTTTCTTCTTTTTTCAAAAAAGTCAAGCGCTACCTTGGGGAACTGCGCATAGGACAAAACATCCTCAGGCTGCTCCATCCACTCGGCGATCTCCGCTCTCAGCTTGTCAAGCTCCGGCTCCAGTCTGTCGGCAGGTCTGCCGGTGATGATCTCCATATCTCCGCAGATTTTCTTTTGAAACTCCGTGTCGATCGGCATCGGAGTGGTGCCGTACTCTCCGGCGACCATTCCCTTAAATTCACGGGTGCACATACTGTAGCGCTCGCCGGTGATTACATTAAACACCGCCTGGGTGCCGACGATCTGCGACGTGGGAGTTACCAGCGGAGGATAACCCGCGTCCATACGCACACGCGGAACTTCCTCCAGCACCTCGGTAAGCTTATCCTCCTTGCCTGCCTGCTTAAGCTGTGACAAAAGGTTGGAAAGCATACCGCCCGGCACCTGATAAATCAGCGCCTTTGCGTCGGTCGCGAGCATTTTGGGATCAAGCAGACCGCTTTTGATATATTTTTCACGCAAGGTCATAAAATACGCGCGAATCTCGGCAAGCGCCTTTATGTCAAGTCCGGTGTCGTACTCGGTGCCCTGCATAGCGGCTACCATACTTTCGGTCGGCGCGTGCGAGGTGCCAAGCGCCAGCGGACTGATAGCGGTGTCGATCGCGTCGGCGCCTGCCTCTACAGCCTTCAGCAGACACATAGAAGCCAAGCCGGAGGTATAGTGCGTGTGGACCTGCAGCGGCATTTCAGGCAGCGCTTCCTTGATTGCCTTTACAAGGCTTTCGGTGCGCATCGGTGTAAGCAACGCCGCCATATCCTTTATGCAGATCGAGCCTGCTCCGGCGTCGGCGATCCTCTTGGCGTACTCAACATAATATTCGTCCGTGAACACAGGACCGGTGGTATAGCTGATCGCAACCTGCGCGTGTCCGCCTTCCCTGTTGGCGGCGTCAATAGCGGTTTTCAGGTTCTTGATGTCGTTCAGCGCGTCAAAAATGCGGATGATGTCTATTCCGTTCGCGATAGAGCGCTGTACCAAATACTCCACGCAGTCATCCGCGTAGTGTCGGTAACCCAGCATATTCTGTCCGCGGAACAGCATTTGCAGCTTTGTGTTCGGGCAGTGGTCGCGGATAGTGCGCAGGCGCTTCCACGGATCCTCGTTCAGAAAACGCAGACAGGCGTCATAGGTGGCGCCTCCCCAGCACTCAAGCGAATAATATCCGATTTTATCCATCGCGTCCAGAATCGGCAGCATATCCTCTGTTGTCATTCTGGTAGCGATCAAAGACTGGTGCGCGTCGCGCAAAGCAGTCTCGGTGATTTTTATTTTCTTTGCCATGACGGAAATCCCCTCAAATCAATTTAACGTAACAAGTACCTTGCCCGAATCAACAGCTTCGCCCTTGGAAACCTCGATAGTTGCAACGGTGCCGTCCTTTGGAGCCTTAACGGGCGTTTCCATCTTCATCGCCTCGATAAACACAAGGTCTTCCCCGGCTTTGACAGCCTGACCTGCGGTGACAACAACGTTTACAACGGTGCCGGGCATCGGCGCTTTAACCGATATATTTCCCACGGCACCGGCAGGCGCGGCAGGTTTTGCGGCGGGCGCGGACTTAGCGGCAGGAGCAGCAGGAGCGGCGGCAGGAGCAGCGGACGCGGTCTCGCCCAATTCCTCCACCTGAACATCATAAGCGGTACCGTTGACGGTGATTCTGAGATTTTTCATAGTTGTTTTCCCCTTTTATCATAAACTGTTAGTATACAAATGATCGAATAGAATAAATATCAGACGGTGTTGTGCTTTTTTGCCACCGTGGGAACGCGTTTGCCGGCAAGCATTTCCAATGCGGAGATGATCGCGCCGCGCAGCTCTGTTTCTTCCACGATGCCGTCCACATAACCGTTTTGCGCTGCATTGAACGCGGAAAGGTTTTCTGCGGCGAACTTCTCGGCAACAGCCGCCTGTTCCGCGGCAGGAACCTTCATTGCTTCCGGCGCCATGATCAAGGCTGCCGCCTCAACATTAACGGGAGATACCACCGCGTCGGGCAGAGCGTAAACCACGTCGGCGTTAGCGCCGGTACCGGCGAGCGCCACATAAGCCGCGCCTATCGCCTTGCCGATGATCGCAGAGATCTTGACGGTGGTTGCCTCGGCGTAAGCGGAGGTCAGTTTTTTTGCGGCAGAAAGGCTTTCAAAGCCTGCGCAGTCCGCAAAGGTGAGCACCGGAACGGAAAACGCGTCGCAAAAGCGGACAAAACGAGCCAGCTTTTCAGCGGAAACGTCATCTATTTTTTTACCGATCGTGCGCACGATACCAACCACACTTCCGTCCATACGCGCCAAACGGATGCGCGCGCAGGAGCCGAAAGCGTCGGCGATTTTAAACTTGGTTCCGCCGTCAACGGTCTTGCTCACCATACAATTGCCTTCGGGCGTCGGCCCGGCGGCAAAGCCTTCAGGTGGGGCGCTCAAATTATTGGAAGGCAGATAGCACACAAGCTCGCGCGCCTTTGCCACCGCTTCGGCGGCGTCCTTCACCACTAAGGATACATTGCCGTTTTCGGCGTTTGTTTTTGCGTCGGCTCCGGCTCCCGTAACATCAGCGGAAAGCTGTGCGTCCTCTGTCATCAGCACAAAATCAGCGCTGACAGCCGCCAAGGCGTTCATACCAAGGCAGTTGCCCAAAACGACCGACACCTGGGGTACCGCGCCGCTGAGCTTAGAGGTCAGCTTTAACACCTCGCCGCAGCCTGCAAGCAGGTCGGTTCCCTGCGCAAGTCTGCCGCCGATGCTGTCGTAAAAGCCCACGACCGGAGCGCCTGTTTTAAGCGCGAGCTGATAGAGCTTTTTCAGCTTTGCCGCCTGCGCCTTGCTCATCGCTCCTCCGCAAACATCGCTGTTTTGCGCAAAGGCGTAAACGGGCAGTCCCTCGACCATACCAAAGCCTGCGACCGCCTCGCAAAGACCGTCGCCGGACTTGGCAAAAGCGTCGATTTCGCAGAATGTATCGGCATCAAAAAAATCGGTAAGCGTGCGATACGCGGCAGTGCCCGCGATTTCCGCTTTTACCGATTGAATCTGTTCCATATTCATCTGATTTTCCTCCTGTGCTGTTGATTGATTGGTACACAAAAGCCAAACTTCCGCATAATAATCATATTTAAATTTATTATAACGCAAATGCGCCCAAAACACAAGGGGATTTTTAATTATTTTTAGTGTGCCGGTTGAAAATGAGATCACAGCCGGCGATCCCGGCGCCCGTTTGTAATACTGCGGAGACAGACAAAAAAATCATCGCATTTTGCCGTTCTGACCTTCCAAGCGAAACGACGACCGGGGTTCAGCATTCCAAAAGGTTCTTTAATTCTTCCAAGGAATAAAGGCAGTTGAGCGCCGTCAGCATCGCGTTTGCCGAAAGATATGTCGGCAGTTCAAGCTTTTTCAGCAATGCCTGTCTGTTCTTCGCTGCATTCTCGCTGCCGGAAAGTCCAAGACCGTACAAATCGGCTTTGGTGATATTGCCGCGCGGGGCTGCTTCCTCGCCGAGGATCGTCGCTCCGCTTTTGCGAATAGCGTCAATGATCACGGCGTCGGTCACGCCCTCAACGCCCAGCAAGCCCTCCTTGCCGGGCTGCGCCTTGCGTTTTTCCTTTCCGGCGATCTGCGGTATGTAGCAGTGCCTGATCTGCGACGAAGGCACAACGCCGCGCAAAAAATTGCGGATGACAAAGCCTGCGCCGTCGCTGTCGGTCAGCACAAGAATACCGCGCTTTTCCGCAAGCTGTTTTATCAGCGCCTGCTTCTCCTTATCGGAAAACACACGAAATCCGTTGGTTTCGATTATCGGCGCGCTGACGATCCCGCTGAGCTTGATTTTGTCGTAGCGGCCTTCCACAATGATCGCTTCCCTTACCGCGAGCATCACTTACGCCCCTTCCCGACGATGAGCAGCAGCTGTGAGATCACCTGCTCCAATACAAGTCGCTCATCCCCGACGCTGTTTTTCATTTTATAATCCGCGTCCATCAGCACGTCAAGGCAGTCCCTCAGCGCTTCGGTGGGCACGCGTGTTGTGGCGTCGCGAGCGTTTTTCAGCACGAAAGCGCGGTTATTATATTCAAAATCCTCCGCCACGGTTTCCTGACTTACTCCGTTTTCGTCAGCGACCCGGATCCGGTAAGCGTCGGCAAACGAGCCAGACAGGATGTAGAGAATCGAAACCGGTTCTTCCTTTTGTATCATCAAACGGTCAAGCAGCGAGTACGCTTCATCTCCCCTGCCGCCGAACACCAGCCTTGAAAGCGAAAAAACATTGGCTTCCAGATTCTGCGCCACCAGCAAGTCGATCGCTTCGTACGGTATTTCCTCGCCCTTTGCGTAAGCGCACAGCTTGTCCACCTCGTTTTTCAGTCGGTTGAGGTCGTCTCCGCACACGCGCACAAGCTGAGCGACGGTGCTTTGCTTGATGATCTTTCCCTGCGCATTCGCCCATTTTGCGATGTATTTTTCAACCTCGCGTCGGTTAGGCTTGTCAAACTTCACCACCATACCGTCCTTCTGCGCGCGCTTCACCAGCGCGTCAAACGCCTTTTTGTTGCGCTTGGGAACGTAAGAAGGCATCGACAGGATCAGCACCGTGCCGTCGAAGGTGCGCTTAAAAATCGCTTTGATCTTGTCGAGATCATCGGCGTTATAGCTGTCGAAAAACAAATCGGACACAACAACGCAGTTGTACTCGCTCATAAAAGGCACAACCTCGGCTGCCGCCGCCAGAGTGTCCAGATCCACCTCGCCGCTGAAGGTGTGATAGTTAAACTCCTGCGGCTGCTTGCCTGCCACTGCCGTCACAAGCTTTTTGGTCATTTCGCGCACATACATCTGCTCGCTGCCGTACAGCACATACAGCGGCGCGAACGTGCGGCTTTTTATTTGTTTTTCCAAATCCTTTAACGTGATAAGCGGCATAGTACTCTCCAAATAAAACGGGATCGGCTAAAACGCATTCGGTTTTCAGCCAACCCCGGCATAGTATAGTTTATCCGATTATTTTACAAACAGAGGCAACGGCTCAAGATAGATGATGTCGTCGCGGTTTTGGGCGTCGCCCTCGGCAAGAACGCAGGCTTTGCCCACAACGTTGGCGTTGATTTTTGCCATAAGCGCCTCAAGGGCTGCAAGGCTTTCGCCGGTTGAAACAACGTCGTCCACGATCAGCACGCGCTTTCCCTGCAAAAACTCCACGTCGCTGTCGCTCAGATACAGCTTTTGCTCGTTGGCGGTGGTGATGGAATTTACCGAAACGTCTACGCAGTTGCGCATATACACCTTGACGCTTTTGCGCGCGATGACATATTCGCGGCAGCCCTGGCGCGCCATTTCATAGCAAAGCGGAATACCCTTTGCCTCGGCTGAAACAACGACGTCGTGCTCCGGGCAGCGCTTAAGCAGCTCCTCGGCAGCCTTTTCGGTTACCTCTACATCGCCGAACAAAATAAATGCGGCAATATCGACCTTGTCACTGACGGGATATTTGATAAGCTCGCGCTCAACGCCGGCGATATTGATTTTGTACGTATCCATTGACAAATCCTCTCCTTAAACCATAGAACCCTTAAGCTGTGTGCCGCCGAGAAGGTGAAAATGCAGGTGCTTTACGCTTTGACAGCCATGCTCGCCGCAGTTGTTGACGATGCGATAGCCGTTTGTCAGTCCGAGAGTTTTTGCAATTTCCGGTATCTTGCAGAAAATGTGCGCTATAACATCGCAGTTATCCTCGTTGATCTTGTCGGCACAGCAGATGTGTTCCTTGGGAACGACAAGAACGTGCACGGGCGCCTGCGGCTCCAAATCATAAAACGCCATGATCCTTCCGTCCTCATACACCTTTTTAGACGGGATCTTGCCTTCGGCAATGCCGCAAAATACACAGTTTTCCATCAAAAAATCTTCCCTTCTGAATAATCTTTTTCAATTTATAGTTTTAGTTTCTTCCAAACATATTGTACACTTTTATTTTAAATTGTCAACGTTTTTTTCGCTTGCGGCGGATTTTGACCAAAGCACGGACGATTTGTCTGTGGTAAACATAATTAAATTCGGCGCCGAGCATAGTGCTGACCATACAAAAGTACAGCCAAATCATCACAACCGCCAAACGCGTAAGTCCGCCGTAGATAGAATACCCGTTGAAGTCGTCAACATAAACGCCGATCACCAGCGCAAGCAAGATCCAGGCGGCGGCACTGAAAACCGCGCCGGGCAGCTGAGAAAGAAAGCCGTATTGCTTTCGCTTTTTGCGCGAAAGGTTGGGCAGGTTGCGGTACGCCAGCGCGAACAGCACGACCATATACAAAAACACAAGCACATAGCGCAGGTGAAACAAAGACGACACAAAGCCGCCGAGATACGGCAAATGCGGCATCACCATTTGTTTTACGGAGCTTCCGAACATCACCACCGCGATCGTAGCCAGGATGATAAGAAACATAACCGCGGTGTAAAGCATAGCGCGAAGCCGCAGCAAAAACCAGTTGCGGTTTTCATAGGTATGATGTACGCGGTTCAGTCCGTTTGTAATTGCGTGGGTTCCCTGCGCCGCAGACCACAGCGTACAAATAATCGTCACGACGGAAATGCCCACCGTGCTTTCATACATATTACTTAAATAATCAGCCAAATACCGTGCCGCTTCCTCGTTTAGCACGGAATCAACGTAGCTTTCAATCACGTCGACCGAAATATGCAGTCCCTGCAAAACCGACACCGCGAACATAGCCAGAGGCACAACAGATAAAATCAAAAAGAACGCCGACTGACCTGCGATGGCAAAAATATTGTCGCCGATTATTTTGTTGTAAAAGGGACCGAATTTTTCCCAAAACCGATCGATCAGTTTTTTGATTTTTTCCTTTTTCATTTTCTTGAATCTTTGCGCGTCTGCGCGTTGAAAATGATTTTAGTCAGCAGCTTTTCACTGCAAAAATGTGAGAAGAATTTTGCCGCCTTCATCATAAATCCCGGGATAATGACCATTTTGCCGTTCATAGTCTTGTCGATCGCATATCGCGCGACAAACCGCGGATCAAGTCCGCTGACGGAAAAGCTGACCTTGGCGACATTGTCAAAGTTAGTGCTGACAGGTCCCGGACACAGCACGGATATTTTTACGCTGCTCTTTTGGCGGCGCAGCTCCTCGTGGATTGCCTCGGTCAGGCGAACGACGTAGTTTTTGGACGCATAATAGCTTGACAGCTTGGGACCTGCCGAAAAGCCTGCCATCGAGCCGACGTTTAGGATCATTCCGCTGTCGCGCTTTAGCATATCTCCCAAAAACAGCTTTGTAAGGATATGCACGGCGCAGATATTGGTGTGGATGAGATCCATTTCGGTTTCAAGCGGAACCTGATCGAACTGACCAAACGCGCCGAAGCCCGCGTTGTTTACAAGAAAATCAATGCTCTCATCCCGCAAATGCTCATACAGATCATAAGCGTCCTGCTCGCGCGACAAATCTATTGTGATAACGCGTACATTCACGCCGGTCAGCTCTTCCTTCAGTTCATTGAGCTTGTCGGTGCTTCGGGCGGCGATGATAAGATCCCAGCCCTTTTCCGCGAGATACCGCGCCATTTCTTTGCCGATGCCGGAGCTGGCGCCTGTTATTAACGCTTTCATATGCTACTCCTTTTCCGCTGTTGCGCAAAGCCATCCTGTCTCCGTCCTTACATGGGTGCGGATGTTCTGAAAGCCCGCGCGCAAAAGCATTTCGGTGATGTTTTCTCTGCCTACCGCCTGAATGCCAAGCCTGTCCTCAACAGCCTTCCACTTGTCGGGATCGTTGTCGTCGCGAAGCATCTCAAACACCAGCAGCAGCCTGCCGCCGCTGCGCATCACGCGCAAAATCTCCTTTAAGTCGCCCAGCTTGTCAGGCCAAAAGTAATACGTTTCCACCGCGGTCACCAAATCAAAGCTGCCGTTGTCAAACGGAAGCTCCGACACCGAAGCCTGCTTGATCTCCGCTTTGCCGCAAAGGATGTTTTTATGATTAAGCTTTGACGCTTTTTTTACGCACAGCTCTGAGTAATCAATGCCGTACACCTTGCCGTTGCCGACCTTGCCGCACAGCTTTTGTACGGTTCTTCCGCCGCCGCAGCCTACATCCAGCGCGCGGCAGCCGCTTTCGACGGGAACGTAGCAAAGCGCCCAGTCGGTCAGCTCGTTATGCCCCTTGTTCATGGAGCGGATCATCAGCTTGCCCCAAAAGCCGTCCGGTCTGACCGCGTTTTCAACCAGCTTATGATATTTCAAGGCAGTCACTTCCTTTTACCTTTCTGTTCCTATTATACACAAACCAAAAACCGTTTGCAAGCAATCGACAAAAAGTGGGTATATTTTTCCTTAACCGCAATGACGGTATATTTAATCGTTGCGCGGCTTTATCCTAAACAGTCTTTCCGCGTTCTTATGCATAATGTTCTCGTGCGCCTCCGCGCCCAGCTCCTCGCGCAAGTCAACAAAAAACTTTTTGCTGTATTGCAGGGTGTCCTTGCCGTCCATCGGGCTGTCGCTGCCAAACAAAACCTTTTCGCTGCCACAGGTTTTAGCCGCGTTGACAACGTTTTCATACGGCACCCAGGTTGTGTCGCCGTACAGATTCGGCAGCTCCTTCATACGCGCGATCACGTTTTTGCTGTCGGTGTCGATGTCCATATGCACCGCCACAAAGTTGATGTCGGGATTCGCCTTTGCCGCGTTGTACAAATGCTCCGAGCTTGCCTCCTCGCAGTTGCCGGTATGCGACACGACCGGAAGGTCAAAGCGCCGTGCCAGATCATAGACGGGCTTTAGCCGCGGATCGTCGGGAGCCGTTTTGGAATGGTAAGGATGCAGCTTGATGCCGTAGATATACGGGCGGTATTTTTCGATCAGGCGCACTGTGCGCTTGTTGGGCAGCTCCTGACGGATCTTCAGCCAAACGAGCGCGCCGAGCTTGTCGGGCGCCTTTTTGACCGCTTTGACGGTGCGGATCAGCACCCGGTTTTGACGCTTTTGAGCGATCCACGGGATCTTTCTGCCTTTGTTGTCGTTTTCTATGCTTTCAAAGCTGCTGACAAGTGAAAAGTCAACGCCGTATTTGTCCATTGCCCAAAGCACGCGCTTATAGCTGATGTTATACACAAGTATTCTGCCGATGTGCGCGTGCGAATCAATTACCATTTTCGATGAACCTTCTTATATCGTCCAGTCTGCGTTCGGCAACCTGTCTGCCGAGATCATAGGTCTTTTTGATGATTTCGGGATCGTGCTCAATGCGTCCGATCTCAAGCTTTTCATCGGGACAGATCACCAGCGCCCTGCCGGCGTTTTCCTGACGGAAAACATAGAGCCGCTGCTCGTTGTACATCAAATAGCGCGTCTGCACAGCCTTTAGCATTTTGGGATATTTTCTAAGGCTGCGGCGGTATGCCGCAACAAAAGAAACAGGCTTTTTGGTGTAGTCGCGAGGCTGGGTGAGCACCACGATATTGCGCGGACAGTGTCCCTCGCCGAAGCGCAGCGGGATCGAATCGGTCACGCCGCCGTCGAGGAATCTTTTGCCGTTTATCTCCACCACGCGCGACACAAGCGGCATCGAAGCCGAGGCGCGGATCCAGTCAAGGCTTTCGTCGTCCACGCGGGTGAGCTCCCGATAGTAAGGTCTGCCTGTTTCGACGTCGGAGCAAACAACAAAAAATCGCTGAGGATTATCGGCAAACGTCTCGCGGTCAAAATAGTCAAGCTTTTCGGGGATGGTGTGATAGCAAAACTCAGCGCCGAAAATGTCGCCTGTTTTTAATAGCGAACGGAAGGAACAGTACTTCGGCTCGCGGCAGTATTTCAGATTATAACGCAAAACACGTCCCGGCTGTTTTGATTTGTAGTTGCAGCCGAACGCAGCGCCTGCGGAAACGCCCGTGACAACCGGAAAGTCAATGCCGTTTTCCATCATCACGTCAATAACGCCTGCC
>JBGUOX010000057.1:0-1939 GCA_045129995.1 Ruminococcus sp. | reverse complement strand
CGCCCTATGACAAGCCGCAGGTTGCCCTTGCCGTGGTGCTCCAGCACGGCGTGCGCGGTCAGTACGCCATGCAGGTTGCCAAGGATTTGCTTGACGGGTATTTTAAAAGTTGACCGGCGGTCATAATAACTAAAATATAGGCAAAAATTTTGTTGGATAAAACAGCCCGCTTTTATTGCATTTTACAAAAATTTGTGTTAATATGTTTTAGAGGTAGTATAATATGGACAATGTAATCGTTGTTGCTTCGGGAAAAGGCGGCACCGGAAAATCTACCGTGTGCATCTGCCTTTCCGTTGCGCTCGTCAAAAAAGGAAAAAAGGTTTTGCTGATTGACTGCGACTGCGGCATGCGCGGACTGGACATCATGCTGGACATCGAGCAGGATATTTTGTTTGACGCGTCGGACGCCGTTTGCGGCAACTGCAGCTTTGACGAGGCGATTTATAAAAGCCGCCACAACCAAAACCTCTATTTGATGGCGGCGCCCTTTGACGCCGAAAACGAGCTGAGTCCCTTTGTGTTCAAGCAGCTGGTCAATGCGGTCAAGAGCCGCTTTGACTATGTAATCATCGACTCGCCTGCCGGCATCGGCTCGGGCTTTGTCACCGCGGCGGCGCCTGCCGACCGTGCGCTGAATGTCACCAACGCCGAGCCCACCGGTGTGCGCGGCGGACTGAAGGTGCGCAAAAAGCTGGAGGCGTTGGGCGTCAAAAACCTGCGGCTGGTGATCAACCGCTTCGATCGCAAAATCTTTAAAAAGCTCGGCTTTTATGAGGATTTGGATGCGGTGATTGACGCGGCGCAAACCCGCTTGATTGCGGTGGTGCCGTTTTCCGTGGACATCTCCGTCATCATGCAGCGCGGCGCTGCCGGCTTGGAAAACAGCCCGGCGCTGATTGTGTTTGATAAACTCGCGGACAGGCTTGAGGACAAGCGCGTTCCGCTGCTGATTCGCTAGATTCGTTTGACAGATTGAAACATGTGAAATGTTTGGAGGAAAGAGTATGAATATCGCTTTGATTGCACACGACGAGAAAAAAGAATTGATGGTTCAGTTCTGCATCGCCTACTGCGGCGTGCTCAGCAGAAACAGTCTTTGCGCCACCGGCACCACCGGCAAAATGGTGTCCGAGGCAACCGGTCTGACCATTCAAAAGTTCCTTTCCGGAGCGCAGGGCGGCAGCCAGCAAATTGCCGCGCGCATCGCCTGCAACGAAATTGACATGCTGCTGTTCTTCCGCGATCCGCTCAACCAAAAGCCCAACGAGGCAAACGATATGGACATGCTGCGCCTGTGCGACATGCACAACATCCCCGTCGCCACCAACATCGCCACCGCAGAGGTGCTGATTCACGGCTTGGAGCGCGGCGATTTGGATTGGAGAAATATCATCAAATAATGCCGGTTGTTCGCCCTTTTGACGCCGCAGCATAGCTATCCAACAATCAATACGTAATGAAAGGAGCCTTGACGGCTCCTTTTTATTTCCTGTTTTGGGGCTTTTCGCCCCGCCGTTGACGAAAAGCGTCGGCGAGATGAATTGCTCCGAAGGCGGGCGAATGTGTCTGCGATGCCTTTTTTCGTTTACGGGAAACATTTTACCCCGCCGTTGATGAAAAGCGTCGGCAAGATGAATTGCTCCGAAGGCGGGAGAGTGTGTCTGCGACACAAAAAATCCTTGCGCTTGCAAATAGAATGATGTATAATAAAACCGTATATGTAAACATGGAGGGAATTATGGCTTTAATCACGAAAAAAATTAAAGGAACAGAGGACGTGCTGCCCAAACAGAGCTACCGCTGGCAGTTCGTTGAAAATATTATGCGCGAGGAAAGCCGCGCCTACGGCTTCCGCGAAATCCGCACCCCGGTGTTTGAGCACACCGAGTTGTTTGCGCGCGGCGTGGGACAAACCACCGACGTTGTGCAAAAGGAA
>JBGUOX010000056.1:0-12279 GCA_045129995.1 Ruminococcus sp. | reverse complement strand
GATAGGAGCAGGACCGTGATACGCGCCCTTGGCAACAGGACACATATTGGTTACTTCTGCTGTGTAATACATAAGCAATTCCTCCTTATTTTCTGTTATCAGTCAACAGATTAACTTATGTTAATTATAGACGAATTATTGAAATACGTCAAGCCCAAAATATGCCGTTTAGTTAATTTTTAACATATTGTCAAGAATATCCGCCGCTTGTCTTACGATTTGCGGACACGGGCGCTTTTTGTAGTACTCCTCTGTGCGCGCTTCGGGGTCGTTTCCGGGAGCCGCGCCTGCGCCCGAGAGCAGCTCGCGGCAGATGATCGAGCCGTTCTTTTCTTTGAACCGACTCGCGAACTCCTGAATAAGATGGTAGTGTGAACGCTTGTGTTCGGCGTTGCCGGGATCGCTGTATCCCTTTGCAAGCCCGAGCACCATCGCGGCGCCGCTGACCGCGCCGCAGACCTCTCTCATTCTGCCGAGTCCTCCGCCGAAGGAGGAGCTCAGCCTTGCAGCCGTGTCGCGCTCGAGCCCGGTGACGTCCTCAAAGGCAAGCAGCACCGCCTGTGAACAGTTGTAGCCTTCGCGAAAATATTTTTCCGCCAGATCAGCGTGCGTCATAGTGATCTCCTTTGCTTTTTTAGTTTTCTGTTCCGATCAGCGTTACGGGTGTGTAGCCGTGGCGTACCGCCGGAAGGAACACTTCAAAAATATCGTCCTTTCCGAGCTTAAGGCTGGAGGTGTTGACGCAGGGGTGACAGCCGATTTGATCCTCCCCCAGCAAGTCCCTGTCCACCAGCAGCGTTACGGCGTTTTGGGTATCGTTCATCAGTCCCAAAACGCTGACCGAGCCCGGCAGGATGTCGAGATATTCAAGCATTTTTTCCTCGGGCGCGAAGCTGAGCCTTGCAGAATTGATTTGAGCGCTGAGCTCCTTTGTTTTAAAGGGCTTGTCCGCAGGCATCATCAGCAGATAGAACTTGGTTTTTTGGCGGTTGCATAAAAAAAGATTTTTGCAGATCGGCGCGCCGAGCACCTCGTCGATCGCCTTGCAGACCTCCATTGTTTCCGCAGGCGCGTGGTCAACGCGCGTGTAGGTGATGTTAAGCTTGTCAAGCAAATCATATACGCGAGCCTCGCGCGGCAGTCTTTCGCCGCCGGAGGGACGTCCGGTTTCTGTATGCATACCATTTCTCCGTTTCTTTTTCACTATTATAGGAGCCGCCTTCCTTCCGCCGCTGCCGAAGGTCATCGGTATGATGGTTTAAGCGTCTCCGACGTTTGTATATATCATAGCAAATCGTACGGAAAAATGCAACCGGTATTGTTTTGTTTCGCGTTTCTTTGACAAAAGCTTGTCAAAAAGTTGTCGGGTTTTGTCGTAAAATACTAAATAAGCAAGATATTGGCACTAAAAACAACCTTTCAAGATTGAATTGCGCTTTAAAGTGTGATAGAATAAAGATGTCTGACTATACAACAATAATCCTTGGAGGGATAATTTATATGTTAAGGGACTTAAAGCCCACTGACATTATCTGCGGCTACAATGTGCGCCCCGGGTACTATGACATGGAGGGTGCAACCGTGGTGCGCGGCGGCGTCAATTTTACCATCAGCTCCGTCTATGCGACCTCGTGTACGCTGCTTTTGTTTGCGCCGGGCGCCCGGACGCCGTATGTGCGTCTGCCTTTTCCCGAATCGTACCGTATCGGCAACACCTATTCGATGATCGTGTTCGGTCTGGAAGTAGATAAATTTGAGTACGCTTATTCCATTGACGGACCGTATGACCCGAAAAGGGGACTGCTTTTTGACAAGTCAAAATATATTTTGGATCCTTACGCCAAAGCGGTCACCGGTCAAAGCGGCTGGGGCAAGCCGCAGCGCGACCAGTGCGTTTACAAGGCGCGTGTGGTTTTTAACGATTACGACTGGGGCAATTTTAAGACTCAATCCATTCCGCTGGAGGAGCTGATAATTTATGAGCTGCACGTCCGCGGATTTACGAAGGATGAAAGCTCCGGCGTTGAGAACAACGGCACCTTTGAAGGGATCCGCGAAAAGATACCTTATTTGAAGGAGCTTGGCATCAATGCGGTTGAGCTGATGCCGATTTTTGAATTTGACGAAATGGGCTCCCACCGCAATTTTGAGGGCGAACAGCTGTATGACTACTGGGGCTACAACACCGTAGGCTTTTTTGCGCCGAACACAAGCTATGAATCGCCGAGCGGCCACAAGCACCACCGCGAGGGCACCGAGCTGAAAAAGCTGATTCGCGAGCTGAAAACCAACGGCATTGAGGTTATTTTGGACGTTGTGTTCAACCACACAGCCGAAGGCAACGAGCTTGGTCCCTTCTTTTCATTCAAAGGGATAGACAACAACATTTACTATATGCTGACGCCCGACGGCAAGTATTATAACTTTAGCGGCTGCGGCAATGTGCTTAACTGCAACCACCCGATCGTGCGCAACTTTATTAAGGCGTGCCTGCGTTACTGGGTGACGGAATACAAAATCGACGGCTTCCGTTTTGATTTGGCTTCCATTTTGGGACGAAACGAGGACGGCACGCCGATGGATCAGCCTCCGCTTCTGAAAAGCCTTGCGTTCGACCCGATTTTGGGCAACACCAAGCTGATCGCAGAGGCGTGGGACGCAGGCGGATTGTACCAGGTAGGCAGCTTTCCGTCGTGGAACCGATGGGCTGAATGGAACGGCAAATACCGCGACGATATGCGCCGTTTTCTTAAGGGCGACTCGGATTTGGCGTGGGCAGCCGCGCACCGTCTGACAGGCTCGAAGGATCTTTATGACCCGTCATACCGTCCAAACTGCGCTTCCGTAAACTTTATTACCTGCCATGACGGATTTACGCTGTGGGATATGTATTCCTACAATGAAAAGCACAACCTGAAAAACGGCTGGAACAACACCGACGGCGCAAACGACAACAACAGCTGGAACTGCGGCGTTGAGGGCGACACGGATGATCCGAACGTTATCGCACTGCGCAAGCGGCTTGTCAAAAACGCCTTCGCATCCCTGATGCTCAGCCGCGGCGCGGCTTTGTTCCTTGCAGGCGATGAGTTTTGCAACACACAGTTCGGCAACAACAACGCCTACTGTCAGGACAACATCACCTCGTGGCTGGACTGGACGCGCAAGGAAAAATTTAAAGACGTTTTTGAGTTCTTTAAATATATGATAGACTTCCGCAAGCGCTTTAAGGTGATCACCAAAAACAGTCGCGAAAGCGACTGCACCCTGCCGCCGGAGAGCCTGCACAGCCAAAAGCCGTGGCAGACCGACTTCAACCCGGAATCGAGATATGTGGGCGTGATGTACGCAGGCGCGTCCAGCATTCCTACGCTGGATGAGATCGTCTACTTTGGCATCAACGCGCACTGGGAACCCGCCGATGTTGAGCTGCCCGGACTGCCTGCGGGCTATGTTTGGCGTCTGTATGTCTACACCGGCAGAGAGGAAGAGCATACCGTTTGCGAAAGCGAGAACATTTTACTGTATGACCGCCGCATCAAAATGCAGGGCAGAACGGTGATGTTGGCTGTCGCGCACCGCATTTCATAAAACAATACGGATAATAAAACAGACCGGCTCGTCATTGAGCCGGTCATTTTTGTTTTTATAAATCCCTTCGTTGATGAAGGGGCTGGATCGTCCGTGACTTTTATTCCTCAAAAAGAGGCGTTGAAAAATAGCGCTCGGCGGTATCGGGCAGGACGGTGACAACGGTTTTGCCTTTTCCGAGCTTTTTGGCAAGCTTAAGCGCCGCCGCGACGTTGGTTCCGGCGGAGATCCCGCACATCAAGCCCTCCTCGCGCGCAAGACGCTTGGCGGTGTTCAGCGCTTCCTCGTCTGTTACGACATAGATTTCATCATAGATTTCGCGGTTTAGAATATCGGGAATGATGCCGTCGCCGATGCCCATTTGCAGATGAGTGCCGATCGTGCCGCCCGCGAGGATCGCGGCGTTTTCCGGCTCGACAGCCCAGATCTCAATGTTTGGATACTGCGCCTTGAGCACCTCCCCTATGCCGGTGATGGTGCCGCCGGTGCCGATCCCGGAGCAAAAACCGTCTATCGGGCAGGCGCACTGCTGCATTATCTCAAGCGCCGTATATTTTTTGTGCGCCTTTACATTGTTGATATTGGCAAACTGCTGCGGCACAAAAACCTTGTCGCTTTTTTCCTTCATTTTCAGCGCGGTTTGCAGACATTCGTCGATGCACGCGCCGATGTCGCCTGCGTCGTGGATAAGCTTGACCTCCGCGCCGTAGTGACGGATAAGCTTTCTGCGCTCCTCACTGACCGAATCCGGCATAATTATGATGGTGCGGTAGCCCTTGACCGCGCCTACCAGAGCAAGTCCGATCCCTTGGTTGCCGCTGGTCGGCTCGACGATAATGCTGTCCTTGCCGATGAGCCCTTCGCGCTCCGCTTGTTCGATCATATTGAGAGCGGTGCGCGTTTTGATGGAGCCGCCCACGTTCAGCGCTTCGAATTTTACCAGAATATCGGCGCTGTTTTCATCCGGCATTCGGTTAAGACGGATCAGAGGGGTTTGCCCCACTGCCTCTAAAACATTGTTGTAAATCATAGTAATGAACCTTTCTTCCATAGTAACCAATTTATTATACTCTGATTTGAAAGCAAATGAAATATGCAGAGTGACTAAAAAGCAAAGCAAAAAAATGTGGAACGTGCCAAAACGGTTTTTCTTTTCTCCAAAACAAAAACCGAAAGCCGCAGCCTTCGGTTATGCTTCTTTTTCAGTTTGTTCTTTTGCCGACTGTTCTTTTTCAGCCTTGTAGTCATCGACGATCTTTTGAACGTCCTTCGGCAGCTTTTGCGAGTGGGTGAGCACCTTGAAGATCGTCCAGAAAATGCAGCCGAGGTCGCTCCAAAAGCCGTGGTGGTAGCGGTAATAAAGCTGCAGCCTGAGCTTGAGCGGACGCACCTGCTCGAGATAAAAAACATCGGGGTCTTCCGACGCGGTAAAGCCCTTGAACTGCTCGAAATTCGCCATACTTGCCCAGTCGGTGATCCCGGGCTTGAGGTCGAGGATAGGCATTTCCGTTTCAGTATACATATCTATATAATAGCGCAGCTCGGGGCGGTAGCCGACAAAGGACATTTCCCCCCTGAGGACGTTGATCAGCTGAGGCAGCTCGTCCAGCTTGGACTTGCGCAAAAAGTGACCTACGCGCGTGATCCTGTCGTCCTTGTCGCCGACATTCCACTTGCCTTTTCCCTCGCAGTCGGGAACCATACTGCGGAATTTGAAAATGCGGAAGGTTTTGTTGTGCTGTCCAACGCGCTCGCCGCGAAAAAACACGCCGCCCTTGGAATCAAGCACGATCATGATAGACACGATCAAAAACACCGGTGACAGCACGATCAGTCCCAGAAGGCTTGCGACAATATCAAATAATCGTTTCATTACATATTGGCTCCGTCTACGGGGATGTTGGTGCCGGGCATAAAGGTAGCCTTATCGCTTGCCAAAAACAGCACCGTATTGGCGACCTCCTCGGGAGTGCCAAAGCGGTTGATCGCCTGGTGATGGCGAAGAAAATCCTCTACGCGCGGATGTCCCTCCTTGATGAACTTGTCCCAGTAGCTGCCCTCAAACGCGACCGCGCCGGGCATTACCGAGCAAAGCGTGACGCCGGTGGGCGCAAGCTGTCTGCCGACGGTGGTGACATAGGCGTTCAAAAACGCCTTTGCCGAAGCGTAAAGCGGATTGCCGCGAAGCATCACCGCGGAGATAGAGGAAATGTGGATCACCTTGCCGTAACCTCTTTCCACCATCGGAGGGATGAGAACGCTGTTCATATCGATTGCCGCTGTCGCGTTAAACTTGAGCGCGTGGTTCCATTCTTCGGCGCCGCCGAGATGGTTTCTGCTGACAAGCGAGCCTCCTACGTTATGAACCACTACGTCAAATTCGCCGTATTTTTCCGTTAATGAACGCGCCAGCTCCTTGGTGTCGCAGTCCATTATATCCTTTACTTCATACGCAAAGGAAGCCGCGCCTTTTTGCAGCGCTTCGCGCCTGACCTCCTCCAGCAGTTCAGCGGTGCGAGCGATCGCGACGATATGACAATGCTCGCCGGCAAATCCCAGAGCGATGCCTTTGCCGATGCCCTTGCTGGCGCCGACGATCAATATTTTTTTATTCTCCAAACCTAAATCCATTTGTATCTTCCATTCTACAAATACGAAGCCACACGACTCCAAATTACACTCTTAGTGACTATTATAGTATGAAAAAGCATTTTCGTCAATAGATAACAGCATTTGGCAGAAAAAGCTTGCAAAACGCCTGCCTTTGGGATGATCCGGTCTGACCAAATGCAAAAAAATACAGCAAAAAGCAGGCAGCCCGTTTGGGCTGCCTGCGGAAGAGTATGCGATTTTCACGGAAGGTTTTTCGTCAGCCGTTTGCTCCGGCTACCCTGTACACGCTGTTCGGCGTGATGACGTCAGATGTTGTGAGAGGTGCACCGTCGGGGCTGAGGAGCTCATTATCCGGCAAAATAATGTTTCCGTGTGAGTCGCGGTGTGAAGCAAGCTCGGCATACAGCTTTCCCTGCTCATCATCACGGTATGCCCTCCAAATGCCGGAAAACGCGGGATCGCTGCCGATTTGTTCCTTTGTTAAACCTGTGACGGGAGAGATCCATGCAACGTCATTCCCCGTTGACGAGCCTGTTGTTTTTATCCACTCGCCGAAGGTCGTTTCGTGAGGCAAGGTATATGTTCCCCTACCCTCAACGGAAAACGAAACATTATCATATTTCCACGGGTCGTTGTCATGGATATATTTTTCATTCGCAGTCTGCGGATTGAAATACAGATGGCAGCAGGTGTTCTCTTCGGCGTCGGGCGACGACTCGCTTCCGTCGTTGGAGCAGTAGTCAAGCACGATCGCCTCTGAATTGACATATCCGCAGATTCCGCAAAGGATCGTTTTGCCGCCGGCACGGGACAGTATGCTGCCAAAGTTGCGGCAATAGGAAAATGTGCAGTACGACTTGCCGCCCTTCATATAGCCTGTGACGCCGCCCATATATGAGACGTCGGAGCCGTTGTTCCCTGCGCAGGTGAGGTCGCCGCTGTTCTCGCACGATATGATGGTTTTCATAACGTCGCTCGTGTCAAGATAGCCGCAAAGACCTCCGATATATTTTGACGAGGTCGTTACTGCGCCGCTGTTTTTACAGTTCTGCATCATAACCGAGCCGTCGGATTTTGCGACCATACCGCCTGCATAATATTTGAATGTAGGAGGTGCGGCGGTGATATTGCCGCTGTTTTTACAGTTTGAAAACGTCAGCTCGCCTGCCGATCTGCAAACGATGCCGGCAGAGTGATACGCCGAATTTACATTGCCGTGGTTTTCACAGTTGATGAACATTGACCTCACGGTGGAATATCCGACAAGCCCGCCGGCATAGTACTGTCCGGCGGCGGAAACATCGGCTTCGTTGATGACATTTATGCAGGTGAAGCGCGAGCCTTCGCGCGCCAGCGCTCCGATTCTTCCTTCGGCGGAAAAAATGCTTCCCTTGACCGTCAGATTTTTTACCACGCCGCTCAGATTCGCAAACAGCGGTATATTGGTCGTGACCGTGTGAACGTTTCCGTTGAGCGTGCCGAAGAAGCGCTGAGTGTAGCCGGAGGATAAAGTAATATCATTTGAAAGATAATACTTTCCGTCTGCTTTCATCGCAAGAAATTCCTCCTGCGAGGCAACGGGTTCGCCCTGAACGGCGTTGCCGGACGGAATCAGATTCAGTCTTATGACCTCGTCGAGCTGTTCCGCGGGAACGCCGGCGACCTCGTTGAGGAAACGATAGGTTTTCTCCTGCAAGGTTGTGCCGTCATAGTTTTTGATAAACAGCGGGTATCGTGAGCGAATGGTCGAAACAGAGCGGGAGTCTCCGATCGAACCGAAATTTGAGTAGAGATAATCACGAATAATATCGGTCTCGCTCATTCCGAGCAGAGCTTCGATGCAATACGCTACCATACCCGTGCGGTCGGTGCCGATCGCGCAGTGGAAGATGACGGGATAATTCTCCTCATTTGAGAGCACCTCAAAAACGCCGCGAAGCGAGGCGATGTTATCTTCGGTGAAATCGCCTTCGATCATATTGCCTGAGTAATCCATAGGCAGCAGAAAATAGTTTACGTCGTTTCCGAGCACACTGTTTTTTACTCCGCCGTACTCGTTGTTTGACGCTTTGCGAAGCTCGATCTCCGATTTTACTCCGAGATGATCGCGCATTTCGGCAATGCCCTTTTCCGAAATCTTTTGGCTTCCGTCACTGTTGTGAAGCTTTCCGCAGCGTATGATTTGCCCTTGCCTGACAGTATCTCCGTTAAGGGTGGTATATCCGCCGAGATCGCGCACGTTGGTGATTCCGCTGACATACAGATTTCGCGGACCGTTTCGTTCGGTGGTGAAGGAAGCCGTTTCGCTCTTGTGATCCTCGCCGCCGATTTGTGACGCGACCTTCCAGTAATAGGTGGTATCAAGCTCAAGGTTTGTGACCTGATAGGATGTTTCGGATGTGGAATAGATCTCGGCGTCTGAAAAGTCATCGCTTTTTCCGAAATACAGCCGGTATTCACATTCATCGGCAGACACGCCTTTTTCGGCGGCATATCCCTCGTCGATCTCGGTATTCCACGTAAGCGTGATCTTTGCCGGACGGCTCAGTTCCGCCGTGCCGTCCGCGTAATCCGCGATGTTCTGAAGCGGACCGTTCAGGTATTGCTCCTGCAGCTCGCTGTGTATCGAAACATTGTTGCCCAAAGAACAGACATCGATCCTTACGGGCGGCTTTGCCTCGTCCGCAAGGGCGAACAGCAGCGAAGGAGTTATACATGATACGGCTATCAAAAAAGCAAGCAGCGCTGTGGAAAATCTTCGGTTTAGTCTGACCTTTATATCCTGCGTTAACATTACTTCCTCCCGTAATGATCGATTATTTTTGAGGAATTTTGCCTTAGCTTTATTCTATCACACGCGTAATGATTTTTCTATCCGTTTTATCGAAAAAGCACTGACTATTCGGTTTTCGCGTTATCCGGAGTATGCGATACTATTTTGTACATTTCATAGTGAGAAAAAGTCTTGACTTTTTCAAACTCGATATATTTGCCTTCCGGAGCGTAATGCGTGTTGTAATGGATTTGAACGGCTTTTGCCGACTATCTCAGGCTTTTCAGGTATTCCTTATGCTCGGCGGTTATCCTGTAGCTTTCAGTCGCTTTTTGGATCGTTTTTTTGTGTACCCAGTCGTCCAGAACGCGGTTTTCAAGGTACTTAACGCTTTCGTCGTATCTTTTTGCGAGCGCTGTCGCAAAGAACCACGCGATCATCATTTTCAGATAATAATCATCGCCTTTTTTGGAAGCCGCGAGCTCAAGGTATTCATCCCTGAAATCCTCGCCGAGAAACTCGTTCATCAACATTCGAATGCCGAATCTTGCGGTATAGATATGACTTGAAGAAATCCATTTTTTGACAAACGGGAGCAGGCGCGGATGATTCCTTTTAAAAGCGTTAGGCGTCGCCTGATCCGACACAGGCCAGCAGTCAACATACGGAAGAAACGCTTCCGTCATTTGAACACACTGATCGAAATCCTTTATCAATGCCACTACAAAAAAATGGATCAGGTTTTCCTCGTAATACCGATGAGGCAAGTCGTTTAGGAACTCATCCCTGAGATCGCTTTTAAAAACCTCTTTTGCTATTTTCCTCAGCTGAGGTGTTCGAACGCCCAAAATGGTATCGGGCGGAATGTTGGGAACGAGCTTTGCCTGGAATTTTTGATAATCATCATCTTTTACATCAATAAGCCTGTCATACAAGGTCATTTCGATTTCTCCCCCGTTGTCGATTTGTTTTTATTATTGTGTCATCTCGGCTTCGTTTTGTCTGTCGGCTTTACAAAGACAGGCAACCTGAAAAAAGGCTGCCTGAAATAATTAAATTTTCAATTGTCTTTGCTGTGCTCCGTTTTTGATCGTAATGCGGCTAGGGAACTATATGCCGCAGAACGGGGATTTTTCGCAGTATCGCGGTCGTCAGGATCGACAGCGCAAGAGCAAGAATCGTCGCAAGAATAACATAATGCAAAGACGCTCTTTCCATATTCACAAGCTTGAGATTCTCTTCGAATACATCCAAAAAATAGCGGTGTATCAGATAGATCGGAAATGTATATCCTTGCAAATAGGCAAACGCTTTTATGGCTCTGCGGTTTTTAAGCTTCATTCCAAGCTGTTTCACCAGCAAAAAGATACCGGTAGAATACAGCGCGCACGGCAAATTGTAGTATCCCTTGTAGAGCGTTGAGATATAACCGCGCGGATCGGCTTTTGTGGCGTAATATGTACCGAGAATATGCGCAAGCAAGCCGGCGACAGCGGCAACATAGATAAGCAAGCGGAATACCGGCTTGATTTCCCGTTTATGGATAACATATCCGACAAGAACGTAATACAGATATTCAAAGCCTACATAGATTTTATATGTCCATCCGAAATCGATGTTCGCATAATGCTTGAGCATAGACAAAACAAACGGTATCACAAAGTTGATGACAAGAGCTACTCCGATGATATAGGTGAACACTTTTACGCGCTTTTCCTTGCATACCGCGGCAAACAAAGGCATTACGAGGTAAATGCAAAACAGCGGAATGAAGAACCAATAAATATCTCTGAACTTTGTGTTGACGATCCCGTTTGTCACGCTGAGGAACGTCCAGCCCAAGCCTTGATTCGGTTTTCCTTCCAGCATCGCCTGCAAAACCTTGCGGGACGCCCATACCATACCTATTACGCTCCATACCAAGAAAGGGATCATCGTTTTTTTGAATCGTTTTTTGAAAAATTCTTTTGTCGAATACCTTTCCTGATAATCTATCAGTGTGGCGCCGGAAAGCATAAAGAATACCGGAACGGCAAAGTAAAAAACGCTCTCTATTACGTTAGCCGTAGGCCAGTATGGCTTTGACTTGTCCTGCCAAAAGCTGACATTAGCGTGCAGGATAACGACCGAAACAGCCGCCAAAACGTTCATAACGCTGATATACGTGATATTGTTGTTTTGACTTTTTCCGCTGCTTTGGAGCCTTCGATTATTCTGTTTTTTTCGGTTTACGCTGCTTTTTCCCATAATGCTGTCTCCCCTGTCAATATTATTATTTCACAGCGATATTTTTTGAATAGTTGATAGAATTTGATCTTTCGGCGCAGCTGATAGGAAGCGGCGCTTATCATTGCCATCTTAACACTACGCCAATATACCATAAATTTTACCATAAATATAATATATGTCAAGAGAAATAAACATACGAACGGTTTTGTGTGCACTTTGCTTAAAGGGTGTAATAAAAAAAACAGGCAACCTCATATAAGGCTGCCTGCGATTGCTATAATAGTAAATGAGATAAATCAGAATTTGTCAGATAATAATTACAGACAGAAAAATGCTTTTGTAATGCTCACCCATAGGGATCACACCCATTCAAAACAATCCTTACCCGCTCCAAGTTCAAAGTGGTATTTCACAAGACCTGTATCCACACCGGTAAAGATGCCGTTATCGCAGGAGATAGATACCTTATTTCCTTTACCTTTGATGGTGAATGCCTGTTTTGCCAGTGCGGTAGGTGCCAAGAGTGCTGCTTCAATGCCGTTCTTAAACCACTGTGGTGCTTCTCCGTCGTATGAACTGACCTGTTCTGCTGTCTTTGTCTTATGTGGAACACCTTGTGTCTGGCCATAACCAACAGCGATGATTCCTACAGGCTTTGCACCTTCGATTTTTTTCTGTGCTCCTTTTCGATTATAGGTACCGCCGACCCACCATGTATTCAGTCCCAGCGTCTGTGCGTAAAGCATCAGATCAGCTCCACAGTATCCACACAGTTCATCTGCACCATCAGGCCCGGCCATGATAAAGAAATTGTTGACCCCCTTAGCGAGGATCAGTTTGATCACACCGGGAACAGCACTATCATCATTGGTCATCAATTTGATAGATAGTCCATACTGCTCATTATTCTCTCTTACCCGACGATTCAACTTTTCTACGATATCCTCCGGAATAGGTTCATCAGTGTACTTTCGAACCATATGACGTTCTTTCATTGCCTGCTTCATATCCATGTTATTTACCTCCTCGCACCTCGGTGCCTGTTTATAAGAGAAATGAATATTCCTACAAAT
>JBGUOX010000055.1:0-54399 GCA_045129995.1 Ruminococcus sp. | reverse complement strand
ACTATTGAACCGCCGTGTACGGAACCGTATGCACGGTGGTGTGAGAGGTCGGCTGCTCAACTAACGGGCAGCCTCCTACTCGATTTAATTTTTGATCATCATCTCGGGATCTATGCCGCGCTTTTTATAATAGTCCGACACCGCCGCCTTGATCGCTTCCTCAGCAAGCACAGAGCAGTGCACCTTAACGGGCGGAAGCCCGTCAAGCGCTTCCATTACCGCTTTGTTTGTCAGCTGCAAAGCTTCGTCAACGCTTTTTCCCTTTATCAGCTCCGTTGCCATGCTGCTGGTCGCGATAGCCGCGCCGCAGCCGAAGGTTTTGAACTTCACGTCTGAAATCGTGTTGTCGTCAACCTTGATATACATTTTCATAATATCTCCGCATCTGGAGTTTCCAACCTCGCCTATGCCGTCCGCGTTTTCAATTTCGCCGACGTTGCGCGGATTGGCAAAATGATCCATCACCTTTGCCGAGTATGCCATATTCATTCTCCTTTTTCACGTTTTTTAATGGTTTCCCACAGCGGCGACATATTCCGCAAATACGTCACCACCTCAGGAACGACCTGCGCAATATAGTCAATGTCATCCTCCGAAACATCATCCGAAAAGCTCAGCCGCAGGCTGCCGTGTGCGATCTCGTGCGGCAAGCCGATGGCAAGCAGCACGTGGCTGGGATCAAGACTTCCGGAGGTGCACGCCGACCCCGAGGAAGCCGAAATGCCGTTGAGGTCAAGCTTAAGCAAAAGGCTTTCGCCCTCAATGCCCTCAAAGCACATATTTATGTTGCCGGGCAAACGGTGTTCGCGGTCGCCGTTCAGGCGCGAACGCTCGATTTGCAGCAGACTGTCGATCAGCCTGTCGCGCAGCGCCTTGATTTTCGCGTTGCGCTTTTCCATACCGTCTACGGCGATCTGCAAAGCCGCGTCAAGTCCCACTACTCCGGCAACATTCTCCGTGCCGGCGCGCTTGCCGCGCTCCTGAGCGCCGCCGTCGATCAGCGTTTCGATCGGCGTGCCGCGTTTGACATACAGCAGTCCAATGCCCTTCGGACCGTGGAGCTTATGCGCGGTCATCGACAAAAGGTCAATGTTTTGCTCCTGAACGTCGATCTTGACATAGCCTGCCGCCTGCACCGCGTCGGTATGGAACAGCACGCCGTGTCTGCGGCAAATCTCTCCGATTTGTTTGATCGGCTGAATGGTGCCGATCTCGTTGTTCGCGTACATAATGCTGACAAGCGCCGTGTTGTCTTTGATCGCGTTTTCCACATCCTCAGGACGCACCAAACCGTTTTCGTACACGTCCAAATAAGTGATCTCAAAGCCTTCCTTTTTAAGCGCTTTGCAGGTGTGCAGCACCGCGTGATGCTCAAATTTTGAGGCGATGATGTGGTTTTTGCCCTGCTTTTTCAGCGCGTGCGCCACACCCTTAATCGCCCAGTTGTCGGACTCGCTTCCGCCGGAGGTGAAGTAAATCTCGCTCGGCCGTGCGGCTCCCAGGTTCTTCGCGATGTTGTCGCGCGCGTTTTCAAGCGCTTCCTTTGCTTTTCCGCCAATGCGGTACAGGCTGGACGGATTGCCGAAAACCTCCGAGAAGTACGGCAGCATCCTTTCAAGCACCTCGGGAGAAAGCTTGGTCGTCGCCGCGTTGTCGGCGTATATTTCTCTCATAAAGACATCCTTTCCAAACTATTACCTACCTGACAGGTAGGTTTCAAAGCCTATTATAATACTATGTTTTAAAAAATGCAACCTGTTTTTTGAAAATTTTTAAATCAAAGCAAACGAAACGGTTAAAATTTTGTAAATTTTCTTTTGGAAATATATTTTTGCGCCATAGTGTGCTATAATCTTTTCGGTATTTTACAGGAAGCAGGGTTGCATATGAAAATCGGATTTGATAACAACAAATACCTTGAAATGCAGTCGCAGCACATCCGCGACCGAATCGCGAAATTCGGCGACAAGCTCTATCTGGAGTTTGGCGGCAAGCTGTTTGACGACTATCACGCCTCGCGCGTTTTGCCGGGCTTCAAGCCCGATTCCAAGCTGCAAATGCTTATGCAGCTCAAGGACGAGGCGGAGATCGTGATCGTCATCAACGCCGCCGACATCGAAAAAAACAAGGTGCGCGGCGATTTGGGCATAACCTATGACCTCGACGTCCTTCGTTTGATCGACGTGTTCCGCAGCCGCGGACTGCTTGTCAATTCCGTTGTGCTGACGCGCTTTGCCGACCAACCCACCGCAATGAAGTTTGAAGCGCACCTAAAAGAAAACGGAATAAACGTTTATCATCACTACACAATCCCGAATTATCCCACCGATGTCGATTTGATCGTCAGCGACAACGGCTACGGCAAAAACGACTATGTTGAAACCTCGCGCCGCCTTGTGGTCATCACCGCGCCGGGTCCCGGCTCGGGCAAAATGGCGGTTTGCCTGTCCCAACTTTACCACGAGCACAAGCATGGGGTAAAGGCGGGCTACGCAAAGTTCGAGACCTTCCCGATCTGGAACCTTCCGCTTAAGCACCCTGTCAATGTAGCCTACGAAGCGGCGACAGCCGATCTCAACGACGTAAATATGATCGACCCGTTTCATCTTGAGGCATACGGCAAAACCACCGTTAACTATAACCGCGACATCGAGATATTCCCGGTGCTCAACACGATGTTCGAACAGATCCTCGGCGAGTCGCCCTATAAATCGCCCACCGATATGGGCGTCAATATGGCAGGAAACTGCATCGTTGACGACAAAGCGGTTTGCGACGCCGCGAACCAGGAGATCATCCGCCGCTATTACAACGCGCTGGCAAATCAGACAAAGGGCACAGGCTCTCACGACGAGGCATATAAAATCGGACTGCTGATGAAGCAGAACAAGCTCACAACCGCCGACCGCGCGGTGATCGAGCCCGCGCTCAAAAAGGCAAAGGAAACAGGAGCGCCTGCCGCGGCGATCGAATTGCCCAACGGCGACATCATCACCGGAAAGACCTCAAATCTGCTCGGCGCGTGCTCGGCAATGCTCCTCAACGCGCTTAAGGCGCTTGCAAACATCCCCAAGGAAGTTGACATCCTCGACGCGTCGGTCATCGAGCCTATCCAAAAGCTTAAGGTAGAAACCTTCGGCTCGAACAATCCGCGTCTGCATACCGACGAGATCCTTATCGCGCTGTCAATGTCCGCGGTCACAAATCCCACGGCGAAAATCGCCATGGGTCAGCTTCCGAAGCTTCGCGACACCGACGCGCACGCAACGGTCATTCTCTCCGAAACCGATATGCGCATCCTCAAAAACCTCGGCATCCGTCTCACAACCGAGCCGGTCTATGAAACCGAGCGCCTTTACAGAAAATAAAATCGGAGCCGGCTCAAAACCCTTGATCGGGTTTTCAGTCAGCTCCCTTTTTGCGTTTTAACGCAGGGTGCGCTTTTGGGGCGATGGCGAAAGAAAGCGTCCCCGGCACCGGCGCGTATTTTGTTGACATTAGTGTCCGCTTGATTTATAATTGAATCAGTATTTTTATCAAGGAGGCAGCTATGGCGCAGGAATTTTCTTCAAAAGAAGCAAAATCTGTTTTAGAGCGTCATCAGGCGCTTTCAAAAACACTGGATGATCTGGCGTCATGCCAAGACGCGGTAAAGCGCAATGCCGAAAAAACGGCGCGCAGTCTGCAAAGCCGCGGCTGGTTCAAAAACGCGTCGCGCGACGAGCTGACGCGCGGAGCTCCCGTGGCTCTGCCGGCAGACGCCGAACAGCTTGCGGCTGACGTCGCGCGCCTTCAAAAGCTAAAGCCCATCGCGGATTTCAGCCGCAAAATGAATGATTATCACCGCGCGGACGTGCAGCAAAAATGCAAAACGCTGCGCGACGGCGGAAGCGGTCTGCGGCGGATGTTCGCTTCCTCACAAAAAAAGCAGGCGGCACAGCAGGCTTTTGATGAGCTGACAGCCCTTTTGAACGGCAATTACGCCGCCAATATCGAAAAAATGAACAACGACCTGCATCGCGTCATGCAGCTTCCGCCGGAAGCGCTGCGGCAGGAATACTCGCAAAACCGAGCCGCCCTAAAGCAAACCGCGCAGGAAATGCTGCCGGGCTTCGCTCAGGGAACGGTGACGCCCGAGATCACTCGGCTTATGCAGGAGCACGAGCGCCTTGAGCTGCCCTTCCGCAACGCCGAAGCCGCGCTGGAGCAGAGCAAACAGGCGGTGATGACCGCCGCCAAAAAGCTTGCCGCGGGCGAGCTTTTGAAGGTGCTTCGCGGCGTTCCCGTAGAGGAAGCCAACCGCGAGGGAAGCGGCATACGCGTCAAAGCCCTTCGCGACAGCGGCATCGCCACCATGGCGGACGTCTATTCCGCAACGCCTGCACAGCTTGCCGCCGTCAAGGGCATAAGCGGCGAAGGCGCGGAGGAGCTGAAAAAAATCGCGTCGGGCTATGCTTATCAGGCTGCGTCCTCTGTCAAGATCAGGCTAAACGCCGACAACCGCACTCCCGAAGCGACCTCCGTTGTCAGCGCCGTATACCGTTACCTTAGCTTGCGGGACAGCTTAAAAGAATACCGCGAGACCGCGCAGAGCAGCGGAGAGCAAATAAAAAGCGCAAAAGAAACGCTGCAAAGCGTCGGAAACGGCTTCCTGTGGCTGTTTTATACGCCACGGGAAAAGCAGTCGGCGCAAAGCGCATATCGCTTTCTTGAGGATTCGCTGAAAGGCGGCTACGCCGCGCAAATGCGCAGCCTTGCTTCAAGGCTGGCGCCGCAAAGGGAAGCTTCTCCCGATGTCGCGTGGAATGATTTTTCGCGCGATACCGTTCGCTATACAAACGTTCTGGAACAGCTCGTGCCGGATCTTCTCGGCAGTGACAACACCGTTTACGGCTTGCCCGAGAATCTTGCGCAGGCGATCCGGTCAGAGCCCTTCAACACCGACGGCTTGCGCTGCACTCTCAGAGGCTACCAGGAGTGGGGCGTTAAGTATATTCTAAACCGTAAGCGGGTTTTGCTCGGCGATGAAATGGGCTTGGGCAAAACCGTTCAGGCGATCGCCGCCATGGTCTCGCGCCGAAATTCCGGCGCCACCCATTTTGCGGTGGTCTGCCCGGCAAGCGTGCTTGCCAACTGGTGCCGCGAGATCACAAAGCACAGCGACCTTTCCGTGTCTATGATACACGGCAGCGGACGCGACGCGGCGCTTGCGCAGTGGATAAAGCAGGGCGGCGTGGCGGTCACTACATATGAAACTACCGCTCATTTTGTCACGGAGGATGATTTCCGCTTTGATATGATGGTCGTGGACGAAGCGCACTATATCAAAAACGCCGGAGCGCAGCGCACCGTTAATGTTAAAAAGCTGTGCGAAAAGGCGGAGCGCCTGCTGTTTATGACCGGCACCGCCATCGAAAACAAGGTCGATGAAATGATAGCGCTGATGAACGTGCTGCAGCCGGAGATAGCTTCAAAGGTCAAGGGAATGGCGTTTATGTCCTCGGCGCCGCAGTTCCGCGAAGCGGTGGCGCCTGTCTATTACCGCCGCCGCAGGGAAGACGTTCTGACAGAATTGCCTGAGCTGATGGAAAGCAAGGAATGGTGTACGCTTTCCGGCGAGGAGGAAAAGCTTTACGAGCAGGCGGTGCTTGACCGCCGCTACGCAGACGCGCGGCGCGTTTCGTGGAGCGTCACCGATCTTTCGCAAAGCTGCAAGGCAAAGCGCTTGCAGGAGCTGCTCGGCGAAGCCTTGGAGGAGGAGCGCAAGGTCATCGTATTTTCCTTCTTTCTCGACACCATCGAAAAGGTATGCGCCATGCTGGGCGAACGCTGTGTAGGTCCGATCAACGGCTCGGTCACGCCTCAGCGCCGTCAGCAGATGATCGACGAATTTGACGAAGCGCCGACAGGAGCTGTGCTTGCGGCGCAGATCCAGTCGGGCGGTACGGGACTGAATATCCAGTCCGCAAGCGTCATCGTCATTTGCGAGCCTCAGCTTAAGCCTTCCATCGAAAACCAGGCTATCTCCCGTGCCTACCGAATGGGACAGGCGCGAAACGTACTTGTGTACCGCCTGCTGTGTGAAAACACGGTGGACGAAAAAATAACAGATATGCTTGCCGAAAAGCAAGCGGTGTTTGACGCCTTCGCCGACAAATCCGTGATCGCCGAGGAAACAATGGAACTCGATCAAGCCACCCTCGGCACCATCATCGACGAAGAAATCAAGCGTATCAACGAAAAGAACCAAGCATCGGAGGAAACACAATGATACTTTTATTAAATATTCCGTTACTGATCGTCGGCTTTGTCGCGCTGATCAAGGGCGCCGACCTGTTTGTTGACGGCAGTGCCTCGCTTGCGCGCACCTTCAAGGTGCCAAGCGTGATCATCGGCTTGACCATCGTAGCCTTGGGCACCAGCGCGCCGGAGCTTGCGGTCAGCACCTCGGCGGCGATCAACGGCTCCAACGAGATCGCCCTCAGCAACGTTGTCGGTTCAAACATTTTCAACCTGCTGATGGTACTCGGCATATGCGCCGTAATTTGCCCGATCCCAATCGACATAAGCATAGCCAAGCGCGATTTTCCGCTTTCCATCATCGTATCCGTTGCCATACTGATCGCGGCAGGCTTCAAGGTGTTCACGGGCGTCTATCCGCTTTCCACGCCGATGAATGACTATGTCGGCGTCATCAGCCGTCCGTTCGCCATCGGCTTGCTTACGGTGTTTGTCGCCTACATCGTTTTTTTGATAATGATGGCGAGAAAGCATCCCACGGAAGAAACCGACGAAAAGAAACTCCCTGTTTGGAAAAGCCTTCTGCTTATCGTCATCGGTATCGCGGCAATCGTCATCGGCGGTCAGCTGGTTGTTGAAAACGCAAAAAGCATCGCTGCGTTCTTCGGTATGAGCGAAACGCTTATCGGCTTGACCGTTGTCGCCTTCGGCACATCCCTGCCTGAGCTTGTCACGTCCATTGTCGCTTCGCGCAAGGGCGAAAACGGCTTGGCTGTCGGCAATGTCGTCGGCTCGAACATTTTTAATCTTATGTTCATTCTCGGCGTGTCCGGCGCCATCCATCCGATCTCCGTAAACTTCGCGTCCGTCATAGATTTGGCTATCCTAATTGTCGTATCCGTTGCAACAATGATATTTGCGCTGACCAAAAAAATCAACCGCGCGGAGGGCGCCGTTATGATTTTGATGTATGTCTCAACCGTTACCTTTGCCATACTCAGATAGCGTGAAAATAAGTCTTGACAAACAGGTCGCTAAATTCTATAATTGAATAAAATAAATAATTGAATAAGGAGAGAAGTTTATGAATATATGGCATGATATTTCCCCAAAAAGGATAACTCCCGATGATTTTTACGCGGTTATCGAAATTTCAAAAGGCGACAAAAATAAATACGAGCTGGACAAGGAAACCGGTATGCTCAAGCTTGACCGCGTTCTCTTCACCTCTACTCACTATCCCGCAAACTACGGCTTCATTCCGCGCACCTTTGCCGACGACGGCGACCCGCTTGACGTTTTGGTGCTGTGCAGCGAAACCATTCTTCCTATGACCTTGGTTGAGTGCAAGCCCATCGGTATGCTCAATATGATCGACGGCGACAGCCACGACGAAAAAATCATCGCTGTTCCGCTCAACGATCCCAACTACAACACCTACGGCGACATCAAGGATCTGCCCAAGCACGTTTTCGATGAGATCCGTCACTTCTTCTCGGTTTACAAATCGCTTGAAAACGGCAAGGAAACCAGCGTCGCAGAGGTAAGCGGCGTAAAAAAAGCCAAGGAAACCATCAAAAAGTGTATTGATTGTTACATCACCGACTTCCAAATGGCGTGATAAAAAGCACCCGAAAGGGTGCTTTTTTAGTAATAAATAAAAAATTTTATAATCCTTGCAACAAAATCCTTTTGATTCGCCACTATAGTATTGAACGGTATCGTTGGAGGCAATTATGAACAGCACAGAAATCATAAAAAAAGCAAGGGCAGGGGACAAGCAGGCGTTCGCGCAGCTTTACCTCACCTACAAAGACAAACTGTTTCGCTATGCGTATTTCAAGCTTGGCAACGCGCAGGACGCGCAGGACGCGGTCGGCAACTGCGTTACCGAAGCCTACGCAGGCGTTGCGCTTCTGAAAAACGAAAATGCTTTTTCGTCGTGGCTGTTCAAGATCCTCTACCGCGAGTGCTGCCGGATATTGGCGCAAAACAGCGCGCGCAGCGTTGAGCAGAGCATAGAAGGCGCCGAGATAGCGTCGGAAAGCCAAATCCACCTTGCGCCCGAGCTTGAGGAAGCGCTTGCAATACTGTCGCCGGAGGACAAAGACATCGTGCTGCTTTCGGTGGTGTCGGGCTACAAAACCCGTGAGATCGCGGAGCTGCTCGGCATCAAGCACGCAACGGTGCGCTCAAAGCTTTCGCGCGCATTGGCAAAAATGAAATCGTTTTTGGAGTGACGGATATGAAGGATAACAATTTTGATTCCATAAAAGAAAAATTCGATAACAGCGGCGTAAACGCGCCCGAGGCGATCAACGAGGAGCTTCTGCTCGAAAAGCTCAACCATTCCGCGCCTTTGGAAATGCTGCCGCCCAAAAAGAGCAAAAAGCACGTCGTTGCCGGGATTTCAACAGCCGCGGCGGTGGCTCTGGTCACTGCAGGCGCTTTTACCTTTGCAAACGTGTTCGGCAATCAGCCTCAGCCGCTGTCCGGCGAAATGACGCTTTATCACGAGGCGGCTGGCTTGCGCGGCTTCAAAAACGTCGGCGAGCTGAAAGCTATGATGCACGACGTGCTGACCGCTAAAAATAACAACAACAGTCTGGATAACAGCTATCTTTATGAAGCGCTCCCAAGCCCCCTGATCAATGATAGTATGGCAGGATACAATAATTCGGAAACCGGAGGCTCTATGACAGCCGGCGCCGCTTCGTCAGCTCATAACAGCACCTATGTCCAGCACACCGGCGTAGACGAAGCCGACGTCATCAAAACCGACGGATCATTCATCTACACCATATCCGGATACCGCGACCGCGTTATTATTTTTTCCGCCGACGGAGAAAACGCCAAGCAGGTAGGCTCCGTCTCTCTGAACGGCGGAGATTCTGATATTACTTCCATACACGATTTTTACATTTACGGCGACAAGCTGATTTTGCTTGCAAATTCCTTCGAGAATGACAAGGCTCTGTCTACCGCTTCCTATGTGTATGACGTTTCCGACAAGTCAAACATCTCCCTGATCGATTCCTTCTCGCAAAGCGGCTTTTATGTCGATTCACGAATGATCGACGACACGCTCTATGTGGTCACCAATCATCACTTCTACGATGAGGACGACGTGCCCGTAACCTACGGAAACCGCGCGGCTACCGCCGATTCAGCCGATTCTGCGGACGCGCAGCAGGTTCCGATAGATTGCGTCTATTCCGTTGAATGTCCCGCAGACAGCAGCTTTTTGCTTGTAAGCCGCTTCAATACAAACAAGGGCGACAAAACCACCAAGGCGATCCTCGGCTCTGCCGACTCAATCTACTGCAACCGCGACAACCTCTATATCACAGCTTTGGAGTATTCCCGCGCGAATTATGACCTCCTCAGAAGCGATGATTTTGACGCGTCAAAGTTCAGCAATGATTATACTCTGTCACCGTTTTACTATCTTCCCGACGAAACCCAAATCGTTAAGCTCAGCCTGGAAAACGACATTGACTTTGTCGCCTCCGGAAGGGTAAAGGGCGAGGTAAGCAATCAGTACGCGCTCGACGAGTACAACGGCAATCTCCGCGTTGCCACCACCACCTACGAAAATGGCAGCACCTCCAATTCGGCAAATCATCTGGTGGTGCTCGACAAGGACTTAAAGCAGATCGGCGAGGTTTCGGGCTTTGCCGCAGGCGAACACATCGAGGCTGTGCGCTATATCAACGAAACCGCCTATGTCATCACCTATGAACAGACCGATCCGCTGTTCGTGATCGACCTGAAAAACCCTGCCCGTCCTACTATTCTGGGCGAGGTCAAAATCGACGGCTTTTCCACAATGCTTGTTCCCGTGGACGACAACACCCTGCTCGGAATCGGATACAACACGTCGTCTCTGTCCGAGCTTTACGGCGAGGACGAGACCGTTTCCGATATGCAGTATACCAACGGCTTAAAGCTTGTTCTCTTTGACGTGACAGACAAAGCAAATCCAAAGGTGCTGGACGAAAAAATCTTCAAGGACTACGATTCCGAGGTGCAGTACAATCCGCGCGCGCTGGTCGTCAATAATGAACGCGGCGACTACACGATTCCTTATACCAAATATACGGACGGCGGATCCTATGAAAGCGTTAATCCCGCCGGCTTGCTCAATTTCCGTGTTGATAACGGCAAAATCGTCATCACAGACGACTACACATCCTCAAAGCTTTCGTGGGAAGCGCGCTGTGTGTATGTCGGCGAAAACCAGTACCTGATCGGCTATGCCGAAAATACGTCTCCCGACTTTGAATACGAGCTTTCCGAGAACGGCTCAAAGATCATCGAATGCGTACCGTATAAATAAAAAGAGAAAAACCAAAACAAAAACAGCAGGCGTTTTGCCTGCTGTTCGCTTTTTGATATGGTTTTCCTAAAGGGGCGAAAGCGTTCCCGACGCTAGAGCTTAAAATCGTCCGCGGTAAAATTTCCGCTGATAGAAACAGACGTCGGCACGCGCATAAGCGGATCATAGCTAAAGCTGCGGCACTTGCCGTCCTTGATCGTCTTTCCTTTTTGACATCCGATAACGCCCTTGTCAATGCCGGAAAATGCGCAGTATTGGCAGTCCGGTTTAATATTTTTTCCGAAAAGCTTGTTTTTCATAACATCACCTCGTATAATACTACTATATCACACTTAAAAATTTCTTTCAATACCAAACCGGAGGATAAATATGAAAATTCACTCAAACACAATGACGCTGCATAACGCAGACACAGTGCCATACCTCACTTATAATTCCTTATCGGAAATAAAATTCATCAATCACGCTTTTTCAACACGTCTCGGCGGTGTGTCACAGGGCGAGTTTACCTCGATGAACACCGCGTTCAACCGCAACGATAACCCGGAACACGTCACCGAAAACTACAGGCGGTTTTGCCGAAGCGCCGGCTTTGACTTTGAAAGCCTGGTCGCTTCCGCGCAGGATCACAACACCTTTGTCCGCGCCGTGACTGCGGCGGACAGGGGAGTTGGAATTTACAAACCGCGAGATATGGAAAGCGTTGACGCGCTCGTGACAGACGATCCCGCGGTCACGCTCGTTACCTACTATGCCGACTGCACTCCGCTGTTTTTTGTTGACGCCAAAAACAAGGCGGTCGGCTTGGCTCACGCAGGATGGCGCGGCACGGTCGGCAGGATCGGGGAAAAGGTGCTTCAAAAAATGCACAAGCGCTATGGCACCGATCCAAAGGACGTCCTTTGCGCCGTCGGACCTGCCATCTCGGTTTGCTGCTACGAGGTAGACGAACCCTGCGCCGCGCACTTTTTAGCTTTGACGGACTTGCCGACAGAAAAATTTGTCTTTGAAAAAGGCGGCGGAAAATATATGATCGATCTGCTCGAAGCCAACCGTCAGATCCTCATCGCCGCAGGCGTGCCAAAGGATAACATCACGCTGTCCGATTTGTGTACGCGCTGCAACAGCGATCTTTTGTGGAGCCACCGCGCCACCAACGGAAGGCGCGGCACGATGTCGGCGTTTATCGCGCTTGTTTGACAGCGGCATTATAAACGGGTAAGGGCAAAGCCATCCCTTCATTTTCTCTTTTCAATTTGCAATTGAAAAATCTCCCTGCGCAAACCATATTTTATCGGTGCTGACCTTGAACTCCCTGCCGTTAAGGTATTGCAAAATACCTGCGTCCGATGAAAAGCAGAACCGCAGCTTATAGCTGTACAGCGCCTGGTACGGAAAATCCGCGGACGTTTGTTTTTGCGGCGCGTATTTTGTGTCGCCGACAAGCGGATGTCCGATAAACGCCATATGCGCGCGGATCTGGTGAGTCCTGCCGGTCAGCAGCTCCACCTCGGCAAGGCTGTATTTTCCGTTGCTTTTTAGCACGCGGTATTTTGTTTTCATCTCCTTGCTGCCTTCCGTTTGACGGTGAAATACGCTCACCTTGTTTTTGCTTTCGTTTTTCACCATATAATCGGTCAAAAGCGCTTCGCTTTTCTTCGGCTTTCCGTAAATCAGGCAAAGATAAAATTTTTCCAGCTCGCGTGTTTTCATTTTTTGATTCAGGATCCGCAAACTCTCGGCGTTTTTTGCCGCGATAACGACCCCGCCGGTGTTGCGGTCGATCCGGTTTACCAGCGCGGGGGAGAACGCCTTGTCCTCCTCGGGATCATACTCGCCCTTGTCGTACAAATAGTGCTGCACGCGCGCAACAAGGGAGTCAAAGTGATAGCTTTTGTCCTGATGAACGATAACGCCGGGCTTTTTGTCCAGCAGCATAATGTTTTCGTCCTCATAAACGATCTCAAGCTTTGCCGGCGCCTTCAAAAACTCATAATGCTTTTCCTGCGGCGCGTCAAAAAACTCATCCTTAATAAAGAACGTCAGCACATCGCCTTCGCAAAGCTTGTCTGCAATGTCGCATTTTTTCCCGTTGCGCTTTATGCACTTTTTGCGGATGTACATATACATCATCGCTTTTGGCATGGTTTTAAACCGTTTCTGCAAAAACTTGTCCAGCCGCTGTCCGGCGTCGTTTTTGTTGATCGTCAGCGTCCTCATCCTACACGCTCCCAAAAATAATCTTCTTCTATCATAAACTAAAATCCTTAAAATTTCAAGCACGCAAACCGTTTCCCCGTATAGAATGGTAAAGGGTGATACAATGAAGTGCCACAAACAAAAAATCAAATCGGCGATTTGCTTCGGAGCAGGTCTGTTGATTGCGACGCTTCTGCCGCCCAAATGGACGCTGGCAGCGGCAAGCGTCGCGCTGATCATCGTCAGTATATCGTGTATGCGGAGGTAATGTTATGAAAGTAGTACTTATCGACAATCCAAGGTTTATTTCCGGCGTGTTGCGAAAGCTGTTCGGAATCAAAAAAATAAAGCAAACAATTTGAAATCCCCGTAAAGTTTAACAAAATTTCATTTGCTGAGATGTGCATTGTGACAAAAACAAAGCACATCTCATTTTTTAGTTGAAGTTTTTTGGATTTCAAGTTATAATAAAAATGGTAATCTGTATTGCTAATCAGCACAGACATTTAGGAGGTTTGAAACAATGAAGAACTCAAAAAAACTGATAAGCGTTTTGCTCGTCGCAATGCTGCTTATCACCACCGTAGCCGCTACGGGAATCACGGCGTCAGCCGCAGGCGGCACACTGGCAAGCTATTACAAAACCAATCCGGACAATAAGTTCGGCAAACAGGCAACGACGGATGTTAATGTGATCTCCAACTACTTCGGTTCCAGCTCCGTGTCTGACCTCAAGGTAGGCGACACCTTCACCGCGGTCTATGAGCTGAACTCCAACACAGGCGTTGCCAGCGCTATGTGGAAGTTGGCTTATGACAGCTCAATGCTCAGACTCAAAACCGACGCAAGCGCTATTTGTCCTTCCGGCGGTTATGTCAACACCGGCATCAATCCCGTTAAGGGCAACTTCACCAGCGCTGATCCGCTGATCGATTTCAACGGCGGCAAAACCTTTGTACAGGCTGAATTTGAAGTGCTCGCAACCGGCAGCACCAACGTAAATCTCATTGTGGAAGAGCTTACTCTCGGCAGCAAGAGCGGCAACACTATGAATCTCGCATGCATCGTTGAGAACAGCCAGATCCAAAACATCACCGGTCAGACCGGCTTTGCCAATGCCTCGGTCTCCGCGACGTCCCAGGCTTCCACCGGCGACGACATCTCCGACACCATCACCGTAAACGCGGCTTCCAACTTCTTTGCAGGCTCTGCCGGCACCTTCGAAGCAGGCGCCAATAAGGTATCGGTAGCTTATCGCCTTAAGTCCAATATGGGCCTTGTAAACGCGCAGTGGAGCCTCCGCTACGACACCAACAAGCTTGCCTACAACAGCGTTACCATGCCCAAGGCAACCGGCGCTTACTTCGATTTCCCGGCTACCGGCGTTATCACCGGCAACTTCTCCAGCCTGGATATGATCAGCTATTCATCTATGGATGATTTCGTTGTTGTTACCTTCAATGTCATCGGCACCGGCGACACAACCGTTACCCTCAATGTTATGAACCTCGCTGTCGGCTACAAGTCCGGCGGAGTAGTCACCGAGGGCTACCTTGTAGATAACGGCACCGTCAAAAACCTCAAAAACACCACCGGCTTCACTTCGCTGACCTACAGCACCGAATCGCGCGTAACCGAGGACGATCTTCTTCTCGGCGACGTCAACAGCGACGGCAATGTCAATGTAAACGATGTTACCGCGCTCCAGCGTTACCTTGCGGAGTATACAACTCTGACCTCCGCTCAGCTGCGCGCTGCGGACGTTGACCGCAACGGCAAGGTCAATGTTAACGACCTCACCAACATCCAAAGAAAGGTTGCCGGCTACAACGTATTCTAAATAACCAAAAGCTTTAAACGGCTGACCGAAAAGGTCGGCCGTTTTTTTATATTCGGGCATAACCTTCTCTCCCGGCGCATATGAATGATTACTGAAATGCAATACAAAACAGTTGCAAAATAAAAAGGAGAGAAGAATATGGAATATCCCCAGGAAAACCGTGCCTACTGTGCGCCGCGAACCGTTTTGGATACGGTAGCCGAACAGTTGGCGGACGTCGATTTTACCCTTCCCGATTACTGCCCCGACATCGAAAAAATCCTCAAATGCTCGCTGATACCAAAAATCCGCTCCAAATCTCTTTCGGGAGGTTTGCTGCAGGTAGACGGCGCCTGCACGGTAAATGTGCTTTACGTGGAAAGCGTTCACAAAACCATCCGCTGCTGCGAGCAGTCTGTGGAGTTTTCTCAAAGCTTCACCGTGCGCGACGCCGGCGAAAGCAATTTGGTGCTGACAAAAACAAAGCCCGAATACATCAACTGCCGCGCCCTCAGTCCGCGAAGGCTTGTAATGCACGGCGCATTCTCGCTTTACGCAAAAGTCATAACAGCCGATAAAACAGAGCTGTATACACCCGAAGAAAACAAAGCCGAGGTACTTTGGCAGCCGGTCGCCCTGTTTGACCTGCGGTCAAACTGTCAGGAGCAATTCACCATCAGCGAAGAGATCTCCGTCGCCGACAAGCCTGCCATCGAATCCGTCCTTTATGCAGGAGTAAGCGCCGTAGTCACCGATACCAAGGCGGCTGCCGGCAAGCTGCTGGTCAACGGAGAAATCAACATTCGGCTGTTTTATCTCACCGATATTGAATCGGGAGATACCTCAAAGCTCGACTACATTCTTCCGTTCACGCAGATGATCGACTGCGAGGGGATCGAGGACGGCGCCGAGGTGCTGACTGGATGCGAGGTGATGTCCTATGATGTCCGCCTGAAAAACGACATTCTGTCCGACAAGCCTGCGGTTGCCTTTGACGCGATGCTCTGCGTTTCCGTTCAGGGCTATACGCCCGAGGAACGCGATGTAGCGACAGACGCGTATTCAACGGAATTTGCAGGCGTGCCGCAGTTCACATCAGCCGATTATATCGGCTGCGCAAAGGATCTCAGCGAAACCTTTATCGAAAAGCTGACCGCAAAGATCGACAGCGGCAAAATCACCAAGGTGCTGGATATTTACGCGGATCATTTCTCGCTTGAGGCTGTTCCTTCCGACAAGGGATTGTCGGCAAAGGGAAAGCTGAATCTCTGCATATTGGCGCTCGGCGAAGAGAGCTTTCCCGTTTTTGTCGAGCGAAGCTGCGATTTCGAGCATCTTCTAAGCGGCACGGAAAACTGCGCGTCACTGTTGTTTGAAAGCGTTTCGGTTCCCGGCGTCAGCTACCGCCTGACAGATGACAACAGCATCGACATCCGCTGCGAGCTGAAAATCAGCGGCGGCGCATTGAAAAACGACAGCATAAAAGCTGTCACTGACATACAATTGATGGAGGACAGACCGCTTCCGCCGTCCGATTGCGCGCTGACGCTGTTCTTTGCATCAGAGGGCGACAGTCTTTGGAACATCGCAAAAAGTCACAACACGCGCCTGTCGCTGCTAAAGGCGGAAAACGCGCTCGAGGGCGACATACTCGAAAGCGATCAAATGCTTCTGATCCCAAAGCTTTAAGGAGGTGCCGTCATGGAAGAAAGAAATGTATATCGGGATATTTCACGCCGAACCGACGGCGATGTGTATATCGGCGTCGTAGGACCTGTACGCACCGGCAAATCCACCTTTATCAAGCGCTTTATGGACGCTCTGGTGCTGCCGAATATCAGGGACGAAAACGTGTATCACCGCGCGCTTGACGAGCTGCCCCAATCCGCGGCAGGAAAAACCATAATGACCACCGAGCCGAAGTTCATACCCGAGGAGAGCGTTCAGGTCGATCTCAGCGACAATATCAGCTTTCGCGTGCGAATGATAGACTGCGTGGGCTATGTTGTAAACAGCGCGCTCGGACACACCGAGGAAGAAGGACCTCGTATGGTCAAAACGCCGTGGGCGGAGGAGGAGATACCCTTTGATCAAGCCGCGGAGATCGGAACAAAAAAGGTCATCAACGACCACAGCTCCGTCGGATTAGTCGTAACGACCGACGGCAGCTTCAGCGAGATACCGCGCGAGGATTATCTTGAGAGTGAGGCAAGGGTGATCGACGAGCTTAAGGCGATCGAAAAGCCATTTATCGTCCTGCTCAATTCATCTCACCCCGAAGCGGACGAAACCAAGCGCCTTGCCGAGCAAATGTCCGTTCGCTACCGCGTTCCGGTGCTGCCTGTCAGCTGTATGGAGCTCAGCGAAAATGAGATCAAGCGGATCTTGGCGCAGCTTCTGTTTGAGTTTCCCGTCCGCGAAATCAAGGTAGACATCCCAAAGTGGCTGGTATCGCTTGACCGTGATCACAGCCTTAAGTCGGAAATCATTTCGGCAATTCGCGACAGCGCTCAAAAAATGGAAAAGATCCGCGACATCCAGCAGGCGACAGGGGAAATGGCGCAGTGCGATAAAATAACCTCCGCCGAGCTGCGCGGACTTGACCTGGGCAGCGGCAACGCCACAATCGGCGTCACAATCGACAACAGCCTGTTTTATCGCGTGCTTTCCGAAGAAACAGGGCTTGAGATCGCCGACGAATGCGCGTTGATGCAGTGCGTCGCCGCGCTTTCGCAAAAGCAAAAGGAGTTCGACAAAATCGCGCAGGCATATGAACAGGTTCAGGAAACCGGATATGGCATCGTGATGCCCGCGATCGACGAGCTGACGCTTGACGAGCCGAAAATCATCAAGCAAAGCGGAAAATACGGCATCAAGCTCAAGGCAAGCGCTCCGTCAATCCATATGATGAAGGTGGAAACACAAACCGAGGTCACGCCGATCGTCGGCTCGGAGGCGCAGTCAGAGGAGCTTGTAAGCTATCTGCTCAAGGAATTTGAGGAAAGTCCCGAAAAAATCTGGGAAAGCAACATCTTCGGCAAATCCGTGCACGAGCTTGTCAACGAAGGTTTGCATAACAAGCTGAGCCGAATGCCTGCCGACGCGCGCAAAAAAATCGCCCAGACCATCCAGCGCGTCATCAACGACGGCTGCAACGGACTGATTTGCATTATCCTGTAACGCGGCATAAGCGTAACCGGCAGAATTAAAAGTCGGGCGCATTATGAACAACATCGAACGCAGAGAGAGTTTTTATCTTTCTCTGCGTTTTTCCGCAAATATAAGCCGAGAGAATATGCGTAATTGTGCAATCTGACGAAAAAGCAAGACGAATAGATTTATTATTGCAAAAACGCGCATCATCTTGTATAATATTATATGTATGCATATTTCTTTTTTGGAGGTAATTCTATGTTGCAGACAAGCGCTGACATTTTGCGCGGCGTCACAGCGGATCTAAGCTTAACGGAAAAATCAATTTCTTCCGCCAAGGTAATCCTGACGGGCTTTGTGGTTGTTTTTTCCATGCTGTTTTTGCTGATAATAATCATCAAGGTTTACAGTACCGTCATCGCGGGTGCGCAAAAAGCAGCGGACAGGCGGCGTAAAAAGAAGGACAGGATCATGGAGCCTGTCAGCGCCGAAAGCGGCGTTCATATCATCAAACGTCCGGCTTATGTCACACCTCCAACGGTCGACGATGATATTCCCGAAGAAATAGTCGCAGTTATCGCCGCGGCGGTAGCGGCTTGCGGAGAATCGCCGAAGGTCAAAATCAAGAGCATTAAAAAAGCAGGCAGCGGTCGTTCCGCTTGGGCAAACGCGGGTGTGCTTGACAATACTCGCCCGTTCTGAGTTTTACTTAACAGGTTACGCTTTTACAGAAAGGAACGTTTAGCTGTATATGGAGATCATCAACGGCTTTATAGAAGCCATTCAAGGAATTATAAACGGTTCGGGGTTAATGACTCTGAATTGGCAAAACTACATTATGATAGCGGTATCGATCTTTTTGCTGTATCTTGCTATCAAAAAGCAGTACGAGCCTTTGTTGCTTTTACCGATCGCGTTCGGTATGCTGCTTGTAAATCTTTATCCGTCAATTATGTCGCCGCCTGAAATCACGCTCGTGCCGGTCGCCGAAAAAACAGCGACCGAGGCGCAGGGACACGTAATGCAGTTTATCGACGGTCAGTGGTATTATGAAAATCCGCAGTACGGCGGCTTGCTTTACTATCTTTATCAGGGCGTCAAGCTGGGAATCTATCCGCCGCTGATATTCCTCGGTATCGGCTGTATGACCGACTTCGGACCGCTGATTTCCAATCCGAAAAGCCTGATCCTCGGCGCCGCGGCGCAAATCGGCATTTTTGTCACCTTCACCGGCGCGATTTTTCTCGGCTTCACCGAGGCGCAGTCCGGCGCTATCGCCATCATCGGCGGCGCCGACGGCCCCACCGCTATTTATGTCACCACAAAGCTCGCTCCGGAAATGCTGGGATCCATCGCCATCGCGGCGTACTCCTATATGGCGCTGGTGCCGATCATTCAGCCGCCCATTATGAAGGCGCTCACAACCAAAAAAGAACGCGCGGTCGTTATGGAGCAGCTGCGCCCCGTTTCCAAGCTTGAAAAAATCATTTTCCCGATCATCGTTGTCATCCTGATCTCCATTTTCCTGCCCGACGCCGCTCCGCTGGTCGGTATGCTGATGCTGGGCAACCTCTTCAAGGAATCCGGAGTGGTGGACAGGATCGCCAAGGCGGCGCAAAACGAGCTGATGAATATCATCACCATTTTCCTCGGCGTCACTGTCGGCGCAACAGCCAAGGGCAGCACCTTCCTGACGCTGGACACCATCAAGATCATCGTCCTCGGTCTTATCGCTTTTTCAATGGGAACTGCTTTCGGCGTGCTGTTCGGCAAGCTTATGTACAAGTTTACCGGCGGCAAGGTAAATCCGCTGATCGGTTCGGCAGGCGTGTCTGCTGTTCCGATGGCGGCGCGTGTTTCCCAGCGCGTCGGTCAGCAGGAAAATCCCGGAAACTTCCTGCTTATGCACGCAATGGGACCTAACGTAGCCGGCGTAATCGGCTCGGCGGTAGCCGCAGGTGTGCTTATGAACGTCATTCCGCACTGATATAATTCTGTTAGGAGAGCAAAACGCTCTCCTAATTTTTTTATCATTTGCTATCATTATTCTTATTTGGAATTAACAATAAGAAGTTCTATATTATAATATCTATCGTGTGAGTGTATAACAATATATGATAAGGTAAGGAAAAGGAGTACAGCAATGTCGAAAAATATTACCGTCCAAAAGATATTGGGCATTTTGCTCCATCGTCTGCCGCTGATTTTACTTTCCGGCATTTTGGTGGGGTTGATATTTTTTGTATATACCAGCGTGGCGATCAAGCCCGTTTACAGCACCGACACGATGATTTATATCCAAAACTACGGTAGGCAGAAGGAGCCCGACAAAGGATCACAAGCAACAACAGCGCCCGCTGCTACAAATCCTGCAGGAGCCGTGCAGTCCGAATCGCTGCAAAGCAATAACGAAGTAGCCCAAAAGATCTTTAATTCAGACCTTTCCGGCTCGGCGGCATTAGCGTCAAGCTGCGTGACTTTGTTCCAGAATCATCCTGACATCAGGGCTCAGTTCAACGGCTGCAGTGTTAATATATCTGTAACGGAGAACAGCTTTTATATCACGATTTCCGCCAGCGGCACTGATCCCGATAAGTGTCAAGATGCTGCGAATAATGTCGCTTTAAAGTGCAAGGAAATATTCCACAAGTATTTTGCCTACGGAAATCTGGATACCATTCGTGAAGCAGAAAAACCGTCAAAACCGATTTCGCCAAATGTGGTTCAAAATACCATTATCGGCGTGGCGATCGGCATACTGCTGGCTTGTGTAATTTCTGTTCTCCTTGAATTGATCGATACGACTATCAAGGATGACGATGATCTTTCGGCAATTTATAAGATTCCCGTGTTTGCGGAAATCCCTGATTTTGAAAATTCAGGCAGGTGACAACGATGAAAATTAAACTCGGAAAAAAGAACAGCAATAAGAATGCGGAAATGCGAACGGAAACGCTGTCCGATAAAAGCAAGTTTGCCATCGTTGAGTCATATAAAGCGGCAAGAACAAATATTATGTTTTCTCTTTCCGCAGACGACAACAAGACTTTCGCGGTAACAAGTTATTCAAAGGGCGAAGGAAAAAGTACGGTTTCCGCAAACCTGGCAATTTCCTTCTCGAAAATGGAAAAGCGCGTGCTGCTTATTGACTGCGATTTGCGCCGCCCGAATATCCACAATATCTTTAAGGTGGAGAATACGGAAGGACTTTCCAATATTATCGGAAAAATGGGCGATTTTGATCAAGCGGTCCACCGCGACGTTTTGCCTAATCTTGACATCCTGCCTTCCGGCACGATCCCTCCAAACCCGTCGGAGCTTCTGTGTTCGGCGCGTTTTATTGAACTGGTGGAACGTCTGCGAAACGAGTACGACTATGTAATTTTTGACACACCGCCCGTCGGTGTTGTTGCCGACGCTCTGCTGCTCAAGGATCTTGCGGCAGGTTTTGTAGTGGTTCTGCGCGAGCGCAGCACTACGCACGGCGATATTCAAAATCTCCTTGAAAGCGCAAAGCTCGCGGACTGCAAGCTCCTCGGCTTCATCAAGGTGGGCTGCGTCAGCAGCAAAAAGCGCAGCAGACGCGGCTATTACTATTATCAATATTATTGATCTTTTCAACAGACTTACCAAGGTTTTCCGGGTGAGTCTGTTTTTTTCTTGTCAAAACTCTGAAAATGCAGGATTTTCAAAAAAGACTTGCATTTTCTTGGGTGCTGTATTAGAATATTAGTGATAAAAATGACTGATTCTGCAACAATCAAAGAAGGAGAACGCATAATGGATTATTTAAATTGCAACGCTCAGGAGCTTGAGCAGGAATACGCCGCTTTAAAAAAGCAGTATGAAGACGAAAAGGGCAAGGGTATGAACCTGAATATGGCTCGCGGCAAGCCCGGCAAGGAGCAGCTTGATCTTTCGCTTAAGATGCTTGACGTCCTCAACAGCAAGTCCGAATTTGTCGGAGCCGACAAAATGGATTGCCGCAACTACGGTATTCTTGAAGGAATCGAGGAATGCAGAAAGCTCTTCGGAGATATTCTCGGCGTCGATTATCAAAATGTGATGGTAGGCGGCAGCTCAAGCCTTAATATGATGTTTGATACCATTTCCTGCCTGATGACAAAACCGATCGTTGAAGGCTGCAAGCCTTGGTATGAGGTCGAGAACAGAAAATTTCTCTGTCCCGTGCCCGGCTATGACCGCCACTTCGGAATCACCGGTTACTATGGCTTTGAGATGATCCCCGTTCCCATGTCGGAGGACGGTCCCGATATGGATATGATCGAATCACTTGTCGCTTCCGACGAAAGCATCAAGGGCATTTGGTGTGTGCCAAAATATTCAAATCCGCAGGGCATCACCTACAGCGACAAAACCGTTAAGCGTATGGCAAATCTCAAGCCCGCCGCAAAGGATTTCCGCATAATGTGGGACAACGCCTACTGCGTACACGACGTCACCGATACACCCGACGAGCTGCTCAACATCTATGATGAATGTGTCAAAGCAGGCAACGAGGATATGCCTCTGCTGTTCTGTTCCACATCAAAAATCACCTTTCCGGGCGCCGGCGTAGCTGCAATGGCGGCTTCGCCCAACAATATGAAGGTGTTCAGGGAGCGCTACAACTTCCAGGTCATCAGCTATGATAAACTCAATATGCTGCGCCATGTCCTTTATTTCGGCGATTACAACGGCGTATTGGAGCATATGAAAAAACACAAGGCAGTGCTGGCTCCCAAGTTTGAGATCGTACTCAATACACTGGAAAAAGAGCTTAAGCCCATCGGCGTCGGCAAGTGGACCAATCCCAACGGAGGATATTTTGTCAGCATCGACGTGTTGGACGGCACCGCAAAGCGCGTTGTTCAGCTCTGCAAAGAAGCAGGTCTGGTGCTTACAGGCGCCGGAGCAACCTATCCCAACGGCAACGATCCGCATGACTCGAATATCCGTATCGCGCCTTCCTTCCCGCCGAACGACGAGCTTCAAACGGCAATGGATGTTTTCTGCATCTGCGTTAAGCTTGCGGCTTGCGAAAAGCTTCTTGCAAAATAATACTGATTTTGTTATAATAAACCTGACGGCAGCGCTGTCAGGTTTAAATTTTTTTGAGGTGACGTTCAGGTGAAAACAAGGAGCATTTTTGTATTTTTAGCAAGCTTGCTGTTTTCGGCGCTTATTTTAAGTGCCTGTGGCGAAAAAACAGGCGAAACGGCTTTTGAAACGCAAAAAACTTATGAAAACATTCTTATTTTTGATATTGATGCAGACGAATTGGACGAGGATGAGTTTGATAAGATCAAAAGCGTTATGGAAAACCGTCTGCAAGTCAACAATATAAAGGATTATCAATTTGAAGGCTCTGCCGGTGAAAAACGGATACGGGTCAAATATAATTCATCAGCTACTGCCGATAAAGCGCAGGACGAAAAGAAAAGACTGAACGAGGAGCTTTCCGCACGCAGGAATGTTACTTTCCGCCCCGGAGAAGACGCGGAGGAAATCTCGATGGACGAAAACGGAAACACGATCAAAAAAATACCGGCAAATGAAACCGGGCAAACCGTTTTAATGGACGGAAGCTGTATTGAAAGCGCACAAGCGCATTACGGTTCGATGTCCAACGGCAGTATGCCGGAGGGTTATGTTGAAATAATCATGACCGAAGAGGGAAGAAAAAGATTTGAAGATATTACCCGTGAATACCGGGATAAAGTGGTTTCGATTTGGCTTGATGACGAGATGATTAGCGCGCCGTATGTCAATGCGGTCATCAGCGACGGCAAGGCGGTCATCAGCGGAAACCTTACGTCGGAATCCGCGAAGGAATTAGCGGAAAAAATAAATTCCGGCTCACTTCCTTATTCACTGACGCCTGTTGAATATTAGCAAACGAATTTGATAAAGATAAATATTTTTTTATCAAATCTGCGTTATTCTATTGACATTTTGTTGAAAAAAACTTATAATAACTCTGTTATGTCTGTAAGTATGCACGTGTAACGGAGTTATTTTTACGTGTCTTTCAGATAGTGGCCGCGCAAAGCAGTTTTTTCTGCCGGGCGGCTGCGCAATTATTTAACGGAGGTTTTTAAGGCATGAAAAGAGTTCCAAAGCCTGTGTTCTTCATTGTCGCTTTGTTGCTGCTCGCCTTTACCTGCACCGCGGTGTTCGGCGTTTCCTACTACAACGGCGACAACAAGGTCACAGTTTTTAAGGGCTTAAGCGACATCCGATGGGGAATCGACATCAGCGGCGGCGTCAACGCGACCTTCAAGCCCGCAGACGATTACGACGCTACTGATCACGAACTGCAAGCCGCAAGAGCAACAATCGAACAACGTATGGTAACACAGGGCATCACCGATTACGAGATCTACGATGATTCCAAAAACGACAGGATCATCGTTCGTTTTCCGTGGAAGTCCGATGAAAAAGAGTTCAACGCAAACAAGGCGATAGAAGAGATCGCCGAGACCGCAGAGCTCACCTTCCGCCCGGGCAACGAGGCTGCCGAGCAGACGGTAGATAAAAACGGTCAGGTCGTTCAAAAAACGCCCACCGGCGAAACCGACAAAGTGCTGATGACCGGCGCTATGGTTGAGGACGCCCAGGCGAGATACGGTCAGCTTTCCCAGAACGGCTCTCCCGAGCATTATGTTGAGCTTACTCTGAATGATGAAGGCAAGGACACCTTTGCTAATATCACCAGAGAATATAAAGATAAGGTCGTTTCCATTTGGATGGATGATGTTATGATCTCCGCGCCTACCATCAACTCGGTCATCACCGACGGCAAGGCGGTTATCAGCGGCAGCTTTACAGCTACCACAGCCGCAGCGCTCGCCAACAAGATCAAGGCCGGTGCGCTTCCGTTCGCTCTGGAAACCGTAACCTACGGTAATATCAGTCCTACTCTCGGTCAGAACGCGCTTTTGGCTATGGCATGGGCAGGCGGCATCGCGCTGCTGGTCATCGCCCTCATTATGATCGTGTTCTACCGTCTTCCCGGTTTGATTGCGGTCATCTCACTGCTTGGTCAGATGGGACTTTCAATTGCCGCGATCTCCGGTTATTTCTCGATTTTCTCGTCCTTTACCATGACTCTGCCCGGTATCGCCGGTTTGATCCTTTCAATCGGTATGGGCGTTGACTGTAACGTTATCACGGCAGAGCGTATCAAGGAAGAAATGCGCGGCGGCAGAACGCTTGACGGCGCGCTGGAAAAGGGTACCAAAAACTCCCTTGCGGCGATCATCGACGGTAATATGACGGTTGTAATCGTTTCCATCATTTTGCTGCTGGTGTTTGGTCCGTCCAACATTCTTTCCTTCATCTTCGGCGCATCCACAACGGGTACCATCTACGCGTTCGGTTACACCCTCCTCGTAGGTGTTATCTCCAACTTCATTATGGGTATCTTCTTCTCAAGACTGATGCTCAAGAGCGTTGCCGGATTCAAGCCCCTTAGAAAAACTTGGTTGTTTGGAGGTGCTAAGAATGGCAAATAATGTTCAGAACATACCTGAAACCGCTTTGACTCCTCAGGAGGTCAGCGAAAAGTTCAACGGCGGCAAGCGCGTGCTTGACTTTGTAGGAAAGAAGAAATTCTTCTTCTGCTTTTCGCTCGCTATCATTTTGATCGGTATCATTTTCAACATTTTCCGCGGCACCATCCTTGACATTCAGTTCTCGGGCGGTTCCACCCTGACTTTCAGCTATAAGCAGGACATCAACCAGGACGACCTGCGCGACTTCGTTCAGAAGGAAACCGAGGACAGGATCACCGCTTCCTTCTCAAGCGATATGGTCGGCGACACCGGCAACAGCGTTACCGTTCAGTTTGCAGGCAACCACGCTATTGACAAGGCCATCGGCGCCGAGCTGACGGAAAAGCTTCAAAAGGAATATCCCGATGCAGAGTTTGCTCTGTTGGAGGAAAACTCGGTTGACGCTTCAATGGGTCAAAGCTTCCTGCTTAAGTGTCTGGTGGCAGTTGCGATCGCCAGCGTTTTGATGGTTCTTTATGTAACAATCCGCTTCAAGAAAATCGGCGGTTTGTCTGCCGGCGTTATGGCGCTGGTGGCACTGTTCCACGATATTGCGATGATCTACTTTATGTACGTCATCTTCCAGTGGCCGATCGATTCAAACTTCATTGCGGTCGTTCTTATGATCCTCGGTTACTCTTTGAACGACACCATCGTAATTTACGACCGTGTTCGTGAGCAGAGAAAGCTTATGGGCAGAAAAACGGACGTCGGCATCGTATTCAACGTAAGCTGTACCAAAACCATGCGCAGAACGATTATGACATCTGTTACCACCCTGGCGGCAATTTTGATCGTTTACATCGTGGCTTCCGTGTTCAATATTGCGTCCGTTAAGGGCTTTGCGCTTCCGATGATGATCGGCGTGATCTCCGGTTGCTATTCGTCCCTGTGCATCGCAGGTCCTCTGTGGGTTATGTGGCAGCAGAGAAAAGCGAAGAAAAAAGCAGAGGCAAAGGCTTCCGCGGCGGAATAATGCCAAACGCGCTTTATTGAAGATCAGTATAAGCTTTACAAAATATTTTCCAAAAACGGGTACTCGCTTCCTTTTATGGAGGCGAGTCCTTTTTTTGCCTCGGCGCTGTCGATAAGGTATTGCGCGGTTTCTCCGTTTTTGAGTTGCAGACGCATTTTTGTAAGGCAAACTCCTACCTTGTCCACGTTATCGTGGAGCAGCAGGGCGTCAAGCCATTTCACGGTCGTTTCCCAGTCCGCCTCCAATTTGCGGCACGCCGTCAAAGCCTCGTCGTTTTGCTTTGCTTCAGCCAAACTGTCGATCGCTTCGATCCGCGCAATGGTTTCTTCGGCGCAATTTGCAACGCTGTATGTTTCCGCGGCACATCCGGCGGCGACCGCGGCGGCAAGTATAACCGCTATTATGATCCGTTTCATTTGCCCTCCTTTTTTACGATATATGCTTTGCCCTCGCCGTCCAGCGTCATCAAAAAGACGTCGGATACGGCGAGGTTTTTTTCTTTTAAACGCTGTTGGACGGTTTTCTCATTCTGACGGCACAGCGCAAGATTGACCGGCTGCAGCACACCGTCGCTGATAACCGTTGCTTCCATTTTTGAATCGCGCGTCCGTACTCCGCATTCCTTTGCGTTCGGCACACGTTTTTCCGGCTTTTCCAGCACACTGATCGTTCCGTTCGTTTCCATAATACAGTATTGAACGCTTTCAACGGAAAACACATTTTGCTGGCGCAGCTGGGCGCACAGCTCGTCCACGCTTAGCCGCAGACGCTTCATCTGCTTTTGAAGCAGCCGCCCGTCCTCGATTATCACCACCGGTTCGCCGCATACAAGCCTTCTAAGCCGCCTGCTTTTGAGCATCAGCACGCTTACCGTCACCTCCATCGTGACAAGTATTATAACCGGAACGATGCCGCTGAGCAGCGGCTGGGAATTGTTCTGCATCGGTATAGACGCGATATTCGACACCACCATCGTAGCCACCAGCTCGCTCGGCTGCATATCTCCGATTTGACGTTTGCCCATAAGACGTATCGCCGTTATTACAAAAACATATAAGATCACCGTGCGGATCACAGTTATAATCATAACATCACCTGCTGCTATTTTTTGCTGTTGCGGCGCAAATATTCCGTAGGGAAGAATATTTGCGGCGTTTCATCGGAAACTAATGCAAGGTGATACTATGGATAATTCGGTAAAAGAAATTACCAAACGTCTGCAAACCGCGTTTGCCAACTCGGCAGACCTGTCTGTTCGGTTGCTGACATTAAAATCCGATAATAAGCTTTCGGCGGCGCTGTATACCGTTGAGGGTATGGTCAATAAGGAAGGCTTGGCGCAGTCGTCGCTTAATCCGCTGCTTGTGTATGATTTCGGCAGCCAAACGCCTGCGCAGGCATATCAAACGATTTTTCATACCGTGCTTGCGTCTTCCGACGTGACGGAAATAAAGGAATCGGAGCTCGTAGCGTTTATCACATCCGGCTTTGCTGTGCTTGCGATGGACGGCGTCTCCGAAATGCTGGCTATCGGCGTGCAGGGCTATGCCTTCCGCAGTGTTTCCGAGCCGGAAAGCGAGGTGGTGCAGCGAGGCGCGCGCGAGGGCTTTACCGAGCCGCTGCGCGTCAATATGTCGCTGATACGCCGCCGTTTAAAAAGTCCTGACCTCGTGTTTGAGCAGCTGACCGCGGGCAGTCAGTCCAAAACTCAGCTTATGCTGTGCTATCTGCAAGATGCCGCGTCGCCCTTGCTTGTGAATAAGGTGCGGGAGCGCCTGTCTGCCTGCGATCTTGAAACCGTGCTTGCGTCGGGCTATTTGTCGGAGTATCTTGAGGACGAACACACAAGCCGGCTTTTTTCGGGAGTGGGGATCTCCGAACGTCCCGACACCGTATGCGGCAAGCTGACCGAGGGCAGGATCGCTGTTCTGGTAGACGGCACGCCGGCGGTAATCATTGTGCCGCGGCTGTTTGTCGAGGAATTTCAGGGCGTTGACGACTATTCCAACCGCACCTATTACGCTGCGCTGATTCGCCTTATCAAGTATTTTTCCTTCTTCGTTTCCGTGTTTTTGCCTGCGATATATACCGCTCTGGCGCAGTTCCATCCTGAGTACTTTCCGACGTGGATCCTGATAAAAACGGCTCAGTCGCTGTCGCAAACGCCGCTGCCGGTAACCTTGGAGGTGCTGCTGATAACCGTTGTGTATGAAATTATGAAGGAGGCAGGTCTGCGCATCCCAAAATCGCTTGGGCACGCGGTCAGCATCGTAGGCGCGCTTGTCATCGGAGAAAGCGCAGTGACGGCAGGTATCATCAGCTCGTCAACGCTGATGGTGGTTGCAACTGCGGCGATCTGCAGCTATGTTACCGCGCCGCTTTATCCGCCGGTCACGATGCTTCGTTTTGTGTTTATCATCGTGGCAGGCGTTTTCGGCTTATGGGGCATCGTTTTGGCAAGCGCGATGGTGATTATCAGTATGTGCTCCAAAACCTCGCTCGGCGTGCCGTATTTATCCTCGCTTTCGCCCTTTTCCCGAGAAACGATGCGCGATGTTTTTGTGCGCGCCGGTTGGAAAACTCTTTCGCGGCACACTATAAAGGTTCAGAATTTCGCGGAAACGGAGGAGAGGTAATGCGTGTAGAGATAAGGTTTTCATCCAAGCGCTTTTTGCTTACGCTGATGCTTTGTGCCTGCTCTGTAATACTGTTGCAGAACGATGATCTGTCGCAAGGAACGTCGTTTTCGTTTCAAATACTTTGTATGTGCGCCGGGCTCGCGCTGTGCTTTTTGTGTTATTTGCCGCCGGTGATGCTGCTGAAAAAGGGCGAGGACGTGTTTTCTGTTTTGCGGCGCGGCAAAAAAACACTGCGCTGTGTTGTTACAGGCTTTTACTGCATTTGCTTTTTGTTTACCGCAGAATACTTTTTGCTGCCATACACCGATATGTTTACGCAGAAGTATTATCCCGACGCATCCCCGTGCCTGATCGCGCTTGTTTTGCTGCTTTGCTGTGTTTACGCCGCATACAAGGGCGCGAATGTCATTACGCGGTTCGGCATCTTTTTATTCGTGCTGGCGATGGCAACCAACGTGCTTATGTTTGGCGGCAGCCTTTCTTCTTTGCAAATTGAAGCGGAAGCTTTTCTTCCGAGCGGAAGCGCGGGAGATTTTTTTCAGGACACGGCTTATTTCTTTACGCCTTGCTTTACGGCGGTGCTGTTTGCCTGCTTTTCGGGTTACACGCGCAATTTCCGTTTGCGCCAGCCAATCATCGCGCTTGCCTTCACAGGCTTAAAGTACGCGCTCGTGCTGTTTTTTATCACCTTCGCGGTCGGAGAGTACGCGCTGCGGCAGGAATATCAGACCTTCGTGTTGTCCCGAGTGGCGCATTTCGGAAGCTTTTCGGGCGTGGAGAGCTTTTATATGGCGCTTTCCACAATGTCGGTGTTTATGATCACGTCGTTGCTGCTTTGCGCGGCAGGCAAGGCGGTAAATCGAAACGGCGACCTGAAAATGATCGCTTTGTTTGCCGCTGCGTTATTCGTTTTGCAATGGATAACGTCGAATAATACTTCTTTAAAAGAAATATTAACCAATCCGCTTTGGCTGAATGTGTTGTCGGTCACGGCGTCGGTCATCATCCCAAGCGCTTGCTTGTTGACAGGGAGGAAGCATAATGCATAAAAGAATAGTCGCGTTTTTGTGCGCTTTGCCGCTGGCGCTTAGCGGCTGTGCCGAAACGCGGCAAATAGAGTCCGCAGCAATCATCGAAAACGTCAGCGTGGAACGGCTGGACGGAAAGCTGTGCTATACCTTTTATCTGCTGTCGGGCAAGGAAGTCCCCGAATCCGTGACCGTACCGGCAAAATCGTTTGAACAGGCGCAAAGCCTAGCAAAACGGCAGTATATCCCGAATATGTCGCTTGCAAAGCTTGAGCTGTTTTTGATAAACAAGGATGTAATGGGGGAAATAATGCAAAGCGATATTGAATATATTTCCACACAGGCGTCTTTTTCGCCGGTCGCCTATGTAACGCTTTGCGACAGCGGAGCGCTTGAAAAGGTAAAGCACAGCGCGCACGCTCAGGAATGGATAGAAAAGCAGCTGCTGCTCTGCAAAAGCAATCATCCCGAGATGTGCATAAACTACCTTTCGGTTTTTAACCGATATGCCGATGATCGCTGCGACTGTTTTTTCGTACCGTACGTGACTGCAGGGGAAGAATTGAGGGTGACGGAGATGATGATCCGCAAATAATCGGCTTTTGTAAAAAAAGCTGAAAAAAATTCACGAAAAGGCTTTATTAAAACCGCCGTTTGTAGTATAATATAAACTAAGTATAATACGAATGATATACCCAAAATTATAAAGGCGGTGGAATTATGTCAGAATTTTCAGTCCCTCTGTCGGAAATCGTGGAACGGCTTGGGCTTGACAAGGTCTATGTTTCCGATAATTATGAAGAAACGAAAATCTCCTCGGTTGAGATCAACCGTCCGGGCTTGGAGCTGACGGGTTACTTTGAGTTCTTTGATAACAAGCGTATCCAAATCCTCGGTAACACGGAGTTTTCCTATTTGGGACGCTTCGGTTCGGAAGCGCAGCGAATGGTAATTGATTCCATTTTCAGCTTTGGACCTCCGGCGGTCATAATTTGCCGTCAGATCGAACCCACAAACGTGATCCTCGAAAGCGCCAAGCTGCACAAGGTCTCCATCTTCCGCACCGATGAAAACACATCCGACCTCACCGCCCGTTTGGTACAATTCCTCAACCGCGAATTGGCGCCGCGCATTACCCGTCACGGCGTACTGGTTGAGGTGTACGGCGAAGGTTGTCTGCTGATCGGCGACAGCGGCGTCGGTAAAAGTGAGACCGCCATCGAGCTTATCAAGCGCGGTCACCGCCTTGTCGCCGACGACGCGGTTGAGATCCTTAGAACCTCCACCAATACGATCATCGGTCAGTCGCCTGCCAATATCCGCCATTTTATCGAGCTGCGCGGCATCGGAATCATCAACGCCAGACAGCTTTTCGGTATGGGCGCGATCAAGACCAGCGAAAAAATCGATATGGTGGTCAACCTGGAGCTGTGGGACAACACCAAAGTGTATGACCGAATGGGACTTGACAACGAGTATATGGAGATACTCGGCGTTGAGGTACCAACCATGACGATCCCCGTCAAGCCCGGACGAAACCTTGCCGTTATCATCGAAGTCGCGGCAATGAACAACCGCCAGAAAAAAATGGGCTACAACGCCGCCAAGGATCTGCTGAGGAGTCTTGGTATGGACGTTGCGGCTATGCCCGAATCTCCCAAGACCGTAATCGACAAGTGGGACTGAGCAACGGGCAAAACTGTAATAAAAATGAGGTATATAATGGACAGATCAGATATTATCTATAATCTTGCCGAGATTTTAGGCTGCGAGGCAAGAAAGGACGAACCGCTCAGCCGCCACACCACCTTTAAGATCGGCGGCAATGCCGATACATATGTAAAGGTGACGTCCGCAAGCAAGCTCAGTACAATCTTAAAGGAATGCAAGGAATCCGACGTTGACTATCTCATCATCGGAAACGGCAGCAACCTGCTTGCGTCAGACGACGGCTACCGCGGCGTAATTATCCGCCTGGACGGCGAATTTCGAAAAATCGCGCTTGTTGATGAGGACACAATATATTGCGGCGCAGGCGCGTCGCTTGCGGCGCTGTGCAAATTTGCTCAAAGCAGCGGACTCAGCGGCTTGGAGTTTGCGTGGGGGATCCCCGGAACCGTTGGCGGCGCGGTATTTATGAACGCCGGAGCCTACGGCGGAGAGATGAAGGACGTTGTTTACAGCGTTAATCATATCACTCCCGACGGCGAAACCGGAAGAACTGAAAAGGAGGATCTGGCTTTTGGCTATCGCACCAGCGTGTACCGCTCCAACAAAGCCATCATCACCGGAGTCACCCTAAAGCTTAAAAAGGATAATCCCGATGATATTCGCGCACGTATGGACGATTATCTGAGCAGACGCAGCAGCAAGCAGCCGCTGGAATTTCCCAGCGCAGGAAGCGTTTTCAAGCGTCCCGAAGGCGCCTACGCAGGCGCGCTGATCGAACAGTGCGGACTTAAGGGACATTCCCACGGCGGCGCGCAGGTCAGCGAAAAGCACGCGGGCTTTATCATCAACAGAAACAACGCCACCGCGCACGATGTAAAAAGCCTTATCCGAGAGGTTCAGACAAAGGTTTTTGACGAAACGGGCTATAATCTTGAATGTGAGTTAATTATTCTTTAAAGGAAAAATATGGAATTTGTTATTATTACAGGTATGTCGGGCGCAGGAAAAACCACAGCGCTTCATATACTGGAGGACATAGGCTTTTATTGTGTTGATAACATTCCGGCGTCCCTGCTTCCTATGCTTTTCTCCCTCTGCTCCAAATCAAAGGATACCAATATGCAGCGCGTTGCCGTTGTTGTGGACGTCAGAGGAACCGAAAACTACAAAAATATGAACGTCGCGCTTGAACAGTTCAAGCTGGCGCACAAAGAAGTCAAAATTTTGTTTTTTGACGCAAAATCCGATTTGATTATTATGCGCTACAAGGAAACCCGGCGTCGCCATCCGCTTGCCGACCGGCTTAAGGACGGTTCGGTCACAGAGGCGGTGGAGTTTGAAAAGGCTTTGCTGGTGCCGGTGAAGCACCTGGCTGACTATAATATCGAAACCTCATATATGTCGATAAAGCAGCTGAGAGAGCGCCTTATGAGTCTTTTTATGGAAAATCCAACTCAGGCGCTTACGCTTACATTTATATCCTTCGGCTTTAAGTACGGCATTCCGCTTGAGGCTGACCTGATCATGGATGTACGCTGTTTGCCGAATCCCTTCTATATTTCAGAGCTCAAGTCGCTGACAGGACTTGATCAGGAGGTGCGCGACTTTGTGCTCGGCAGCGAGGAAACGCAGGAATTTGTAAAGCGAACGCTTCATTTGCTCGATTACGCCGTACCGCTGTATCTCAAAGAGGGAAAAAGCGAGCTGGTGGTCGGCATCGGCTGCACCGGCGGAAAGCACCGCAGCATTACCGTAGCGCGCGAGCTGGAGCACCACTTCCTTCATTTGGGCTATCGCTGTATCATAAAGCATCGTGATGTAGACAAGTAGTTTTAAAATCAAATGCTTAAATCAGCATAAAACCGATGGAGGAAAAGCAGTGTCGTTTTCATCAGAAGTCAAAAAAGAACTGTGCGCAGTGCAGTGCTTTGACCGCGAAATGCTCAAAGCGGAGCTGTACGGGATGCTGCTGTTCGGCAAGGTGTTCCGCAGCAACGAAATCTTGTTCACCACCGAAAACGCCTATGCCGCAAAGCGCGTAACGTTTTTGCTTGAAAACCTGTATATGCCCATCATTGAAAAGCAAACGGCGCTGCGCGTCCGTTCGGGCGACAGTCACCTGTACAAAATCAGGGTGGTAGATACCGCCGACTGCGCGCGTATATTCGCCGATTTCGGACACACCTCCTCACAGGTCACCTTGCGCGTCAACCGTGCCAATGTGCCGGGAGAGGAGTTTTCCTCGGCGTTTGTGCGAGGAGTGTTTCTAAGCTGCGGTTCGGTGTCGGATCCGATGAAAAGCTATCACGCGGAGTTTTATGTTCCTTTTAAAAATCTCAGCACGGATCTTTCAAAGATCCTCACCGAAGTAACGGAATGTGATTTTTCTCCGAGAACCGTGGTGCGCGGCGGCAATTATATTGTCTATTTCAAGGGCAGCGAGCAGATCTGCGATTTGCTGACGTATATGGGCGCTCCCATTCAGGCAATGGAGATAATGGGCACAAAGGCTGTCAAGCAGGTGCGCAACAACGTAAACCGCCGAATCAACAGCGAGGTAGCCAACATAAGCAAGGTCGTTTCCGCCTCTGTAAAGCAGGTGGAAGTCATTAATATGATAAAAAATTCCGTCGGGCTGGAATCGCTTCCCGACGACCTAAAGGAAATCGCGTATCTTCGGTTGGAAAACCCGGATATGTCTTTGCGCGCGCTGGGTGAAAATCTTCATCCGCCCATCAGCCGCAGCGGCGCCAATCACCGTATGCAGCGCCTGATGGAGTACGCGTGTCCCACGGAGGAATAATATGGAAAAACCAAAGTCAATCGAACAGGCGAATGTTCAGCTTGAAGAAACCATCCGTCAGCTGGAAAACGAGGCTCTGCCGCTTGAGGACAGCGTAAAGCTTTACTCCGAAGCGTGCGAGCTTATGGCGTATTGTATGGAACAGCTCAACGGATATAAGGGCAGGATCGAAGACGCCACAAAAAAGCTGGCTCAAATCACGGCAGGGGAGGACGCAGCAAATGACGAATCCGTATCTTGAACAGATCGAGCAGGCGCTCTACGGGTATTTGCCGCAGGGCGATTATAAAGAGCAAAAGCTGCTTGACGCGATGCGCTACAGTTTGCAAGCAGGCGGCAAGCGCGTGCGCCCCATGCTGGTGACTGCGTTTTGTGTTTTGTGCGGCGGCGGCGTTGAAAAGGCGCTGCCCTTTGCGTGCGCCGTTGAAATGGTGCATACTTATTCGCTGATTCACGATGATTTGCCGTGTATGGACGACGATGATCTGCGCCGCGGCAAGCCCTCCAATCACAAGGTTTTCGGAGAGGATACCGCGCTTTTGGCAGGCGACGCGCTGCAAACGCTTGCTTTTGAGGTGCTCACGGGCGACGAAGCCGCCGCGCTGGTAGGCGACAGCGCCTGCCGCCGCGCAGCCAATACGCTTGCCGCATATGCCGGCTGCGTAGGTATGGCAGGCGGACAAATGATAGATTTGCTCAGCGAAAACACAAACGCGCCGATCGAAGTGCTTTACGAGCTTGTAAACAAAAAAACAGCCTGCCTGATCAAAGCGGCGTGCGAGCTGGGCTGTCTGGCGGCAAACGCTTCCGACGCGCAAAAAAATGCGGCGTCTGTTTACGGCGAATCTGTCGGCGTCGCGTTCCAGATCCAGGACGACATACTCGACTGCACCTCCACCGACGAAGAACTCGGCAAGCCGGTAGGAAGCGATCAGGAAAACCAAAAATCCACTTTTGTCTCCCTGCTCGGAATCGAAAAGTGCCGGGAGCTTGTGAATGAATATACATCAAAGGCAGTCGCGGCGCTGGATGTTTTTGACGGCGATACCGCAATGCTGAAAAACTACGCTTTGGCGCTTGCGCAAAGGAAAAACTAAAGGAACGCCTTGTACGCAGGGCTTATGGGAAATGATTTTATGGGTGAGTATAAGCTGCTTTCTACAATTAAATCACCTGAGGACGTCAAAAAAATCGACGAAGCGGAGCTTTCCGCGCTCTGTTCCGAAATCAGGGAAAAGCTGGTTGAGGTCGTGTCGGTCAACGGAGGTCACCTTTCGCCGAATCTGGGCGTAGTGGAGCTGACGGTCGCTATGCACCGCGTGTTCGATTTTCCGAGCGACAGCGTTGTGTGGGACGTCGGCCATCAAAGCTACACGCACAAGCTGCTCACAGGCCGCTTTGACCGTTTTGATACGCTGCGCACCAAGGACGGAATTTCGGGTTTTCCAAAAAAAGAGGAAAGCCCTTATGACGATTTCAACACCGGTCACAGCAGCACCTCGATTTCCGCAGCGTTCGGCATTGCGAACGCAAAGGCGATGAACGGCGACAACAGCTACACGATCGCTGTCATCGGCGACGGTTCATTAACAGGAGGTCTGGCTTTCGAGGCGCTGAACAACGCCGGTCGTTTCAATAAGAATTTCATTGTCATTTTGAACGATAACAAAATGTCGATCTCAAAAAACGTCGGCGCTATTCCGCGTTACCTTACCTCGGTGCGCATTCAGCCGCGTTACATCCGCATCAAGCGCTTCACCGAGCGCGCTTTGTCGCATATTCCGCTTATCGGCAGGCTGATGAAGGCTTTTTTGCGCCGCAGCAAATCCAAAATCAAGAATCTTGTTTATAAAAACACCTTGTTTGATTGCTTCGGTTTTACATATCTCGGACCGATCGACGGGCATAACACGGAAGAGCTTGAAAAAGCTATGCTGGCGGCAAAGAAGAACACCACCCCTGTTTTGCTGCACGTCGTCACAAAAAAGGGCAAGGGCTATCAGCCTGCGGAGGAAAAGCCCGGCGAGTTTCACGGTATCGGTCAGTTTGACATCGACTCGGGCGAGCCGATCTCCAGCCATCACGGCTTTTCCGCCGAATTTGGAAAGGTGCTTTGCGAGCTTGCGGAGAATGACGACAAAATCTGCGCGATCACAGCGGCAATGGCAAGCGGCACCGGCTTGACGGATTTCTCAAAGCTGCACAAAAACCGCTTTTTCGACGTGGGCATCGCCGAGGAGCACGCCGTTACCTTTGGCTGCGGCTTGGCTTCAAAGGGATACCGTCCCGTTTTCGCGGTGTATTCCACGTTCCTGCAGCGCTCCTATGACCAGCTTATCCACGACGCGGCGCTCGGCAACAATCATCTTGTGCTTGCGATAGACCGCGCAGGCATCGTCGGCAGCGACGGCGAAACCCACCAGGGCGTTTTTGACGTTTCAATGCTCAACACTATCCCAAATTCCGTAATCTATTCTCCTTCGTATTTTGACGGGATGCGAAAATCGCTTCACGACGCGCTTTACCGGTGCAAGGGCTTGGCGGTCGTGCGCTATCCTCGCGGCGGCGAATTATATAAGCCGACCGACTTTAAGGAAGAAAGCATCGATTATAACATCTACGGCAACCCCAACGCAAAATATCTGCTCATCACCTACGGCAGACTGTTTTCCTATGCCTGCAGGGCAAAGGAAATGCTCAAAAAGAAAAAGACCGACGTCTGCATCCTCAAGCTCTGCAAAATCAAGCCTGTCAGCCAGGAGGCTGTGTTCTTTGCCTCGCGTTTTCAGAGCATTTGGTTCTTCGAGGAAGGCGTCAAAAACGGCGGCATCGCACGCAATTTTGCCGATTTGATCGCGCTTCGGGGCTTCAAGGGAAGCTATCACATCAAAGCGATCGGCGATGAATTTGTCAGGCAGATGAGCGTCAACGAGGCGCTTGAAATGCTAAAGCTCGACAGCAAGGGTATGGTCGAGGTAATCAAAAAGGACATTTACAATGAAAAAACGACTTGATGTTTTAGTATATGAAAAGGGCTTGGCAGAAAGCCGCGAGAAGGCAAAAGCCGTTATTATGGCAGGACAAGTGTATGTCGATAACCAAAAAGCTGACAAATGCGGCACCTCCTACGAGGAAACCGTGTCCGTTGAGGTTCGCGGCAATGTTATGCCGTATGTCAGCCGCGGCGGCTTGAAGCTGGAAAAGGCGATCGGCTGCTTCAAGCTTGATTTGCGCGATAAGATCACCATGGACATCGGCGCTTCCACAGGCGGATTTACGGATTGTATGCTGCAAAACGGCGCAAAAAAGGTTTATTCTATCGACGTCGGCTACGGTCAGCTTGCGTGGAAGCTGCGCACTGACGAGCGCGTCGTCAATTTGGAACGCACCAATATGCGAAAGGTAACGCGCGAGCAGGTGCCGGATGAGATCGATTTCTTTTCGGTGGACGTATCCTTTATCTCCCTGCGTTTGATCTTGCCGGTGGCAAGAGAGCTTATGAGCGATAACGCGCAGGCAGTTTGCCTGATCAAGCCTCAGTTTGAAGCCGGCAGGGAAAAGGTCGGAAAAAAGGGCGTTGTGCGCGATCCCGCGGTGCACGCCGAGGTTGTGCGAGGAATCTTCGAATTTTGCCTTCAAAACGGTTTCGATGTACTTGGGCTCGACTTTTCGCCCATCAAAGGACCGGAAGGAAACATCGAATATCTGATCCACCTGCAAAAATCCGACGACCCGAAGGCTTTTTCCGACGTAACGCCGGAGGAGCTTGTTAAGCGCTCGCACGAGGCGCTGGATAAATAGAAAACCATCAAAGGGGTGGCGGTATGAAAATAGCCATCATTGTCAATTTAACAAAAGAAAAAGCCATTACGTGCGCCGGACAGATCATCGAAGTGCTCCGCGCAGAGGGCGCAGAGGTGATCCTGCCGCCCGATTGCCGCGATGTGCTTGCAGGTTATGGCGCGCAATTTGCGGATTCTGTTGAACAGCTTTTTGAAATCGCGGACGCTGCCGTAACGGTCGGCGGCGACGGAACCATTATCCACGCGGCTAAATTTGCCGCGCAGACAGATACCCCGATGATCGGAGTAAATGTCGGCAGACTGGGCTTTGCGGCGGATGTGGAGATCAACGAGATCGGCGGTTTAAAAAAGCTGGTCAGCGGCGAATACGATACCGAGCAGCGTATGCTGCTGGACATCAGCGTGGAAGCAGGCGGAAGATCACAGCATTTCACCGCCGTTAACGACGCTGTCGTAACGCACGGAACGCTTTCCAAAATCGTGGATTTCACGCTGTTTTTGGACAACGAGGAGATCTCGCGTTACCGCGCTGACGGACTGCTGTTCTCAACTCCCACCGGCTCGACAGCGTATTCTTTGTCGGCAGGCGGTCCGATCCTGTCGCCTCAAATGGACTGCATTTTAATGACGCCGGTGTGTCCGCATTCATTGTTTTCACGCTCGGTGCTGTTCAGCCGGGACGCCGACCTGTCCGTTCGGGTTAAGATCCCACGGGAGTGCAGCTGTGTGCTGTCCATCGACGGCGAAACAAATATCGACATCACGGAAAACGACGTCATTCATATAAGAAGATCATCTCTTTCATTGACGCTTATGTCTATCAAAAAAAGCAACTTTTACCGCAAGCTCAATGAAAAGCTCAAAGAAAGGGAATTTTGATGAAAAGCGGAAGACACGCAAAAATATTGGAAATCATTTCCGAATACTCTGTTGAAACGCAGGACGAGATCATCGCGCGCCTTAAGGAAGCCGGATACAAAGCTACGCAGGCGACTATTTCACGCGACATCAAGGATCTGCGTCTTGTAAAGACCTTGGGAGCCGACGGCAAGTACCGCTATCTTTCCGACAGCGGCAGAACAAGCGATCTGCGTTCCGGGTTTGAACAGCTGTTTTCAGGCTCTGTGGTTTCGGTTGACAACGCTCAGAATTTGGTTGTCATCAAAACGCTCAGCGGAATGGCGAACGCGGTCTGCACGTCTTTGGATTCAACCGAAAACGACGCGATCGTAGGCACCATAGCCGGCGACGATACCATCTTCGTCGCCTGCCGAACCTCGGACGACGCGGCTCGGCTCGGCGAAGAGCTGAAGCAATATTCTATCAAATCATAAACGGCAGGACAGTGTTATGTTAAAGACCTTATATATTGAAAATATAGCGGTTATCGAAAAATCCTCAATTGACTTTTCCAACGGACTGAATGTCCTGACAGGTGAGACCGGCGCAGGAAAAAGTATTATCATCGACGCCATCAACGCCATTATGGGACAGCGAACCTCCAAGGAGATCATCCGCACGGGAGAAAGCACCGCCTTTGTAAGCGCGGTGTTTGAGGACGTAAACGCTTCCGCTCGCGCCAAGCTTGAGGAGCTTGGCTTTGAATTGGAGGACGATGTGCTGATTTTGCAGCGCACCCTCAGTCAAAGCGGAAAAAGCAGCTGCAAGATCAACGGCAAGCCTGCCACGGTCTCAATGCTGCGCGCGCTGGCGGTTTATTTGATCAACATTCACGGTCAGCACGAAAGCTACGAGCTGTTTTCACCCGATACGCACCTGGGCTATATCGACAGCTACGGCGGCTGTGAACAGGATATATCGCGGTACCGAGAGAAGTACGATTCATATAAAATTCTTCAAAAGAAATTAAACGAGGCAAATTCCGACGAAAGCGAACGCCTGCGTGAAATCGACCTGCTTCAATTCCAGTCACGTGAGTTGTTTGACGCCGACGTGCAGCCCGGAGAAGAAGAACAGCTTGAAGCCGAACGCGGCGCGCTGATGAATTTTGAAAAAATCTTTTCACTTCTTCAAAAAGCCAAGCGCGCTTTGGAGGGAGAGGACGCCGACGGCGGCGCCGAAGCTGTTGACGTCGCAGCGACCTCAATGCAAAACGCAGCCGCCTTCAACAGCGACTACGAGGAGCTAAGCAACTCTTTGACGGATATTTACTACAACCTGCGCGACTGCGCCGAGCGCATCGGATCCGCGCTGGATGATCTGGAAAGCGACCCTCAGCGGCTTGAGGAGATAGAGGAACGCCTTGATCTGCTCAACCGGTTGACTCGCAAATATAACTGCACCGCCGACGAATTGCCGGCGCTTGCTGAAAAAATGCAAACGCGTTTGGAGGAGCTGCTCAATTATGACCGCAACCGCGACGAGCTGATCTCCGCCTGCGGCGCGGCAAAGGAGGAAGCGCTCTCGCTTGCGAAGGCGCTCAGCGAAAAACGCCGTCGCGTAGCCAAAGACTTTGCCGAAAAGGTCAGGGAGGAAATGCGGTTTTTGAATATGCCCAACGTTGAGCTTATCCCGCAGTTTCAAACGACGGAATTATCACCAGACGGCATCGACAAGGCGGAGCTGCTTATCTCCGCCAATCCGGGCGAAACTCCGCGACCTGTCGCAAAAATCGCGTCGGGCGGTGAATTGTCGCGTATGATGCTTGCGATCAAAACCGTTCTTGCCGCCACCGACGATGTTGACACGCTCATTTTTGACGAGGTCGACACCGGCATTTCCGGCTCTGCCGCCGAAAAGGTCGGTCTTAAGCTTAAGGAGGTCGCGGCGGACTGTCAGGTGCTTTGCGTCACTCATCAGGCTCAGATCGCCGCGCTTGCCGACTATCATTATCTAATCGAAAAACGTGTGGAGCAGGGAAGGACCTTCACCGTTGTTTCTCCGCTTGACCGCGACGCGCGCGTGCAGGAGCTTGCGCGTATCATCGGCGGCGTAAACATCACCGCCGCGGCTGTTTCGCACGCGGAGGATATGCTTAACCATGCATAAATCTTACAGGAAAGGAAGCGACATAACTTGAAGCTGTGGAAAGTGGCACCGCTTAACAAAAAAGAAGCCATTGCCATTCAGGGCGACTATGGTCTGCCGGGCATCATCGCGATGTTGCTTCAAATAAAAAACATCAAAACCGAAGCGGAGATCCGAGATTTTCTCTATAACGAAAGCGAGATCGCCTCTCCCTTTGAAATCAAGGATATGGACAGGGCCTGCGCCCGCGTAAAGACGGCAATTGAAAGCGGAGAAAAAATCTGCGTTTACGGAGACTACGACGCCGACGGCGTGACCTCGACCGCCTTGCTCTATTCCTATTTGGAAGCCGTCGGAGCAGATGTTATGTACTACATCCCCTCGCGTGAGACCGAGGGCTACGGAATGAATATGCGCGCTGTGGATATTCTGCACGGCAAGGGCGTACAGCTCATCGTCACGGTGGACAACGGCGTAGCCGCCATCGAGGAGATAGCTTATGCCAAATCGCTTGGGATCGACACCGTCGTAACCGACCATCATATGCCGCAGGGCAAGCTTCCCGACGCCTGCGCGGTCGTTGATCTGCACCGCGCCGATTGTCCCTCGCACTTTAAACAATTATCGGGAGTAGGCGTTGCGTTCAAGCTTATCATGGCGCTTGAGGGAGAATACTGCGACGTGGATTCGCTGCTTGACAACTACGCTGATTTGCTCAGCATCGGTACGATCGGCGATATTGTTGATCTGCGCGGCGAAAACCGCGTGTTCGTCAAGCGTGGGCTTAAAAGCCTGCTAAACACCGACCGCGCCGGATTGTACGCGTTGATACAAACCGCCGGGCTCGCCGAAAAAAATATGACGGCAGGCAATGTTTCCTTCACGCTTGTTCCGCGCATCAACGCTGTCGGCAGACTTGGGCTTTCCGGAAAATCCGTCGAGCTGCTTCTGACCGACGACGAGGAGGAAGCGCATAAAATCGCCGTTGATATGGGCTACGACAACACCGAGCGCCAGCAGATCGAGCGCGACATCGTTCGAAAGATCGACGAGCGCGTTCAGGTCGATCCTTCGCTTGTTATGGACAAAATAATCGTTATCGACGGCGAGGACTGGCACCAGGGCGTTGTAGGCATTGTAGCTTCCCGAATCAAAGAGATCTACGGCAAGCCGACCATCATCATTTCGCGCGACGGCGAGTTTTCCAAGGCTTCCGGAAGAAGCATCGAGGGCTTTGCGCTTTGCGACGCTGTTGCCTCCTGCGCCGACCTGCTTACGCATTACGGCGGACATCCGATGGCGGTGGGACTTTCGCTTCGTTCCGAAAACATAGAATTATTCCGAAAAAGAATTAACGAATATGCCGATTCCGTCGGAAAAATGCCCTATGACTGTCTTAATATCGCCTGCAAGCTCAATCCTGCTTCGGTGAACGTGGACTTGGTCAAGGACCTCAGCTATCTTCAGCCCTACGGCGCGGGTAATCCCACGCCGATATTCGGCTTTTACGATATGACCTTGCAAAACATTGTTCCGATTTCGAATAATAAGCACCTGCGACTGGTTCTTACACGCAAAAGATCCAGTTTGCACGCCATGCTGTTCAACACCTCGCGCGAGGAATTTCCCTATGAGATCGGAACCGTGATGGACATAGCCGCTACGCTTGACTTAAACGAGTATAACGGCAACACCTCGGTATCCGTTATCATCAAGGATTTCAAGGCGCACAGCGAGGATCCAAAGGCAATACTTGACAGTCAGCGTGTCTTTGAGGGCTTTTGCCGATCGCTCTCGCTGAAAAAGGATCAGCTGCGCAATATTTATCCCACGCGCGAGGACTTTGCGCTGCTTTACCGCTTTTTAAGAGAAAACGGCGGCTACTCGTATCGTGCCGACACCTTGCCCGCCAAGCTGCAATACCGTGTGTCCTACGGGAAGATCCGTGTTATGCTGGAAGCGATGAGCGAAACCGGACTTATAGAGATCCGCGAAGGACTGAAAACCAACCGGATCACGCTGCGGCCGGTCAGCGGCAAGGTGCAGCTGGAAAACGCGCAGATCATTAAAAGACTTATGGAGGTGATCGCTTGAGCAGGTTTTCTCATGTAGCGCATTATCAGGATTTTTCGGAGCTTCTCAGCATTATCGAACGTTCCGGAAACACCTATGATATGCAAAAAATCGAAGACGCCTATCACTTTGCCGAAAAGTCCCACGGTGATCAGCGCAGAGTGTCCGGCATCCCGTACATCCTGCATCCAACCTCGGTCGCGTGCATAGTGGCGGAGCTGGGACTCGACACCGACAGCATTTGCGGCGCGCTGCTTCACGACGTGGTGGAGGACACGCCGGTAATGCTCGACGAGATCCGCCGCCGCTTCGGAAACGACGTAGCCAAGCTGATCGACGGCGTGACCAAAATCTCAAAGATTCCGTACTCCACCCGCGAGGAGCAGCAGGCGGAAAACATCCGCAAAATGCTGATCGCCATGGCGGACGACATCCGCGTTATCATCATAAAGCTCGCCGACAGACTGCATAATATGCGCACCATGGACTGTATGCCGGAGCAAAAGCGCCGCGACAAATCGGTGGAAAATATGCAGGTCTACGCTCCGATAGCGCACCGTCTCGGTATCAAAACCGTCAAGGAGGAGCTTGAGGATCGTTCGCTGCAATACCTCGATCCCATCGGCTACAAGGAAATCGAGGACGCTCTGCTGCTCAATGAGGATGGCAGAGAAAAGTTCATCGAGTCCATCAAAGAGCAGATCATCGAAAAAACAAAGGACACCATTCCTAACGTTTATATAAGCGGCAGAGTCAAGAGCGTCAACAGCATCTACCGCAAAACCATAATGCGCAACCAAAGCATCAATGATATTTTTGACGTTTTTGCCGTGCGCGTAATTGTGGACAACGTTTCCGACTGTTACAATGTACTGGGCGTGGTTCACGATATTTTCAAACCGATCCCCAACCGCTTCAAGGATTACATCTCCATGCCAAAGCAGAATATGTATCAAAGCCTGCACACCACCGTGCTCGACAAAAAGGCGATCCCCTTCGAGGTGCAGATCCGCACATGGGAAATGCACTACACCGCCGAATACGGAATCGCGGCGCACTGGAAATACAAGCTCGGTATGGGACCGGACGCAAAGGGCAGCGACCGCGTAAGCGAGAATATCGAAAAGGTCAAGCAAATGATCCTTGACCAGCTGGAAACCGAGGACGCAACCGACATCGCGCGCAATATCCGCAATGATTTGGGCGAAAACGACGTTTACGTCTTTACCCCCAAGGGCGACGTAATCAGTTTGCCGCGCGGCTCGACAGCGATCGATTTGGCGTATCTAATTCATACTCAGGTCGGACACCGTATGGTTGGCGCGAAAATCAACGGCAGGATCGTTCCGATCGACCACACGCTCAGCACGGGCGAGATCTGCGAGATCATCACCCAAAAGGAAGAGCATCCCAACCGCGCGTGGATCGACATCTGCAAAACCGCTTCCGCGAAATCCAAGATACGCCAGTGGTTCAAGCACGAAAAGCGCGATGAAAACATCATTGAGGGCAAGCAGATCGTTGAACGCGAGTTCAAGCGTCAGGGTATGAATCTTTCCGATGAGGAAATGGAAGACTTCTTCGTAAATATCAATATGAAGAAGCAGTATAACACTCTTGATGATTTTTATGCCGCGGTCGGTTACGGCGGAATCCAGCTTTGGAAGATATTGCCGCGCCTCAAAGAGGAGTACCAAAAGACATACGCCGCCGATCCCGAAAGCATCAAGGTGACGCCTGCGCCGGTCAAGCGCAAGCGCGCGTCCTCGGGCGTTATAATCGAGGGCAACGACGACGTGCTTGTCAAGTTTTCAAATTGCTGCAATCCGCTGCCGGGTGACGAGATCATCGGATATATCACTCGCGGCTACGGTGTTTCAATCCACAAGCGCAGCTGCACCAACGTGCCTAAAAAGCTGAGCGACAGCGAAGAACCCGAGCGCTGGGTAGCCGCTCACTGGGAAAGCGAAGCGGGCGAGACCTTCCGCAGCACCCTGCAAATCATGGCGGCTGACCGCACCGGCTTGCTTGCCGACGTGACCATTCAGCTGTCCAATATGCATATTTTCATTCACACACTCAATTCCCGCGAGCTGAAAAACGGCAGGGCGGTCGTTACCGTCACCATCGACGTTGCCGGCAGAGATCACCTGCGCGGCGTCATTTCACGACTTTCGGACATCAACGGGATCGAAGAGATAACACGACTTTAAAAGCGCCGCCGGATACCCTCCGGCGGCTGAAACTTAACCGCTATGGCTTTTACACATCTTCATGTTCACACCGAATACAGCCTGCTGGATGGCGCGTGCCGAATCAGCGAGATAGCCTCTGCCGCAAAGCGGAAGGGGTTTACTTCGCTTGCCGTCACCGACCACGGAGTTATGTACGGTGTAATCGACTTTTACCGCGCCTGTCAAAAGGAAGGTATCCATCCCGTTATCGGCTGCGAGGTGTACGTCGCGCCGAAGTCGCGCTTCGACAAAAATCCTTACGAACGCTACTACCATATGGTGCTGCTTTGCGAAAACAACACCGGCTATCAAAACCTGATAAAGCTGGTGTCGCTCGGCTTTACCGACGGCTTTTATAATAAGCCGCGCATCGACGACAGCCTGCTTGAACAGTATCACGAGGGCTTGATTTGCCTTTCGGCTTGTCTTGCGGGCGAGATCCCTCAAAAGCTGCTTTCAAACGACTACGCAGGCGCGAAGCAAAAGGCGGAATATTACCGCGACTTGTTCGGAAAAGATAATTTTTTTATTGAACTGCAAGATCACGGAATCGAGGAACAGCAGCGTATCATTCCCGATTTGGCGCGGATCGCCGAGGAGATCGGCGTTGGCTTGGTCGCCACGAATGACAGCCACTATATCGACAAAGAGGACTATGAGACTCACGGTATTTTGCTTTGCATCCAAACAGGCAGCACAGTCAACGACGCCGACAAAATGGAATTTCAGACAAACGAGTTTTATCTTAAAACCGAGGATGAAATGCGCGCGCTGTTCAAAAATTATCCTCAGGCGCTCGACAACACCTCAAAAATCGCCGAACGCTGCAACGTCACCTTCACCTTCGGCGAGCGCAAGCTGCCGCGCTTTGACGTGCCGGGCAACGAAGATCATCTCGAATATTTTCGGCGGCAGTGCTATGAAGGCCTGCGCCGCCATTACGGAGAATCACCCGATCAAAGCCTTGTTGACCGTTTGGAGTACGAAATATCAACGGTCAGCCGTATGGGCTTTGTCGATTATTATTTGATAGTCAACGACTTTGTTCAGTACGCAAAGTCGCACGGAATACCCGTCGGCCCCGGACGAGGCTCCGGCGCCGGATCGCTTGCCGCTTATTGTATCGGCATTACCGCAATTGATCCAATCAAGTACAACCTGCTTTTCGAACGCTTTCTCAATCCCGAACGCGTAAGTATGCCCGACTTCGACATCGATTTTTGCAAGCGGCGCAGGGGAGAAGTGATCGATTACGTCATCGGCAAATACGGCGCCGACCATGTGGCGCAGATCATCTCCTTCGGCACAATGGCGGCGCGCGGCGCTATCCGCGACGTCGGCAGGGCATTGGGCATTCCCTACGGCACTGTGGACGTCATCGCAAAGCTTGTGCCGTTCGAGCTGAATATCACCATCGACAAGGCGATGAAGGCAAGCGCCGAGCTGCGCCGCCGCTATGACGGCGATCCCGACGCGAAACGCCTGATCGATATTGCAAAAAAAATAGAGGGTATGCCGCGCCACGCCACCATGCACGCGGCAGGCGTTGTCATCACCGACAAGCCGGTGTCCGACTATGTGCCGCTTTCAAAAAACGACGACAACGTTGTTACCCAGTTCACAATGACAACGCTGGAAGAACTCGGCTTGCTGAAAATGGACTTTCTCGGTCTGCGCAACCTGACGGTCATTGACGACGCGGAAAAGCTGATAAAGCTTTCTGATCCGCGTTATTCTCCCGACAACATCCGCGAGGACGACCAAAAGGTTTTCGCTATGATCGCGCGCGGTGCCACCGAGGGTGTGTTTCAGTTTGAAAGCCAGGGTATGAAAAATGTTTTGACGCAGCTTAAGCCCGACTGTATGGAGGATCTTATCGCCGTGCTGTCACTGTACCGTCCCGGACCGATGGACAGCATCCCAACCTACATCGACTGCCGTCACAACCCGTCGCACATCCGTTACAAGCACAAAAGCCTGCAAAGCATCCTCGATGTGACCTACGGCTGCATTGTTTATCAGGAGCAGGTTATGCAGATATTCCGCGAGCTTGCCGGCTACAGCTTTGGCAGAGCGGACATCGTGCGCCGTGCCATGAGCAAAAAGAAGCACGACGTAATGGAGCGCGAACGCGACATCTTTATAAACGGATTAACAGACGACAGCGGAAATGTGGTGGTAGAGGGCTGCGTTCGCCGCGGCATCGACGCCGGAACAGCCGCTTCGATCTTCGGCGAGATGGAAAGCTTTGCTTCGTATGCCTTCAACAAATCCCACGCCGCCGCTTATGCCGCGGTTTCCTATAAAACGGCGTGGCTGAAATGCTATTATCCGCGCGAGTATATGGCGGCGCTGCTCTCAAGCGTGCTGGACAGCCAGGCAAAGCTCGCGGCATATATCGCCGAGTGCAGACATCTCGGTATCGACGTCTTGCCTCCGAATGTAAACGAAAGCTATTTGACCTTCGCCGTCAGCGGAAAGAATATCCGCTACGGCCTGTTGGCGATCAAAAATCTGGGCAGGGCGTTTATTGAACAAATCATCGCCGAGCGCAGCTCGGCGCCTTACCGTTCCTTTTTCGATTTCTGCAAGCGGCTTTACGGCAAAAATATGAACAGCCGCGCGCTGGAAAGCCTGATAAAGTGCGGCGCCTTTGACGGCTTGGGCGCAAACCGCCGCCAGCTGCTGGCTGTCGTCAAAACGGTACTGGACGATTTGGAGTTCAACCACCGCCGAAATATGGGCGGCCAGCTCAGCTTTTTTGATATGGCCGGCGAAGACAGCGCCGTATCCTCGGAACCGCAGCTGCCTGCGCTGGAGGAGTTTCCCGCGGACGAGCTGCTCCATATGGAAAACGAGATCGCCGGAATGTACCTAAGCGGTCATCCTATGGACGACTACACCGAATTTGCGCGGCTTTCCAAGGCGGACAAGATCGGCGACATTTTGCTTGACGAATCGCGCTATCCCGACGGCAAAGCCGTATGCGTCGTCGGCGTGATCGCCAAGGTAAAAACGCAGCTTACAAAAAACAACAAAATGATGGCGTTTATCACGGTGGAGGATCGCTACGGCTCCATAGAAGCCGTTGTGTTTCCTAATGTGTACGAGCGCTTCGGATTGTATCTCGGAGAAACCGGTGTTGTGATCTTGCGCGGCACGCTGAATTTCAAGGAAAATGAGGAGCCGAAGCTTATTTGCGAATCCGCCGATAAAGCGCGTACCAACGAGGAATGCAAGCATTATCGTCCGGCAGCGGCGCAGACTCCTAAGCCGCGGCAGATGCCGCAAAATCCGCAGGCGCTTTATCTGCGCGTCGACGACCTCGACACGCCGCTTTATGAAAAAGCGCGGCGCGTGCTCGACATTTTTGACGGCAACACGCCGGTGATATTTTATCTGACAAAATCCAACCGCAAGGTAAAGGCGCCCTCCAATATGTGGGTAAGCCTAAACGATGTGATGATCGGCGAGCTAAAGCGTCAGCTCGGCGAGCACAACGTTGCGGTAAAGTAAGAAGGACTACAATGATCATTGATTTTCACACCCATACCTTTCCCGACCAAATCGCGGAGCGCACTATTGCGTATTTAACAGAAAAGGGCGGTATTCAGCCTTACCGCGAAGGCACGCTGTCCTCGCTTATAGACAATATGCGGCAAAGCGGCATTGATTACAGCGTCGTTTTGCCGGTCGTCACCGCGCCGAAGCAGGAAAGAACAGTCAACCGTGTGTCGGCGGAAAACAACGGAAAAAACCATATCTTTTTTGCGGGCGGGATCCATCCCGACAGCGAAACCGTGGAGGAAACGCTTGATTATATCAAAGCAAGCGGCTTGTTCGCAATCAAGCTGCACCCCGATTATCAGGGAGTCCATTTTGACGATCCGCGCTATGTGCGCATTATGCATGAGGCGCTTAAGCGCGGACTGTACATCATAACCCACGCAGGGTATGACGTTGCGTATCGCGATCATGTGCACTGCACGCCGGATATGATTCTTAATGTTTTAAAAGAATTAAAAGGCGAGATCGAAAACAAGCTTATCCTTGCGCATCTCGGCGGTTATGATATGCCCGACGAGGTGCTGCAAAAGCTGATCGGGCTTCCTGTTTATATGGATACCGCCGCGGTTTTGCGGCTTTATCCCGAAAAATGCCGCGAGATCATTTTGCGCCACGGCACGGATAAAATCCTTTTCGCCAGCGATTCACCGTGGGACAGCCAAAGCGATTACGTGCGCTTTATCAAGGGTTTTAAGCTTGGCAAAGAGGCGGAGGAAAAAATCTTTTTCCGCAACGCCGAACGGATCCTTAATGTGACGTTAAAATGAAAAACAGCTGACTTTGTTAAATTATACACAAATTGAACGGTTCAGCGCTTGATTCCGTCGCTTTAGTGTGCTATAATGAAGATTAATGTGAAATTTTGAAAAAATGGAGGACATAGATAGTGAAAAAGCTTATGTTGGGCAATGAAGCCATTGCCAGAGGACTGTATGAAGCAGGCGTTAAGCTTGTCTCCAGCTATCCCGGTACGCCGTCCACGGAAATCACCGAGTTCGCCGCAAAATACGACGAAATCTACTGCGAGTGGGCGCCTAATGAAAAGGTAGCCACCGAGGTAGCCTTCGGAGCGTCTCTGCGCGGTGCGCGTTCCGCTTGCGCCATGAAGCACGTCGGACTGAACGTTGCCGCGGATCCGCTGTTTACTCTTTCTTACACCGGCGTCAACGGCGGTATGGTTATTTTCGTCGCCGATGACCCTGCCATGCATTCATCGCAGAACGAGCAGGATTCACGTCATTACGCAATCGCGGCAAAGGTTCCGATGCTTGAGCCTGCTGATTCCGCCGAGGCAAAGGACTTTGTGAAGGCGGCCTTTGCCATCTCCGAGGAATTTGACACTCCGGTCATCATCAGAATGTGTACGCGCATCGCTCATTCGCAGGGCGCTGTGGAGCTTTGCGACCGCGAGGAGCACACTTTGCCTGCCTATGAAAAAAATCCGCAGAAATATATTATGGCGCCTGCCAACGCTATCCGCCGTCATCCCTTTGTTGAGGAGCGCACAAAAAAGCTTTCCGCTTACGGCGAGACCTCTCCGCTTAACCGCGTAGAGTACGGCGGCACCGAAAAGGGCATTATTTGCTCCGGCACCTGCTATCAATATGTCAAGGAGGTATTCGGCGACAGCGTTTCCGTGCTCAAGCTCGGTATGGTCAATCCCTTGCCGGTTGAGATCATCAGGGACTTTGCTTCCAAGGTCGATACGCTGTATGTGATCGAAGAACTCGACGGCATTATCGAAGGTCATCTTAACGCGCTGAAGATCCCCTGCGTCGGCAAGGAAATGTTCACGCCCATCGGCGAATACAACCAGACCACTATCCGCGAGGCGTTCGGTATGCCTCAGCCGGAGAGCGTGTCCGCCGACACGCCCGTTCCCGTGCGTCCGCCCGTAATGTGCGCCGGATGTCCGCACAGAGGACTGTTCTATACGCTTTCCAAGCATAAAATCACCTGCCTGGGCGACATCGGCTGCTATACACTTGGCTCCGCCGCTCCGCTGTTCGCGCTGGATTCAACGCTTTGTATGGGCGCTTCCGTTTCCGGACTGCACGGCTTCAACAAGGCAGGCGGCAAGGACAGCGAAAGCAAGACCGTTTGCGTTATCGGCGATTCCACCTTTATGCATTCCGGCGTTACCGGCCTGATCAACATCGCCTACAACGCTTCCAATTCTACGGTTATCATCCTCGACAACTCCATCACCGGAATGACCGGTCATCAGCAGAACCCCACCACCGGATATAATATCAAGGGCGATCCCGCGTTGGCGGTCGATCTTGAGGCGCTGTGCAGATCGATCGGTATTGAGCGCGTGCGCGTTGTGGATCCTTACAACCTTAAAGAGTGCGAGGACGCGATCCTTGAGGAGCTCGGCGTCGACGCGCCCAGCGTGATCATTTCGCGCAGACCTTGTATGCTGCTTAAGTACGTCAAGGCAAAACCGCCTGTAAAGGTGAATGAGGATAAGTGCGTGGGCTGCAAGCAGTGTATGAAGCTTGGCTGTCCCGCCATCAGTATGAAAAACAAGAAGGCGCACATCGACTTTACCCAGTGCGTCGGCTGCGATGTTTGCACACAGCTTTGCAGACTGAACGCGATCGAGAAAGGGGAGAGATAATATGGAAACAAAAAATGTGATGATCGTCGGCGTCGGCGGTCAGGGAAGCCTTCTCGCCAGCAAGCTGCTCGGCAAGCTGCTGACACAGGAGGGATTTGACGTAAAGGTTTCCGAGGTTCACGGAATGAGCCAGCGCGGCGGCTCCGTTGTGACCTATGTGCGCTTCGGCGACAAGGTGTATTCTCCCGTTATTTCCAAGGGCGAAGCGGATTTCATCGTTTCGTTTGAAAAAATCGAGGCTGCGCGCTATGCAGACACCCTCAAAAAGGGCGGAAAGATCATCGTCAATTCACAGATGATCGACCCGATGCCCGTCATTACCGGCGCTGCTGAATACCCCGTAAACGTTCTCGATGAACTTAAGGACAAGGGCGTGTTCGTTGACGAGATCGACGCGCTGTCACTCGCGGTACAGGCAGGCAACGCAAAAAGCGTCAACATCGTGCTTATGGGCAGACTTGCAAAGTACTTTGACATTGATTATGACAAGTGGGTAGAAGCCATCAAGGTTTCCGTCAAGCCTCAGTTTGTCGAAGTCAATCTTAAGGCGTTTGATCTGGGTTACCATTATTGATAAATCATCAGGGCGACCGTTCCTTATGGTTCGGTCGCGCTGTTGCTGTCATATGTTAATGCAAAAGGGTTATAGAAATCAATCAAAGGAGTGAAACGAATGGGAAAGTTTTTTCAGCCCGAAATTGAAACCGCCTCCCGTGAGGAGATACTGGCAATTCAAAATGAAAAAATCGTCAAGCAGGTCAAGCACGTTTATGAAAACGTAAAGTATTACCGCGACCTGATGGACGAAAAAGGCGTAAAGCCCGAAGACATCAAAGGAGTAGAGGATATTCACAAGCTGCCCTTCCTGTCAAAAGCGGACTTGCGCGAGGCATATCCCTACGGACTTCTTGGCACGGATCTTAAGGATTGCGTGCGCATACAGTCAACCTCCGGCACCACCGGCAAGCGCGTTGTAGCGTTTTATACTCAGCACGACATCGACCTTTGGGAAGAGTGTTGCGCAAGAGCGATCGTCGCCGCAGGCGGTACAAATGAGGACGTTGTGCAGGTTTGCTACGGCTACGGTTTGTTTACCGGCGGCGCAGGTCTTCACGGCGGATCGCACAAGGTAGGCAGCCTCACACTGCCTATGTCATCGGGAAATACCGAACGTCAGATCCAGTTTATGATGGATCTGGAGTCCACGATCCTCTGCTGCACACCCTCCTATGCCGCTTACATCGGCGAAACCCTAGCCGAGCAGGGCTACAAGCCTGAGGACAATCATTTGAAAGCAGGCATTTTCGGCGCGGAGCCCTGGACCGAGGAAATGCGCAAGACAATCGAAAAGAGTCTTGGGATCAAGGCGTATGATATTTTCGGACTTACCGAGATCAGCGGCCCCGGCGTTGCCTTCGAGTGCGAGGAGCAAAGCGGTATGCACATCAACGAAGACCATTTCTACGCCGAGATCATCGATCCGGAAACCGGCGAGGTGCTGCCCGAAGGCAGCAAGGGCGAGCTGGTGTTCACCTGTCTTGACAAAGAGGCGTTCCCGATGCTTCGTTACCGCACACGCGACATCTGCGTGCTTACCCGTGAAAAATGCTCCTGCGGCAGAACTCACGTCAAGATGGCGAAGCCCATGGGCAGAAGCGATGATATGATGATCATCCGCGGCGTAAACGTATTCCCAAGCCAGATCGAAGCCGTTCTGCTTAAGCAGGGCTACACACCCAACTATCAAATCGAGGTCGACCGAATCAACAACAGCGATACCTTTGAGATCAAGGTCGAGATGGCGCCCGAGCAGTTCTCGGATATTGTTTCCATCAACCAGGCAAAGGAAAGAAAGCTTGAGCAGGCAATGCGCACGATGCTTGGCATCGGTCCCAAGGTTCGTTTGGTTCCGCCAAAGACCATTGCACGCAGCGAGGGCAAGGCTGTGCGCGTGATCGACCACCGCAAGCTGCACGATTAAGCGAGGAGGAAAGAGTTATGGCTATTCAGCAAATTTCGGTTTTTGTAGAAAACAAGCAGGGCAAGCTGGTGGAAACCGTGAAAACGCTTGCCGATAACGATATTAATATCCGCGCGATGAGCATTGCCGATACAAAGGACTTCGGCATCCTTCGTATGATAACCTCCGACAACGAAAAAACCAAGGCGGTGCTTGCCGCCGATACCGTAGTCAACACCACCGAGGTCATCGCCGTGAAAATGGCTGACCGCCCCGGCGCGCTGTACAAGGTGATTGATATTCTTTCCAAGGCAGGCATAAACATTGAGTATATGTACGCGTTCACCGCGTCGGACGCCTTGGGCGCATACGTTGTGTTCCGTGTGGACGACGTGCCCGCGGCTCAAAAGCTGATAGATGACAACGGCTTGAAGTCGCTCGACGACGAGGACGTTCAAAGAATGTAATTCATTATATTAGTTTCGAAATCCGCAAATCTTAACTGTGCAACATCAACAAATCCGCAAACCGTTTTTTGGCTTGCGGATTTTCTCTTTGTGTGGTATAATTATGATGCCAACAATTTTCCAGTTAAATATTTTCGTTTCTTCGTGCAATTAGCGAGGATAGTGTTTTTATTTTAGGCTCTCTGTCAATAGTTGGGGTAAATCCGAATAAAACAGAATAAGAGAATAATGACAAGCGATGGCTGAAAAGCTGTCGCTTGT
>JBGUOX010000054.1:0-46504 GCA_045129995.1 Ruminococcus sp. | reverse complement strand
CAGGTAATAGGGAATGCGGTGCGAATCCGCAGCAACTGTCATTACCGTGTGTCGCAAGACGAGTCGGGTCGCTTCCGCGTTGGCTTGGATTTGTATCCTTGGACAAGAAGGAGCACAGCCAATTCAGACTGCATTTCGGTGCGGCCAGCTTTAGCGTGCTTTTCTTATAGAAAAGCATTTTTTTATTTAAGGAGAGTTCTTATGAAAAGAGAAGCAAAAAAACTGATAAGCTTAACACTTTCACTGATGCTTGTGTTGTCGGCGCTTTGCGTTGTAAACGTTTCGGCACAAGCGGACAACACCGTCACCGTTACGGTTGAAAACAAAACCTTTGACGGCGCTCCCTGGACAGGCGAGCTGTTTACGGCGGAAGTGGAGCTGCAGGACACAGATTCGATCGAAAGCGTGTTGGAACGCGCCATCACCGAAAGGAACTATGCCTTTTCCGTCACTGCTTACGGTTACATTGCCTCAGTCAACGGGCTTGAGGAGTATGCGGTTAACGGCAGCGGCGGCTGGATGGCGTCGATCAATAACTGGTTCACTGCGGATGGAACAGGCGCTTACACCGTCGCGAACGGCGGACTGAAGGCAGGCGACGAAATCGTTTTGCAGTATACCTGCACCTGGGGCGCTGACGTCGGCAGCTTGTACGGTGATTACAACACCGCGCTGTCAACAGATTTTTCCGTTGAAGGCAGCAATATTGCCGGCTATTCCTTTAACGCTGCAAGCACCGCCGACGAGGGCGCTTTGTATATCACCGCGCCCGACGTTCTAACTATCCGTGCCTCTGCGGTCAACAAGAATTATCAGACGCGTTTTTACCTCAACGGCTACAACCCGTCAGCCGACGGCTTCCGCTGCGGCAAAAACATTCCCGTTAAGGACGGCGACACAGTGTATATCGGCGTAGGCGATCCTTCGTGGCCTTCGATGAACAGCTGGGGAGGAATTGCCGAGAAAAGCGTTTACTGCTTTAAGGTGCAGCAAATAATGATGGGCGACATCGACGGCAACGGCAAGGTCGATGTAAACGACGTCACTGAGCTTCAGCGTTATCTTGCGGAGTTCATTACGCTTGACGACGCTCAGCTTGCGGCTGCTGACGCGGACAAAGACGGCTTGATCACTATCAAGGACGCTACCTTTATCCAGCGCGTTGTCGCTGAATTTGATTGAGAATGAAAAGGATCATCAGTCTGACGATCGTCCTGCTGCTTTGTGTTTCAGCGGCGATCTCGGCTTCCGCCGTAACTTATGAAAACAAATTTGAGCAGACGCAGACGTATTTGCAAACCCTAACGCCGCAGGTTGGCTCCGTTGGCGGAGAATGGCTTGTGACAGGGCTCAGCCGAGCGGATGCTCTTACTCAAGCGCAGAGGAGCGGCTATCTGCAAAACGCGGAAGGCTATGTTCGGCAAATCGGCTCGGCGAAGCTGCACCGCAGTAAGTCAAGCGATAACTCCCGCGTTGTGCTGGCGCTCACGTCGCTTGGAACGGACGCGCGCGATTTTTGCGGCTTTGATTTGACCTCGCCGCTGTTTGATTTGAGCTATGTGCAAAAGCAGGGCATAAACGGTGTTATTTGGGCGCTTTTGGCGCTGGACAGCGCGCGTTATCCAGCGCCGGAGAGTGTGCGTGAGGACTTGCTTTACTTGCTCTTGCAGGCGCAGCACAGCGACGGCGGCTGGGGACTGGATGAAAACATCTCCGACCCCGACGTGACCGCTATGGCGCTGACAGCGCTTGCGCCGTACCGCTTCTTTGACGCGGAGGTGCTCTCGGCTGTTGAGAACGGCTTGGCGCTTTTGCAGTCGCTCCAACAGGAAAACGGCGGCTATTCATCCTATGACAGCTTCAATCCGGAAAGCTGCGCTCAGGTCATTACCGCTCTGTGCGCGCTTGGTATCGATCCCGAAGCCGACGCGCGTTTTTGCCAAAGCGGACAAAGCCTGATCGACAGCATGCTTCGGTTCTCTGTGGAAAACGGCTTTTGCCACACCCTCGGCGGCAGCTACAATCAGATGGCTACCGAGCAGGCGTTTTATGCCATGACCGCGTTTGAGCGTATGAAAAGCGGCAGACGTCCGTTGTTTGATATGGCTGATCGCCTGTGCTTCTCCGTGCAAAGCGTTGATGAAGCAACGGCGTTGCAAAGGTACCTCGCGGAGTTTCCGCAGTCGCTGACAGTGTCTCAAAAAATGCTTTCTGATATGAACGGCGACGGAAGGCTGAGCGTTTCGGACGTCACGGAGATGCAGCGGCTGCTGGCGCAGTGATACTAAACTCAATTAAACTGCGTTAAATGCTTTTTGCAGCGCGCAGACGCATTTGGATACGAGGTGCGTATGACAGGATTTTTAAAAAAATATAAATGGTTCTTGGCGGCAGGCGCTTTGGCGGTTGCCGTTTTAGCCGTTGCGTTTTTCAGCGGCGGCAATATAGAAAAAGCGCGCGAGCAGGCTCAGCAAACACAAGCCGCTGCCCTTGACGGGGCTTCATCGGAAAAGGAGACGGCTTTGCCGGAAACGGCGGCGAATACGGAAAGCGCGGAGAGTATCCCCGCAACCACCGCGCCGGAAACAGCTCCGCAAACGATCGCTCCTGCGGCTACAGCGCCGACTTCCGCCGCCAAAACAGCCGCGGCGCCTGCGACAACTGCGACCAAGTCGGAAAAAAACGAAAAGCCTTCCGCGACCGTTCCTTCTGCCGCTCAACCCGCGACAAAGCCGACAGTCAGCCCGACAAAGCCGCCGGTCAAGCCGACAGAGCCTACAAAGCCTGCCGAAGCTCCGTACTGCACGATCTCCGTGTCCTGCGCGACGGTTTTTGATAATCTTGCCAAGCTCGACGACGGGATAGAAGAAATGCTGCCGTCCGACGGACGGATCCTGCCCGAAACAAAGGTCGCTTTGCAGGACGGCGACACAGTGTTCTCGGTGTTGCAGCGCGTGTGCCGCGAGGAAAATATCCCGATGGAATTTGTGTTCACACCTGCCTACGGTTCGGATTATGTAGAGGGCATAGGTAATTTGTATGAATTTGACTGCGGCGGCAACTCCGGTTGGATGTACTGCGTCAACGGCGTTTTTCCAAATGTCGGCTCGTCGCAGGTAAGCCTGAGCAGCGGCGACAGGATAGAGTGGAAATACACCTGCAATCTCGGTTATGATATTGGTGGCGGAAAATGAGTGACAGCTTTTCACGCCTGCATCCGCTGACAAATCTTATGTTTTTTGTCGCGGCGATAGGGTTTTCAATGTTTTTGATGCACCCCGTGTGCCTTGTGATAGCGACGGTTTGCTCGCTGAGCTACGCTTTGCGGCTCGGCGGCAGACAAACCGCGCTGTTTTGCGTCAGGTTTTTGCTGCCTGTCGCGCTTGTTATGATGCTTTTGAATCCTTTGGTAAACCATCGCGGCGCAACGGTGCTTGAATATCTGCCGTGGGGCAATCCGTTTACGCTTGAATCCGTTTTATACGGCGCGGCAGCCGCTTTGCTCATTGTTGCCGTGTCACTTTGGTTTTCCTGCTTTCACCGCGTGATGACCTCGGACAAGCTTGTGTTTTTGTTTGGCAGGGCAGTTCCGTCGCTCAGCCTTTTGCTTTCGATGGCTCTTAGGTTCGTGCCGCGTTTTTTGGCGGCATTCAGGGAAACCCGACGCGCGCAAAGGCAGGTGACAGTCAGCGTAAAAAAGAGCATTGCCGCGCGGTTCAAAGGCGGCTTGCGAGTGTTTTCGATCATGGTTAGCCGCGCGATGGAAGGCGCGGTCGAGACCGCCGACTCGATGAAAAGCCGCGGCTATGGGATCAAGGGAAGAACAGCCTTCGCGCTGTTTCGCTTTCACCGCCGCGATGCGCTGCTCTGCGGCGTTTGCGCGGCGGAGGCTCTGTCGCTTGTTCTGATGATCGCCTGCGGCTTGGTGCGCTTTCGCTATTATCCGCGCTTTTACGGTAATTTTGCGGATGGGTTCGGCATTTTGTTTTATGTGCTCTACGCGGCACTTATGCTCACGCCGCTTTTGTATGACGCTTGGGAGGGATGGCGATGGACACGCTTGCGGTCAAAAATCTAACGTTTTGCTATCCGGGCGCCGAAAAGCCCGCGCTTAAAGACGTTAGCTTTTGCGTGCAGTCAGGCGAATTTGTGACGCTGTGCGGTTTGTCCGGCAGCGGCAAAACAACGCTATTGCGGCAGCTTAAGCCTGCGCTGCGCCCAAGCGGAAGGCTTTCGGGAGAGGTGCTGTGGAACGGAAAAGAATTGACCTCGCTTGACGAGCGCGCGCAGGCGTCGCTTATCGGCTTTGTTCAGCAGTCGCCCGACAATCAGATCGTGACCGACAAGGTGTGGCACGAGCTTGCGTTCGGGTTGGAAAGCCTTGGCGTTGAAAAGGAGGAAATGCGCCGCAGAGTTGCGGAAACCGCGTCTTTTTTCGGCATTTCGTCCCTGTTCGAAGCCGAAACCGTCACGCTTTCGGGAGGACAAAAGCAACTTTTGAATCTTGCGTCGGTGATGGTGATGCAGCCCTCGGTACTGCTGCTTGACGAGCCGACCTCTCAGCTTGATCCGATAGCAGCCGCGGACTTTTTGGGCTGTATTCGGCGTGTCAACCGCGAGCTTGGCGTAACGGTGATTCTGATTGAGCACCGGCTTGACGAGGTGCTGCCGATGAGCGACCATGTGCTGGTGCTTGAAAACGGTGAGCTTATTTCGGACGATACGCCGCAGCGCACGGGAGAGAACCTTAAAAAACGGCAAAGCGGCTGCTTTCTTTCGATGCCTTCGCCGATGCGCGTTTGGGACGCCGCGGAAACAAATGCCGATGTGCCGTGTCCCGTAAGCGTGGCGCAGGGCAGGGAATGGCTAAACGGTTTTATGCGTTCGCATACGCTCTTTGATTTGCCGAAGGAGCAGATACCATCGCGCGGAAAAGAAGCAATCACGCTCAAAAATATATGGTTCCGCTATGAAAAGCGCGGACAGGACGTTATAAAAAACCTTTCGCTTTCGGTACATCACGGCGAAATATTGACTGTGATGGGAGGCAACGGCGCAGGAAAAAGCACGCTGTTGTCGCTGCTTAACGGCGATAACCTGCCGTACGCAGGAAAGATTAATTTTGATAAGGAATTATGTCTGACGCTTCCGCAGAATCCGCAAGTGTTGCTAAACGGAAAAACCGTAGGCGAAACGCTTACTGAGGTATTTGAAGGCAGAGAGCTTTCCGATGAGGAGCAAAGCAGGCGGCTGAAAAAGGTTATTTCGCTTTGCGGATTAAAGGAGCTGTTAAGTCGGCATCCGTTTGATCTGTCGGGAGGCGAAATGCAGAAAACGGCTCTTGCGAAGCTGTTGCTGTTAAAGCCGGACGTTTTGTTGCTTGATGAGCCCACAAAGGGGCTTGACGCGCAGTTTAAGCAAGCGTTTTGCCGCTTGCTGCGCCGCCTTGCGGAGAGCGGCACGGCGGTCGTTATGGTCAGCCACGACGTCGCTTTTGCGGCGCGGTGCAGCCATCGCGTAGTTATGCTGTTCAACGGCGAAGCCGTGGCGCAGGGATCGCCGCGCGAATTTTTCGGAACGAATCAGTTTTACACGACCGTAAGCGCACGAATGGCGCGCGGTATGATCCCGAACGCGGTCACTGCCGAGGACTTGATTTTTTGCTGCACGGGCAGTCATCCGGAACAACCGTCTGACGATGGGGAAGATGACTTTGAGATGCCTTCACTGCCAAGCAGGGAAAGCAAGCCAAAGCTGCCGCTTTGGAAAAAGCTTTCCGGCGTATCGGGCGCGGTGCTGCTGATTTTCGGCGTGCTTGAAAACTTAGGCTGTCTGCCGTTTTTGCGTTCAAAGGATTTACCGCTTTGGCTGAACTTTGCGTTTATCGCCGTTCCTGTTGCGCTGCTTATGCTCTCGCTGGGTTCGTTTTCCAAGAAGAAAACGTCGGATTTTGCGCCGAAGCGCAAGGCAGGAAAAAGGCATATCGCGTCTGCCGCCGCGCTTCTGCTGCTGATACCTATTACGATATACATAGGTAATGTGTTTCTGTATGATCAAAAATATCTGTTTATCTCGCTTTTGGTGCTGCTTGAGTGTATGGTGCCGTTCTTTCTTGTGTTTGAGGGAAGACGCCCTCAGGCGCGCGAGCTTGTGCTCATCGCCGTGATGTGCGCGCTTGCCGTAAGCGGCAGAGCGGCATTTGCGGCGCTTCCGCAAATAAAACCGGTGCTTGCGCTCGTGATAATCGGCGGAGTAGGCTTCGGATGTGAAACGGGCTTTGTTATCGGCGCGGTCAGTATGCTGCTGTCCAACATTTTCTTTGGGCAGGGCGCGTGGACTCCGTGGCAAATGTTTGCCGCAGGCTTGATAGGCTTTATTGCCGGTCTGCTGTTCCGTCAGGGCGCTTTAAGAGCAGACAGAGGGATTTTATGTGTCTTTGGCTTTGTCGCCACAGTGGCGGTTTACGGCGGCATTATGAACTTCTCGTCGCTGGTGCTGTCGCATATGGAGATCAACGCCGCCACGCTGCTGATGTTCTATGCGCAGGGCTTGCCTTATGACATCATCCACGCCTTTTCCACAGCGGCGTTTTTGTTCTTTTTTGGACAGCCGATGCTCGAAAAGCTGAGCCGCGTCAAGGTGAAATACGGCAACGCGAACGCGCTTGCCTGACTATGAAAAACTTGACAGTTTTTTTATGGCAGGAACTAAAATTCCATAAAAGAATAAACCGGCTCAGGTACTCTGAACCGGTTTTTTGTATTAGTTTTACGCATAGGTTTTTTAAGACCTGTGATGCGTGTAAAGCTTTTAAACCTTTTTGGTAGAGCTCAGCGTAAGCAAAACGTCCAACAGTCTGTCTGCGGCTTCTTCCTTTGAGAGCAGCGGCAGATCGGTAACACCGTCCTTGCCGATGAGCACAAGATGGTTTGTGTCGGTGCCAAAGCCCGAGCCGGCGTCGCTTATTGAGTTTGCCGCGATCAAATCGGCGTTTTTCTTTTTAAGCTTTTCGCGCGAGTTTTCAAGCACGTTTTCGGTTTCCATTGAAAAGCCGCATACAAGCTGATCAGGTTTCTTGTGTTCTCCGAGCCATTTTAAAATATCGTTGGTGCGTTCAAGCTTAAGCGACGACAGATCAACGCCGGAGTCCTTTTTGATTTTGGTATCAATGTACTGCGCAGGAGTGTAGTCCGCTACCGCGGCAGCTTTTATCACGATGTCGGTATCTTCGAACCGCTTTGTTACCGCTTCAAACATTTCCTGCGCGCTTTCTATCCTTACGACCTCGGTAAAGGGCGGCGGCGTAAGGCTGACGCTGCCCGTTACAAGCGTCACCTCGGCTCCGCGCAGCATTGCCTGACGCGCGATGGCATATCCCATTTTTCCGCTTGAGTGGTTGGTGATGAACCGCACCGGATCGATCTTTTCGCGCGTGGGTCCTGCCGTGACCAGGATTTTCTTTCCACGCAGATCCTTTTCTTTGGCGATCTCACGAAGGATATAGTCCAGCAGTACGCTTTCGGAGGGAAGCTTTCCCTTGCCGGTGTAGCCGCAGGCAAGATAACCGTCGTCGGGCTGGATGACTTCTATGCCATAGCGCTCCAGTGTTTTAAGGTTGTCCTGAACAATGGGGTTTGTAAACATATTAACATTCATCGCAGGGGAAACGAGAACCGGACATTTCATCGCTAGAAAGGTGGTGCTAAGCATATCGTCGGCGATCCCGTGAGCCATTTTCGCAATGATATTCGCCGACGCGGGCGCTACAAGCATTATGTCAGCCTTGTCCGCAAGTGAAACGTGCGCCACGTCAAACATAAAATCGCGGTCGAAGGTATCGACCATACATTTGTTTTTTGTCAGTGTTTCAAAGGCGATGGGGTTGATAAAATTTGTCGCGTTCTTTGTCATTATCACATGAACGTCCGCGTGCAGCTTGACGAGCATACTTGCCAAGTTAGCGATCTTGTAGGCGGCAATGCTGCCTGTCACGCCCAAAACAACCGTTTTTCCTTTAAGCATATCATCACTCCTTGTGCCGGTTGAGTTTTGAAACTGTTTTTGTAAATAAATTATATCATATTTTCCGGTCAAGTCAATTAAATGTGCCGCGCGATTTTCAGGTTTTGAACGCAGGTTGTAAATACAGACAAAATTTTATTCTTTTCGGCAAAAAAACAGTGACATTTCATTAAAGCTGTGATATAATAAATATGCATTAATTTTTGCATAATTATTTAAATGAGGTGCTGAAATGGATTATTATTGCTATTATTGCAAACGGCAAAAGCCGGACGACGGTTTTTGTCCGTATTGCGGAAAAAAGAATCCCGAAATCACGATCGACGCGACTGCTCAGGAAACTGCTCAACAGCCATATCAGCAGCCGTATTACGCGCCGCAGCAGGCGCAGTATCCGCCCGTAAACGGCGGCGACGGTCAGCCTCCTAAGAAGAACAATAAAACGCTTATCATCGTGCTTGTGGCGATAATCGCCGCGCTGCTCATCGCCGCCGGCGTAACGCTTGGCATCCTTTTGCCGAAGCTCGGTGAAAACAAGCAGGATCAAAGCTCGACCGAGCCGGCAGAGGCTGCCGAGCAGCTAAAGCCTGTCGACGAGCCTAATACTGATCCCGAACCTATAACACAGGCTTCGACGGAAGCGCCGTTTTTTGAGGATGAAAATTTCGTATCTCCCTCAGCCTTTGGCGATGAAAACAACATCACTCTCACGGTCTGGATGCCCGATCAGGCTGTTGATCTTACAAAAAAGCAGGTTCAGGACTTTATCTCGCATTATCCGGGTCTTAATATGAACATCTCTGTTGTGCCGATGTATGAAAGCGATGCGTCGACAAGAGCAATGAATGATCCCGGTACCGCTGCGGATCTGTTTGGTTTTCCGAGCGATCAGATCGACAAACTTGTGGCGGCAAGGGTTTTAGCCGAAGTAAATAAAAACTATAAAGGCAATTTGGCGCTGAACAATGTAGCCGGCACGATAGACGGCGCTTTGAACGATCAAAACGGCACCGATCAAATGTACGCCTTCCCCGAAACCGCGGACAACGGTTACTATTTGGTATACGACACTTCTGTTGTAAAGAATCCCGGCACGCTTGAGGGCGTTTTGGCGGATTGCAAGGCGGCAGGAAGAAAATTTGTCATTGACGGCGGCAACGGATTCTATTCCTGCGTTTTTGCCTTTACCGGCGGCGTTAAGGTCGACGGCTTTGAAGCCGACGGATCTACGCAGCGCTTCTTCCCGTATGACGAAACAGAAGCGGTCGACACGCTGATGGCGTTTGCCAAACTGATGAAGCAGTATAAAGGCACCTATGTTCACGACACCGTAAGCAAAATCGCCACCGGCTTTTCCGGCAAAACCGTCGGCGCAGGTGTTGACGGCTCCTGGGATTCCGCGGCAAACAAAAAGGCGCTCGGCGCAAACTTCGGCGCAGCCAAGCTGCCTACGATAAATGTAAACGGTATCGACAAGCAGCTGTCCGGCTTTTCGGGCTATAAGTATATCGGCGTCAACAGCCTCTCGGCTTATCCTAATGCGGCGCAGGCGCTTGCTTACTACCTGACCGGCGAAAAGTGCCAGTCCGAGAGAATGTTAAATCTCGGATGGGGTCCCAGCAACATTAACGCGCAAAATAATGCGAGCAGCGACCCCGCGATCTCTGCGCTTTTGGAACAGGAAAAATTCAATGTTCCGCAGGTGAGTATCGCAGGTACCTTCTGGACAGCGATGGGCACCCTCGGCTCTGAAATGTATAAGGACACCTGGAAGTCAGACGACAGGACGGCAACACTGAATTTGCTCAATAAGGTGATCGCGTCTATCCGCGACGAATGATCTTTGATCACATACCGGTCAGCTCTCTATCGGGCTGACCGGTTTTGACTGTTCTCGGCTCCAAAGCGAAGCCATCCTGCTGTTTCCGTCTGTCAGCCAAAACGAGCTGAGATAGGTCAGGCTGTAAATGAAGCATCCAAAATAGATCACATACCACGAGGGATGGTTTTGAAAGTCCAAAAACGAATACGGAATTTTCTCCTGCGGAATAAAGCCGACGGTTATCATCGTGATCACCGTCACAGCGTAAAGCGTGATAAGCCACGAGCAGTTGAACCGCCTGACGGGATTCAGATCGCGCACGGGCGTTTTGTTTATCAAAAACGAGATAACGCTTAAAACCGGCAGAATGACGTGCATCGTAAAGGAAGGAAAGGTGAACACGTTCGGATTGTCGGGCACCGACGGAAGGAATGACATCGCGATCACAACTGCGATGATTATTTCGGTCACAGCCGAGGAAAGGCGAAAATAATACAGGCGGTCGGAGATCACCGCGCGGTTTTTTCTGAGCTCGAACGCGCTGACGATCAATATCATCAGTGAGATCAGCGTCGTGAAAATCGTTCCGTTCATCGTCATAAAACGGAACTCCAAAAAGAAATCCGCTTCGCTTTTGTCAAACAGCGACAAAAATACGGAAGCAGACCCGAAGATGAAAATCAGCGAAGCGATCAGCAGGTTCCATAGGGTGTTTTTTCGGCTGCGCCTGTCAAGCGGCGCCGGCACGGCAGTTGCTTTCATTTTCACATTCTCCTTTGGCATATCGGTAATTATGATTACTTATTTAAGATTGACGGTTAACAAATCAATATGCACGGTTTCAAATTATTCATTTTACTTTGCAGGGAAAGTATGTTATAATTTTAAAAGATCATTTACGCGGAGGTGTCACAATGAAACGCATTGCCGTAGGTGTTTTGGCGCACGTCGATTCCGGCAAAACCACTTTAAGCGAAGCTCTGATGTACCGTTCGGGCAACATCGGCAGGCTTGGCAGGGTAGACCACAAGGATTCCTTTTTTGACACCTTTTCGCTTGAGCGCGAGCGCGGCATCACCATTTTTTCAAAGCAGGCGGTGCTGAAATACGGCGATTCGGTTTTTTATCTGCTTGACACGCCCGGACACGTTGATTTTTCAGCCGAGACCGAGCGCACCCTGCAGGTGCTCGACTACGCCGTTTTGGTCATCAGCGGCACAGACGGCGTGCAAAGTCACACCTCAACCTTGTGGAAGCTTTTGCGCAAATACCGCGTGCCCTGCTTTTTGTTTGTAAACAAAATGGACCTGCCCGGCGCAGACAAAGCTTTTTTGATGAACGAGCTGCGCGGTAAGCTGAGCGACTGCTGCGTTGATTTCACAGACGACAGTGGCGACAGTTTTTTTGAGAACCTCGCTCTTTGCAGCGACGCGCTTTTTGAGCAATATGAAAACTGCGCTATTAGCACAGACTCCGTCGCCGAAGCGATAGAAAAACGGCAGGTGTTTCCTTGCTTTTTCGGTTCAGCCTTAAAGCAGCAGGGCGTTGACGAGTTTTTGAAGGCGCTTGAAAAATACACTCGAATGCCGAAGTACGGCAGCGATTTCGGCGCGGCTGTGTATAAAATCTCAGAGGACGCTCAGGGAAACCGCCTTACGTTTTTAAAGGTCACGGGCGGTGCTTTGAAGGTCAGGGAGGTGCTTCCTGCCGAAAAGAACGCGCAGGGCGAAAAGGTGAACCAGATCCGCGTGTATTCCGGCGAAAAGTTCACTGCAGTTCCTTTGGCGGAGGCAGGCACAGTCTGCGCCGTGACGGGCGTCACCTTCACACGTCCGGGCGACGGCTTGGGAGTTGAGCAAAACGCCGCTCTGCCCGTGCTTGAGCCTGTGCTGACCTATCGCGTTATCCTTCCCGGAGGCATCGACACGCACACGGCGCTGTCAAAGCTTAAGCTCCTTGAAGCGGAGGATCCGCAGCTCAACGTCGTTTGGGACGAACGCCTTGCCGAGATCCGCGTTCAGCTTATGGGCGAGATACAGCTTGAGGTGCTTAGAAGTATCATCTCCGACCGCTTCGGCTTTGAGGTGAGCTTCGGACAGGGCAATATAATCTATAAAGAAACCATCGCTACCGCCGTTGAGGGCGTGGGACACTTTGAACCGCTGCGTCACTATGCCGAGGTGCACCTTCTGCTAAAGCCCGGCAAGCGCGACAGCGGATTGGTTTTCAACACGAATTGCCGCGAGGATCTGCTTGATAAAAACTGGCAGCGGCTTATTTTGACGCATTTATATGAGAAAACCCATCTCGGTGTGCTGACCGGCTCGCCGATCACGGATATGGAGATCACGCTTGTTTCGGGCAAGGCGCATGCAAAGCACACCGAGGGCGGCGACTTCCGTCAGGCGACATACCGCGCTGTACGTCAGGGACTGCGAAGTGCCGAAAGCATTTTGCTGGAGCCGATTTTCAGCTTTTCTTTGTCACTGCCCGCGGAAAACATCGGCAGGGCAATGAGCGATATTCAGCGGATGAGCGGAAGCTTTGAGCCGCCTGAGCAAAGCGGCGAGCTTGCCGTCCTCAACGGCACTGCTCCGGTGTCGGAAATGCGCGGCTACGCTTCCGAGCTTACACGATATACACACGGGCAGGGCAGGCTCAGCTGCGCACTAAAGGGCTATGCTCCGTGCCATAATGCCGACGAGGTGATCGCGCAAATCAACTATCAGCCCGACGCCGATCTGCTCAATCCTTGCGATTCCGTTTTTTGCTCTCACGGCGCTGGCTGTGTGATAAAGTGGAATGAGGTCAAAAATCATATGCACCTTGCAAGCGCGCTTAGCGACAGAGGCGCTCAAAAGCCGCAGGACAGCCGAGCGTATTTGAAAAGCAGAAGGGAACAGCGCGATATTTTTGCGGCGGACAAGGAGCTTATGCGCATTTTTGAAGCGACCTACGGACCTGTTAAAAAGCGCTCTCAGACCGCGCAAAAGCGAAAATTCACCGCTCCGCAGGCAAACAGCGCGCAAAAGCGCCGGCAGGCTCCTGACTTTGACGGCAAAGAGTATGTGCTGGTGGACGGCTACAACGTTATCTTCGCGTCCGACGATTTAAAGGAAATGTCCTTTGACGGCGCAAGGGAAGCGCTCATCAATATTTTGTGCAACTATCAGGGCTTCAAAAAATGCGAGGTCATCGTGGTGTTTGACGCGTACAAGGTGAAAGGCGGCGTGCGCTCCGTTGAACGCGTGAACGACATAAGCGTCGTCTATACCCAAGAAGCCGAAACAGCGGATATGTACATTGAAAAAACCTCGCACAAGCTTGCAAAAAATAACCGCGTGCGCGTTGTGACCTCTGACGGACTGGAACAGCTTATCATCCTCGGCAACGGCGCACTGCGCGTTCCGTCGGCTGCTTTTTGGAAGGAGATACGCGAAGCCGAGGAGGAAATCCGCGAAATCATCGCGGAAGAGTGCGAATAATTGCAAATTGTCATTGCAACTTAAGATGATTTATGATAGAATTAAATCAAATAAAACAATAAACCAAGGAGGCAATTATGGGACTTTTTGACAGGAAAAAAAACACTGCCGCTCAAGCAGAGGAAAGCTTTTCAAACGCAGACGAAAATAAAACAGTCGAGGTGGTTTTTTCCGCTTTGCCGGAAAATTTTGAGCAGTTCAAGGCGCTTGAGCAGGCGGCGCTTTCAAATCCGTTTGACGTCGCCGCGCTGACGGTGCTTGCGCTGTGCTTTTATCCGCAGGACAGGGACGCGTCCCTTGCGATGCTCGACTATTTGCGCGGTCCGCGTCCGCTGAGTACATATGACAAGCAGTTTATCCGCGACCGCTTTATGGACAAGGATTATGTGCCGCGCTCATATTTTAACGGCGCTACTCCGCAAAACGATTATCTTCCGTCGGAACCGTACACGGTAAGCGTAAGACAAACTCCGTATTCCTATCAAAACGAGGGCTATGCAAAGCTGTATGTCACCTCCGGCGGCGCCGACAGTCCGCGTGAGATCACGCTTCGCCTGGCAAAGGACGGAAAGTGGTATTTGTGGGAGCAGTACATTTTGGCAGGAGTCCGTGCGCCCGAGAGCAGCAATCCATGGGCATAAACCGCAGGAACGCCGAAACAACAAACAATGTCTGTAAAAGGGTATTATCGGTTTTTACCGCACAGTTGATTGGGAGAATGGTATGACAAAGCTGAAAAAGGGTTTGCTCAGCAAGTCCCTGTTCCGCCGGTGTTACATATTGTGTCTTTTCGGATGCATTGTATCCTATGTGCATTTCATAGCGTATGTAATGCTGGCAATAATGATTTTTTGGGGCGGCTTTTTGTTCGTGTATCACGAAATAACGCGCCGCACCGCATTAAAAACGCGCTATGGCTTTTGGCTTATGGCAATAATGGTTTCCTGCACGGCGACGTTTTTGATCAACATTTTGAATAACGCTCTGCTGAATTTTGTGTTCCTGATCCATCTGGGCATCATCTTTTTCATCTACTATTCCGTGCACACCGAAAAACAGCTCAACTACCGCCGCGAGCTTTACGGCGTTTGCCGCATACTGGTTTATGCCACGACGGTGTTAGGCATAGTGGGCTTGGCGCTTTTGGTGCTGGGCGTTGACTTTGAGTTTCTCGACGTTAAGTTCATCATCTATGAAAACCGCTTTACGGGACTGTATTCAAACCCGAATTATCTTGGCTTTGCGGCTGTGACGTCGTTTTTCTGCTGTCATATGCTGATCAAAAAGCAGTTCCTGGAGCTTTCGGGATGCCGCCGAGTCAGCCGCATTTGGCTTGGCTCCTGCGTGGCTGTCAACAGCATTTCGCTTTTGCTGTGCGACTCAAACGGCGCGACTATCCTTTTGATCGCTTACGCTTTCTTCTTTGTGCTTTACAAGATGTTCGGAACGGAAAGCAAATTCACCTTCAAGCAGATAGTGCTCAAATCGCTGGCAACGCTTTTGGCAGGTTTGGTGATCGTTTTTTCCATCTTCCTGCTGCGCACGGTTTGTCAGCTGGGCTTTGCGGAGCTTGTAAAGATGAACCAAAAGGCAGCTACGCCGATGGATATTATCAAGCCCGACCACGACACGCCGACGGTCACCTTTGACCACGAGAACAAAAACCTCGATTCCGGACGCCTTACGCTTTGGAGTCAGGGCATAGAGCTGTTCAAGGTGAATCCCGTCGTCGGAATCGGCAAGGCAAATATCTATACCTACGGCTTGGACAAGTTTGAAAACGGCGTAAAGTTTTCCGACCGCTACCACGGTCTGAGGTTGGGACCGCTTGAGCTGGGACCGTTTATGACAGATCTGCACAACGGGTACCTGACCGTTCTTGTAAGCGCGGGAGCGCTTGGCGTAATACTGTTCTTCATTTTCGGAGCGCGATTCTTTTTCAGCACAACAAAGCACGTTCTTCGGGATGAAAGCTTGCAGGAAAGCGTGTTCCCGTGTATGTTTTCATTCCTGTGCGCGTACCTCGTATATTCGTTCATCGAGGTCACGCTGCTGTTCAACATAACCTTTATCGTAGTATTCTTCTGGATGATACTCGGCTATACCTCGTGTTTCCTTACGAAGAACCAGCCCGACCATCCGATCGGCTACTATACGATCTTCGGCAAGAAGTTCAGAAAAACATTATTCTAATACAAAAGGGTTGGCTCGTTTGAGTCAACCCTTTTATATCAGCAGTTCGCTTAGTATTGCATTTGACACCAAAAAGCCCTTTGGCGTAAAGCAGGCGCGCCTGTCGTCAGACTTCATATATCCGGCTTTTTCAAAGCCTGACAGCTTATTTAAAAATGCAGGGGAGAGCGGATGCCCGAAACGCTTTTCAAAGGCTTCAAAGCGCAAGCCCTCCGCAAGCCGCAAGGCGAGCATAATGTATTCATCCTCGCCGCCGCCTTCGCCGTCGTCAATGCTTTCGCCACGGTAAAAGGCTTCAAAGCTGCGCGGCGTGTAAAACCGCCGTCCGTGATAAAACGAATGGGCTGCCGCGCCGATCCCGATGTATTCGCCGCATCGCCAGTAAAGCGTGTTATGGCGGCTCTCAAAGCCCGGAACGGAAAAGTTTGAGATCTCATACTGCAAAAAGCCGTGCTGCTTTAAATACTCCGCCGCGAACAGATAAAGCTCCGCCTGCACATCATCGTCCGGAAGCTGCAATTGTTCTTTTATAGAATAAAAACGTGTACCTTGCTCGATCTTTAAAATGTACGAGGAAATGTGCTTTACGCCGAGTGACGCGCAAAAATCGATCGAGCGCCGCAGGCTGTCGCGCGTTTGCAGGGGAATGCCCATCATCAAATCAAGCGAAGTGTTTTCGATCCCAGCCGCCTGCGCCGCCTTTACCGCCTGAGCTGCCTGCCGGGGCGTGTGGATTCGTCCGAGTATTTTAAGTTCATTCTCGTTTGCAGACTGCAAGCCGGCGGAAACGCGGTTAAAGCCTGCTGCGCGCAGTGCCGAAAAATCAAGCCGAAGCGCGCTTTCGGGATTGACTTCCAGCGTTATCTCGGCGTTTTCATCAACCGTGAAGGCGCTTTTTACGGCGCAAAGCAGCTCGCAAAGCCGATTCGTTCCCAGGACGCTCGGCGTGCCGCCGCCGAAATAAACGCTTGAAACCGTTTCGCGCGCTTTTTTGCCCCAATCCGTGACAGCTTTCAGCATTTGCGCGGTGTAGCGGGTTAGCTGCGCCTCATCCGCCGCGCGGCTGAAAAAGTCGCAGTAGGCGCACTTGCTTTTGCAAAAGGGGATATGCAGATAAAGTCCGATGTGTTCGCTCATAAGTCACCGTCTTTTACACAAATGTTTGAGGCAGAAACCGAAAAGTTTCTGCCTCAAAGTTGGAAGGTATATGAAAAGATAGGAATAATCAAATCTTTTAACAACCTTATATTACAATATTTTAACTTTTTTGTCAAGCTTTTGTATCAAAAACTTGAAAAATAATATTTTTGCAGAAATTGGCTTTGACCTGTTGACATTTTAACCGCAAAAATAGTATTATTATAAATTGAGAAGAATTAAAGAAAAGGACTGAATTTATGAGTTCATTACAGGAAGAAATCACCAAACGCCGCACGTTTGCGATTATTTCCCACCCGGACGCCGGTAAGACAACCCTTACCGAAAAGCTTCTGCTCTACGGCGGAGCGATCAACCTTGCCGGCTCGGTCAAGGGCAAGCGCACCGCGCGTCACGCGGTGTCCGACTGGATGGAAATCGAAAAGCAAAGAGGTATCTCCGTTACGTCATCGGTGCTGCAATTCAAATATAACGGCTATTGCATCAACATCCTTGACACCCCCGGACACGAGGATTTTTCCGAGGACACATACCGCACGCTGATGGCGGCGGACTCCGCGGTTATGGTCATCGACGGCTCAAAGGGTGTTGAAAAGCAGACCATAAAGCTGTTCAAGGTTTGCGTTATGCGCAACATCCCGATCATCACCTTCATAAACAAAATGGATCGCGACGCGCAAAGTCCGTTTGATCTGCTCGAGGACATCGAAAACGTTCTCGGAATAGCGACCTATCCCGTCAACTGGCCTATCGGCTCGGGCAAGGAATTTAAGGGCGTGTTTGACCGAAACACCGAAAAAATCCTCGCCTTTACCGCCAACAACGGTCAAAAGGAAGTTGAAAAGAAGGAATACGCCCTCGACGATCCCGCGCTTGACGAGGTGCTCGGTCAGTACCTCAAGGCGGACTTTCTTGACGAGGTCGAGCTGCTCGACGGAGCCGGCGACGAATTTGACCTTGACGCCGTGCGCAACGGTAAGCTGACGCCGGTGTTTTTCGGCTCGGCATTGACAAACTTCGGCGTTGAACCGTTTTTGGAGCAGTTTTTACAGCTCACCACTTCGCCGCTTTCGCGCGAGACCGTTAGCGAAGAGGTAGACCCGATGAGCGAGGATTTCTCCGCCTTTGTGTTCAAGATCCAGGCGAATATGAACAAGGCTCACCGCGACCGCGTTGCGTTTATGCGCATTTGCAGCGGAAAGTTTGAGAAGAATATGGAGGTATTCCATGTTCAGGGCAACAAAAAAATGCGCCTGTCTCAACCGCAGCAGATAATGGCTCAGGAGCGCGAGATCGTTGACGAAGCCTATGCCGGAGATATTATCGGCGTGTTTGATCCCGGTATTTTCTCAATTGGCGACACCATCTGCTCGCCGAGCCACAAGGTACAGTTCAAGGGGATCCCAACCTTTGCGCCGGAGCATTTCGCGCGCGTTCGCCAAAAGGACACTATGAAGCGCAAGCAGTTCATCAAGGGCACAAATCAAATCGCGCAGGAAGGCGCGATCCAGATATTCCAGGAGCTTGACGCAGGTATGGAGGAAGTCATCGTCGGCGTTGTCGGCGTGCTTCAGTTCGACGTGCTCAAATACCGTTTGGAAAACGAGTACAACGTGGACATCATTATGGAAAACCTTCCGTATGAATACATCCGCTGGATAGTCAACGAGGATGTTGATCCGAAAGCTCTTGACCTTGCGTCCGATACAAAGCGTATCCGTGACTTGAAGGGCAACAATTTGCTGCTCTTTACAAGCCTTTGGAGCATCGACTGGGCTCTTGACCATAACAAGGGCTTGGAGCTTAGAGAATTTGGTACCAACTGATAATGAGCGGCTTGTACGAAAAACTTGAAAAATATGCCGAAAGCGGCGTTTATCCCTTTCATATGCCCGGTCACAAGCGACAGGACGACGGCAGCCTGCTGCCGTATAAAATAGATTTAACGGAGATCGAAGGCTTTGACAACCTGCATTGCCCGAAGGGATGTATCCGTGAAATCGAATTAAAGGCGGAAAAGCTTTTTCAGGTCAGGCGCGCTTATCTGCTGGTAAACGGCGCCACGGGCGGGATTTTGGCGGCTGTTCGGGCGATGACAAAGCCAGGCGATACCGTCATCCTTGCGCGCAACTGCCACCGTGCGGTATACAACGCGGCGGAGCTTTGCGGCTTGAACGCGGAATACATCTATCCCGAGCGGTTGGAAAACTATCCGTCAGTATACGGAAGTGTAACTGCAAAGCAAGTGGAAAAAGCGCTTGCGGAGCACCCGGACGCAAAGCTTGTGGTTCTTACCTCACCGACATACGAGGGCGTTTGCTCCGAGCTTTCGCAGATAGCCGAAATCTGTCACCGCCGCGGCGCTAAGCTGCTTGCGGACGAAGCGCACGGCGCGCACCTGTATTTTGACAAAACTGCCGTCACCGCGATGGCGGCGGGAGCTGACGTTTCCGTTGTCAGCCTGCACAAAACGCTTCCGTCCCTTACACAAACCGCGCTGCTGCTCACGAATGACGAAGCGCTCACGGGAGAGCTGCAAGCTGAGCTGGCGGTGTTTGAAACAAGCAGCCCTTCCTATGTGCTGATGAGTTCAGCCGGGCGTTGTCTTGATACGGTCGGAACGGAGAAAAATCTGTTTGAAGCCCATCGAAAGCACCTGGAATTATTCTATAAAAGAATAAAAGACCTGCTTCACCTTCGTTTGCTTTTTCATCAGCTCCCCAAAAGCGTATGTGATTACGACAAAGGAAAGCTTGTGATACTGACAGCCGGAACCGATTTGACCGGTCACGCTTTGGCGGATATTCTTCGCGATGAATACAAGCTCGAAACCGAAATGTCCGCTGCCGATTATGTGATCGCCATGACGTCTGTATGCGACACAGACGAGGGCTTTGACCGCCTTGCCGACGCGCTCTTGTCCATTGACAGGGAATTGACGGCTGTTAAGAATAATGATTCTTTTAAGGAAATAAAGCCCAAAAAAGCCTGCCGATCCTGCGACTGCTTCCGCTATCCTTCGGCGGTATTGCCTTTGCAAGCCTGCGCCGGAAGGATCTCTCTTGAGGACGTATTTGCCTATCCGCCCGGGATACCGCTGATCGTCAAGGGCGAAATCATCTCCCCGGACATTCTCGGCGAGATCGGACGGCTTGAAAAACGCGGCGTCAATATCTTTTCAAGCCGCGACACGTTCCCCAAGGGCTTGATCGTTGCGGATTAGTCATTGACAAAATTCGCTGTATATGATAAAATTTATATAAAAATTCCGAAAGGAGTATGATTCATATGAAGAGAATCAAAACTATCGAGACCCGCGACCTCAAAAAGAGCGTCAAGACCGGCGGCTGCGGCGAGTGCCAGACCTCTTGCCAGTCAGCTTGCAAAACTTCCTGCGGTGTTGCTAACCAGCAGTGCGAGAAGTGCCTCGAGAAATAAGAATCTCACAAGGAACAACAGCCGTTATCCCACAGGGCTAACGGCTTTCCTTTTGCATTGGAGTGTTTGGTATGATACATCAGTATAAACTCAACGGCTATAACATCGTGCTCGACGTCTACAGCGGAAGCGTTCACTGCGTTGACGACCTTGCTTACGACGTGATCGAAATGCTCAATAACAATTACGGCAGAGAGGACATAACCTCTGCGCTGCTTGAAAAATATAAGGACGACAGCACCGTTGACGCTCGGGAGATAAGCGACTGCATAGACGACGTTGAGGAGCTTAAGGCGCAGGGCAAGCTCTTTACCGAGGACAAATATGAAAACCTCGCCTTTGACTTTAAAAAGCGCAACACGGTCATCAAGGCGCTGTGCCTGCACATTGCGCACACCTGCAACCTAAACTGCGAATACTGCTTTGCCAGCCAAGGCAAATATCACGGCGAGCGCGCACTGATGAGCTTAGAGGTCGGCAAGCGAGCAATAGATTTCCTGATCGAAAACTCCGGAAGCCGAGTCAATCTTGAAGTAGACTTCTTCGGCGGCGAGCCGCTGATGAACTTTGACGTCGTTAAAGAGATAGTCGCCTACGCGCGCAGCATTGAAAAACAGCACAACAAAAATTTCCGCTTTACCCTTACGACAAACGGAATGCTTGTGGATGACGACGTGATCGAGTTTGCCAACCGCGAGTGTCATAACGTAGTGCTCAGCCTGGACGGAAGAAAAGAGATCCACGACAACCTTCGCAAAACGATAAACGGTAAGGGCAGTTATGATGTGATCGTTCCAAAGTTTCAGGAATTTGTCCGCCGCAGAGAGGGAAGAGGCTACTATGTGCGCGGCACCTTTACGCACAATAACACCGACTTCACAAACGATATTTTCCATATGGCTGATCTTGGCTTTACCGAGCTTTCAATGGAACCGGTCGTTTGCGCGCCAAGCGATCCCTACGCGCTGACGTATGATGATCTGCCCGTGCTGTTTGAGCAGTACGAGATACTTGCAAAGGAAATGCTCAGGCGCGAAAAAGAGGGCAGACCGATCACCTTCTATCACTATATGATCGACCTGACCGGCGGACCGTGCATTTACAAGCGGATCTCCGGCTGCGGCTCAGGCACGGAATATATGGCGGTGACGCCGTGGGGCGATCTGTATCCCTGCCATCAGTTTGTAGGCGACGACAAGTACAGGCTCGGCGACATTTGGAACGGTGTTGACAACCGCGAGATTCAGGACGAGTTCAAGCTGTGCAACGCCTACGCGCGTCCCGATTGCAGGGACTGCTGGGCAAGACTTTATTGCAGCGGCGGCTGCGCGGCAAACGCGTATCACGCCACCGGCTCGATCAACGGGATCTACGAATACGGCTGCAAGCTTTTCCGCAAGCGTATGGAATGTGCGATTATGATGAAGGTCGCTCAGGCGGAAGATGCAGATAAAGAATAAAGAATAATCAGAAGGGGAGAGAGGCAGCGGCCTCTCTCTTTTTTTATATAGGGTATTGTCTCTTTTAAAGAGCGTCATTGACGCTTATTTATAAACTTTTCAATACCAAGAACATAGTCGGCGGAAACGCGGTACAGGCAGCACAAAGCGATCAAATGCTTAAGCGGCAGTTCGCGCTTTCCGCTTTCGTATTTGCTGTACTGCTCCTGGCGCGTGTGCAGAATAAACGCGATCTGCTCCTGAGTGTAACCGTTTTCGATTCGAAGCTGCTTCAATCGTTTGCAATAATCCATAGAATCACCTTTTACAAATTGTATAATTTTAGTTTCAACATTATTATAACACGTTGATATGTCCAAATGCAACTAAAATTTATGTTAACAGCTATGTGAAAACTCGACCTTTGAATTATACAAAATATTTTTTCGATGTGGAAAAGTCTGCCTTTGGGCAAAGGGAGCCGGATCGAAAATTCAAAAATGCCAGTTTGAGTGCGTGTTATCCTGCAAAATTTAGTGCAAATTGCGAAGAAACCGTGATTTAAGGTCAAAAAAATGAATTTCCTTTTAAAAAACTTGCAAAAAACACTTGCAAAATCCATATTGATAGTGTAGAATATAAACGTTGGTGAAATGCAGGTTTCATTTTCCTGCAAAAGTAATCAATTGTACATTAATAAATGGGAGGATTTTAAAATGTCATACGTTAGCGAACAGCTTGAAAAGCTGGCAGCAAAAAACCCGAATCAACCTGAATTCCTTCAAACCGCTACCGAAGTTCTTACTTCTTTGGAGCCTGTGTTTGATGCGAATCCCCAGTATGAGAAGATGGGTCTGATCGAAAGAATCACCGAGCCCGAAAGACAGATCATGTTCAGAGTTCCGTGGGTAGACGACAACGGCAAGGTGCAGGTAAACCGCGGCTTCCGTGTTCAGTTCAGCAGCGCGCTTGGTCCCTACAAGGGCGGCATCCGTTTTGCTCCTTCGGTAAACCTCAGCGTTATCAAGTTCCTCGGCTTCGAGCAGATCTTTAAGAACGCTTTGACCGGTCTGCCCATCGGCGGCGGCAAGGGCGGTTCCGACTTCGATCCCAACGGCAAGTCCGATATGGAGATCATGCGTTTCTGCCAGTCCTTTATGACCGAGCTGTTCAGACACATTGGCCCCAACACCGACGTTCCCGCAGGCGACATGGGCGTAGGCGGCAGAGAGATCGGCTATATGATGGGTCAGTATAAGAGAATCCGTGACGCTTATGACGGCACTTTGACCGGTAAGGGCGTGCCCAACGGCGGTCTTGCAGGCAGAGATGAAGCTACCGGTTACGGTATCGTATTCTACGCAAGAGAAATGCTCAACCACTTCGGCGAGAGCCTCGAGGGCAAGAAGGTCGTTATCTCCGGCTTCGGTAACGTTGCTTGGGGTACCGCCAAGAAGCTCGAGCAGCTCGGCGCTAAGGCGATCACCATCTCCGGTCCCGACGGCTACATCCTCGACGAGGAAGGCGTTACCGGCGAGAAGATCGATTATCTCCTTGAGCTCAGAGCAAGCGGCAAGAACATCTGCGCTCCATATGCAGAGAAGTTCCCCAACGCTAAGTTCTTCCCGGGTGAGAAGCCCTGGGGCGTTAAGGCTGACCTTTACATTCCCTGCGCAACCCAGAACGAGATCCACACCGCTGACGCTGAAAAGATGGTTGCCAACGGCTGTAAGTTCCTTTGCGAAGGCGCAAATATGCCCACCACTAACGAGGCTATCGAGTACCTGCAGAGCAACGGCGTTGTTATCGGTCCTTCCAAGGCTGCAAACGCAGGCGGCGTAGCTTGCTCCTGCATCGAGATGGCTCAGAACGCCGAGCACCTCATCTTCAGCGCTGACGAAGTATTCGAGAAGCTCGAAAACATTATGGTTAACATCTTCAAGCAGTCTATGGACGCTTGCAAGAAGTACGACCTCGGCGACAACCTTATCGCAGGCGCTAACATTGCCGGCTTCGAGAGAGTTGCCAACGCTATGATGTTCCAGGGCATCTGCTGATTCAGTTCATAAAATCTACCATATAAAAGAATGGCAGTCGGGCGACCGGCTGCTTTTCTTTTGCTTGACAGCATACTTTATAAGTGATATACTTGTCAAAAAATAAAAGGGGAGTGCAAAATGAACCATTTGGGAATCAAAACGCTGGAAACCGAGCGGCTGATCCTGCGCAAAACAATAGAATCAGACTACGAATATATGTTCTACAATTGGGCGAACGACGAGCGCGTCACAAAATATTTGACATGGCATCCTTATGAAAGCGCACAGCAGCTGCGCGACACATATCATAAGTATCTTTTGGAAAGTCAAACAAAGTCAGATTTTTATGACTGGAAAATCGTACTAAAGGAATTAGGCGAGCCGATAGGCAGTATCGGGGTGGTCAGACTTTGTGAAGAGATCAAGGAAGCCGAAATTGGCTACTGCTTAGGATTTCGATGGTGGCACCAAGGCATTATGACCGAAGCGCTGCGCGAAGTTATTAGGTTTTTATTTGATGAAGTCGGCTTAAACAGGATCACGGCAAAGCACGACGTAAACAATCCGCATTCGGGCGCTGTGATGAAAAAATGCGGAATGCTGCACGAAGGCACGCACCGTCAGGCAGGCATGAATATGCAGGGCATTTGCGATATGGCTGTATACGCGATTTTGAAATCAGATTATGAAAACTGATTTCAAAATACAGCCGACAGAAATTTTTCCAATGAGTAAACGTTCAATCGAAAAGCCGTGAGCGTCAGGAAAATAACCGTGCTAAAGCGTCGCAGATTAAAAATATGAATCAAAAGCATTGCAAACCGGGATAAATCACTTTCCGTTTTATTTTTCAGGCTTTCTTTGAATCGCTCCTTCCCTGAATTATACAAAATATTCATTTTGTATAATTATTCCGATACGGAATTATACCCCTCTTTTCTTATGCTATAATCAGTTTATACCGATTTTCGAGGTGATTTTATGGCTGTACGCTTTCAGGATGAATCGTTTCCGATTTTAAAAGAGTATCTTTTCTATCAGCAAACCATCCGTCAAAAATCCGTCAAGACCGTTGACGAGTATTTTCTTGACCTGCGAACCTTCTTCCGCTTTTTAAAGAAATACCGCGGCGACGTTCCTTCCGACGCTGATTTTGAAAACATCGCCATCGACGACATTGATTTGGACTTTTTAAAAACCGTCACGCTGAACGACGCTTACGAGTTTATGAATTATCTTCAGCGCGAGCGCGGAAATCTTGCTGCTTCGCGCGCGCGTAAATGCTCCAGCCTTAAGGGGTTTTTTAAGTACATCACTCAGAAAAAGCATTATCTCGAAAAAGATCCGGTCGAAGAGCTTGAAGTCCCGAAAAAGAAAAAAGCTTTGCCCAAGTACCTTACTCTCGAACAAAGCATCGAACTTCTTAACGCTGTTGAAGGCGATAACCGCGAACGCGATTACGCCATCCTTACCCTGTTTCTCAACTGCGGACTTCGTGTATCGGAGATGTCCGGGCTGAATTACACCGACATCCGCAACGACAATACCATCCGAGTGCTCGGCAAAGGCAACAAAGAACGTATCATTTATCTTAATTCTGCCTGTGTAAACGCGGTCAACGACTATATGCGCGTGCGCCCCGTGGACGGCGTTATCGACAAAAACGCGCTGTTTATCAGCCGCAATCACCGCCGTATGTCCGTCAAAACCATTCAGGCGATGGTGTATAAATACCTTGAAAAAATCGGTCTTAGCGCCCAAGGCTATTCCTGTCACAAGCTTCGCCACACCGCGGCTACACTGATGTATCAGCACGGCGGAGTCGATGTGCGCGTGCTGAAAGAAGTCCTCGGGCACGAAAATTTGGGCACCACCGAAATCTACACGCACTTAAGCAGCGAGCAAATGAAAAAGGCGGCGGATTCAAATCCGCTCGCCAAGGTCAACGCTAAAAAATGACAGCGCCGCCAATGTCTGTCAGCGGCTTGTCAGCGCATATTATTTCTGTTTTTATTTGATTCTTTTCGCAAAACTCCCTGATCCTTATGTGATCGGGGTGTTTTTTTATGTCTCCGAAAAAGAATACCGTTTCGCCGTCGCAAAAGCTTGCGCCGCCGATAAAGCCGTAATCAAAGCCGGGAAGCTCAATGTATCCGGGCGAGATCAGCAAGACCTCTGCCCCATCCATTTTCAGAGCTTCGGCTATCCCCTTGTCAGCCGTTATCACCGCGCGGTCGTTCATAGCAAGCGCGGAACAGCGCGTATAGCCCTGTTTTACATCGACGGTACGGATCGTTTTCGCGGCAAAAGTCGCGTACAGACGAAGCTGCGGCGCTCATATTGCCATACAGAACGCCGCCGAACAGCAAGCAGTTGAGCCGCACATTCTCGGGATACTTTCCGCTGATATGTTCGCGGCAGTCATCCAAGGTAAAGCATTTGCTGTTGATGCGCAAAAACTGCAAATCGGCGTGGCGCTGTTCCGGCGGCAAAAAGCAATCTATTTTCTTTGTAGGAATTATTTCATACCCTCTTGCCTGTAATTCTCTGCAAAAGCACGAGTACTCGTCGCTTATCAGCAGCCGCTTCATTCGCTTATCGCCTCAAAAGCCTCGCGGATATTCTTTACGCCGATAAGCTGCGCGTGCTCGCTTTTTACGCCCTTCAAATTGTGATAAGGCAGCACGATTTTTTCAAAGCCCAGCCGCTCGGCTTCGTTGATCCTGAGCTGCGCCTGCGACACAGAGCGGATCTCGCCTGCCAAGCCGATCTCGCCGAACACGACCGCCTTTTCATCCACCGGAGCGTCCTTAAGGCTGCTTATAAGCGCCATAGCTATGGACAGATCGATCGCGGGTTCATCAACGCGTAGGCCGCCTACGATGTTGATATATGTATCGCAGTTCGAAAAATAATATCCGGCGCGCTTTTCAAGCACAGCCAGCAGCATAGACAAGCGGTTGTAGTCATAGCCCGTCGCCATTCTACGCGCGTTGCCGTAGCCGCTTTGCGTCGCCAGTCCCTGGGTTTCGGCAAGTATCGGACGCGAGCCTTCAAGTGTGCAAGTAACGCAGGTGCCTGAAACATTCGTAGGTCTGCCGGAAAGCAGCATTACGGAAGGATTTTCAACTTCCTGCAAGCCCTTGTCGGTCATTTCAAAAACGCCTATCTCGTTTGTTGAGCCGTAGCGGTTCTTGACCGCGCGCAGGATACGGCACGCCATCTGCTTGTCGCCCTCAAAATGCAAAACGGTGTCCACGATATGCTCCAGCACCTTTGGACCTGCGATCGAGCCTTCCTTGTTGACGTGTCCCACCACGAACATCGGAATGTCCAAGCCCTTTGCGGTGCGCATCAGGCAGTTTGTACATTCCCTGACCTGAGTAACGCTTCCGGGCGACGAGCTTAGCTCGGTCAGGTTCATTGTCTGTATTGAGTCGATCATCACCAGATCGGGCTTTACGTTTTTGATCTGCTCGCACACGACCTCAACGTCGGTTTCGGTCATCACAAACAGATTTGGCGAAGTTACGCCCAGACGGATGGCGCGCAGCTTGAGCTGGCGCTTGCTCTCCTCGCCCGACACATATAAAATCTTCAGCGAATCTCCCATAAATTGGCAAATCTGCATCAGCACGGTAGATTTGCCGATTCCCGGATCGCCGCCGAGCAGAATCAGACTTCCCTTTACGATGCCGCCGCCAAGCACACGGTTAAGCTCCTTGCAGCCTGTGTCGTAGCGGTGTTCGTCCTCGGTTGAGATCTCGCCGATGGAAAACGGCTTGGCATATGTCGAAAACGACCGCGCTTTTGCGGCAGGAGCCGTTTTTGAGGCGTCCTTTATCTCTTCATTCATTGTGTTCCATTCGCCGCATGACGGGCATTTTCCGTACCATTTAGGCGATTCATATCCGCACTCGGAGCAAATGAACACGCTTTTTATTTTTGCCATTTTATGTCACTTCCGTACTCGTTGATAGTAATTCAAAAAGCCCTCGGCGATCGCCAGCGACATCTGCCTTTGATAGCCGGCGCTGAGCAGCCTTTGCCGCTCGCCGTGGTTTGACAAAAAGCCGCATTCCACAAGCACAGCGGGGTTTTTGGCGTTTTTTAAAAGATATATCTCTTTTCCTGCTGCCTTTGTTTCGCGGTCGTTGTCGTGCTGCAGCGACGCCTTGACCGACGCTTGTATGCACCCGGCAAGACAGGAGCTGTCCGTATGATTCGGAGAATAAAAAACCTGCGTGCCGCTACTTTGGGCGCTGCTGAATTTGTTTTGATGTATGCTTATTATCACGTTGCGCTCTGACTCGTTAAAGCGTTCGAGCCTCAGCTTCATATCGTTGTATTTTCGCTGTCGCACGTCCTTTCCGTCGTCGGTCAGGGCATTGTCGCTTTGGCGCGTCATCTCGGCTTCAAAGCCGCACAAGGTCAAAAAATCGGCTGTGTTTTGCGCGACGGCAAGGTTGATGTCCTTTTCAAGCACCTTCCCCACCACAGCGCCGCCGTCCTCGCCGCCGTGACCTGCGTCGATCACCACGCGCGGCATAAAGCTTTCGCTCAAGGCAACGGTCTGTACCGCTACGCCGCAAACGCAGCGCAGCATCAAAAACACAAAAACGCTCAGGCACAGCGCCGCTGCCGCGCCGGACAGGATCTGTTTTCGCTTCATACAAACACCTCTGTCTAAGCCTATGCGGAGGCGCAAATCTATTATACATTATTTTGCGCCTCGCTGCAATAAAAATAAAAAATCTCTTGTAGTTGTTTATTTAAAGTGCTATAATCTAAAAGGTTTAAATTTTTTTAAGGAGCGGTTAGCATGAAGAAACCGGGCAGAAACGACGCTTGCTGGTGCGGCAGCGGCAAAAAATACAAGAAGTGCCACATCGACTTTGATGAGCGCATTGAGGAGATCGAAGCGGAAGGTCACATCGTTCCCGATCACAGCCTGCTGAAAACTCCGGCGCAAATCGAAAAAATCAAAGAGAGCGCAAAAATCAACATCGCGGTGCTGGATTACGTTTCGGAGCACATCAGAGCAGGCATTTCCACAGCGGAGATCGACCGCTGGGTTTACGACGTAACAACCAAAATGGGCGGCATTCCCGCGCCGCTTAATTACGAGGGCTTTCCGAAAAGTGTGTGCACCTCCTTAAACGACGAGGTTTGCCACGGCATTCCCTCTGAGGACATAATCTTAAAGGACGGCGACATAATCAACGTTGACGTGTCCACGATCCTCGACGGCTACTTTTCCGATTCCTCGCGTATGTTCTGCATCGGCGAGGTCAGCGAGGACAAGCGCCGCCTTGTGGAAGTGGCAAAGCAAGCGCTTCAGGAAGGCTTGAAGGAAGTCAAGCCCTGGGGCTTTCTTGGTGATATGGGACAGGCGATCAACGATTATGTAAAGTCAAACGGCTATTCGGTCGTAAGAGAAGTCGGCGGTCACGGCATCGGCTTGGAATTTCACGAGGATCCATGGGTAAGCTATGTCACCGAAAAAGGCACCGAAATGCTGATGGTGCCGGGACTTTGCTTTACCATTGAGCCGATGATAAATATGGGCAAACCGGATATTTTCACTGACGAAGAAAACGGCTGGACTATATACACCAAGGACGGCTCTCCCTCGGCGCAGTGGGAAATCCAGGTGCTCGTGACCGAAACAGGCTACGAAATCATCAGCTACTGAGCCCTTACCCTACAATAAAACAAGAAAAGTTCCTGTCAAAAAACGTAATATGACATTACAATATAATAAAAAATCAAACAGGCTTTCAGCATCCTTTCGGGTGATGAAAACCTGTTTTTGTTTGCGAAAAATTATTTCTTTCTGCTCCTGCGCAGCCTGCGTACAAGAATTATCGCGGCGATCAGCCAGAGCAATACGATTAGCGCGAAGCAAATGACTGTAAACATTTCAAAGCCTGCTTCCTTTACGGTCGTCTGCGAGCTGAACGCCACGGCATAAACGCCGGACTCGGGCGCTTCAAAGGTGAGCCTTGCCACGCCGTCCAGAAATTCTGTCTGCGGCGTTATCCGCCTGACCGCCTTGCCGTCACAGAAAAGCACCGAATAGGTGCGCGCTTCTGTTTGACTGTCCTCAACCGACACGCTTACGGTGTTTTCGGCAAAGGGAGCTTCGGCAGGCAGACTGCGAAATCCGATCTGCTTTGTCAGTGTGATGCTGTGATATGAGTCGAGCCGCTCGCTTTGAGATTTTGAGCTCCTCAGCGCTTTAAGCACTTCCTTGTCCGCTTCGTTTTCCCTGAGCGTTATGTCCTCGGTGATGAGCGAAATGTCATAGCCGTTTTGAAGATAGACAATATCGCTGTCGGAAAAGCCGAGAGCCTTTGCTCTTTGCGCGGCGTTTTCGCCGTCGCTCTGCTTTGTTTCGCCGTAGTATACGTCGCCCGGCGGCACGGTGAAGCCTTCCTTGTAGTGGTCGTCCTCCGCTATCAGCAGACTAAACACGCTGCTTCCGTAGTGCGGATCAATAAACTCGCTTGCGTTGTTAAAGAAGGTCAGAAGATGATAAAACGGCAGCCTTAGCTCGTTTCCGTCGCCGTCGTCCTGAGTGCAGTAAAGCTCTGGCGTGACGAGCAGCAAAAGCACGTTCACAAGCGGCTTTATGCTTTCCTTCAAGGTTTCGTACTCTTCCTCTGTTAAGAAAGTGTCGGATTCGTCATATACCTTGTCCATATGCTTCGCGATAAATTCCGTGACCGATTTTATGGTATTTTCGGATTCCGGCGCGGAGAACACTTTGAGCAGTATCCATACCATTCCGCTGTCCTGTGTGGCGCTTTGCCAAACCTCATCAACGAAATCCATCAGGTCGTTAAAATCGACCTCGCCCTTGGAAAGAACTATTTGACTCAGCGCGCAAAGCGGCTCCTGCATAAGATTTACATATGTTTTCCGTGAGATATTGTCGCTTAAAAAGGTGGTGAACTGTTTCAAAAACACCTTCTTTTTTACCTTCCAAACGTCGGTCATGAAGCCCTCAGCCGCCATATCAAAGCTTTTTGCCATCACCGAATCGTCCTCGTCGCCGATCGGCTCGGCAACTCCGTTCCGCGAGATTCCCCAGTCCTCGGGAAAAACACACGGGACAATATCGTTGCAGTTGGCTACGTTGTGGATGTTCTCATACTGCGTGTCGTCCGCCGAGCAATTCGGCGCTTCAAAGGTGTAAACATACAAATCGTCCGCCGTGGTTTTGTAAGCGTCGGATTCCTCGTTTAGCGTTCTGCCCACCAAATTTGCTACAGCGCCGGCGCGGCTGTAGCCTGTTACCCAATACTTGGCTTTTCCGGAAATGTGCGCAAACTCGCGATACTGCTTGATCCGCGCCAAAACCTTGCTTGCCGCCTCGGAAAAGCCCTCGGGATCGCCTTCCTCGCCGGCGGTGAAATTGGAAGCCCATTCTTCCTTGTACTGGTTGCCGCGTATAGCTACGATGATCAGCGGAACGCCGCCGATGAATTTGTGCGCTATGGCGCTTCCGATGGTATTCGGCGAAGTGACGGTCATATTTTTGAAATTGATCTCCTCGTCAACGCAGCCGATGTCTATCAGCACGTCGCGGATGTTCTTGTCGGGTTTCTTGCTGTCCTCGGAAAACTGCGCGGCAAAGGCGAGCACCGAGGACATCGTGCGCAGATGCACGTCGCTTGTTTTGCCGCTTTTGGTAAAAAAGCTGTCGCTGAAATAAAACGGCATATCGGTTTCGCCCTCAAAGGAGTACAGCTTAAAGCTTCCCTTGTATAGCCTGTCCGTGTCGGGAGCGGCTGCAGCGGAAGCGGCTGAGCACAGCAAAGCTGCGGCGAGTATTAACGAAGTGAAAAAACGGACGGCTGCTTTAAAACGCTTCATCGGCTGTTCTCCTTTCATAAAGTCTATTCCATTATACAGGATTTTAAAATGAACGTCAATAACGGAAGCAAAAGCGGAAAAAGAAAACCCGGTGATGCTCACCGGGCGTTGTTTATCTGTTGTTTATGGGTTCGGGATCCATATCGTGGCGCGCAAGCCTGTCCCACGCAAGCTGCTCCCATTTGGTGTTGGGCATTCCGTAGTTGCAGTAAGGGTCGATCGAGATCCCGCCGCGCGGCAAAAACTTGCCCCACACTTCAATATACTTCGGCTGCATAAGCCGTATCAGATCCTTCATAATGATGTTTACGCAGTCCTCGTGAAAATCGCCGTGGTTGCGAAAGCTGAACAGATAAAGCTTAAGCGACTTGCTCTCGACCATTTTTTCGCCGGGGATGTAGGAAATGTATATCGTAGCAAAGTCGGGTTGTCCCGTGATGGGACAAAGCGAAGTGAACTCCGGGCAGTTGAACTTGACAAAATAATCGTTTTCGGTGTGCTTGTTCGGAAAGGTTTCAAGCACCTCGGGAGAATAGTCCGTTGAATAGCGAACGTTTTTGTTGCCGAGCAGCGAAATGCCGTCGGTTTCTTCCTTTGTTCTTCCGCTCATTTTGACGCTCCTTTCATCAAAGGGTCGATAACGCCGTTTGCTTCAAAAGCCGCAAGACGGTCGCGGCAGGTGCCGCATACTCCGCAGGGCGCTTCGCTGCCCTCGTAGCAGCTCCAGGTCAGCTCATAAGGCAAATTAAGGCGCATACCTTCTTTTACAACGTCTGCCTTTGTAAGCCCGATAAACGGCGCGATTATTTCCAGCTCGCCGCCGCTGCCGAGGTAAACCGCGCGGCTGATCGCTTCGTTGAACTCGCTGCTGCAATCGGGATAAGCGTTGCCTGCGGCGTCGTCGCTGTGAGCGCCGTAATAGATTACGGAGCAGCCGTTCGAAAGCGCCACGCTTGCGGCGCTGGACAAAAACAAGCCGTTTCTAAACGGCACATATGTTGAAACAGGCTTGCCGCCTGTTGACTTAAGCTGTTCGGCGTAGCTCTGCTTCGGGATCTGCGCGTCGCTGCCCGACAAAAGCGAGCAGTCCGAGCCCTCAAAGATTTTTGCCAAATCAAGCTCCAGGCGCTTAACGCCGTAATAACGGCACACATCCTCAGCCGCCTTTAGCTCGCGCGAATGCTTTTGACCGTAGCTCAGGGACAGAGCCAGCGTGTTTTCTTTTCCGTATTTTTCAACGGCGAGCGCAAGACAGGTCGTGCTGTCAAGACCGCCGCTGCATAAAACCAATGCCTTCATTTTACCCTTCCGTTAATCAAATTTGACAAGCGTTTTCAAGCCTTCGTCCTCGCGGAACCTGCCGCGGAAAGCTGTTGTCAGCGTTTGCGCGTTTACATTTCGTATGCCGCGCGCGGTCATACAGCTGTGCTTGCCGGTGATGGCTATCGCCACGTCGGGCGTGTCAGCGGCAAGAGAGATGATCTCAGCGATGTCGTTTCCAAGCCGTTCCTGAAGCTGCAGCCGCTTTGCCGCCATATCGCAGATACGGGCTATTTTGCTTAGCCCAAGCACCTTGCCGCGCGGAATGTAGGCGACGTTTACCTTCATATCATACATCAGCGCGAAGTGATGCTCGCAAAAGCTGAAAACGGAGATGTCCTTCATAACAACGGCGTTGTCAGTGCTTCCGTCGCAGACGCTCTCAAAGGTTTTGCCGAACATCTGCGCGATTTCGCTGTTGCTGTAGGCAATGCCCTCGAGCACCTCTTCAAGCATTTTTGCGACGCGGTGAGGCGTTTCCCTCAAGCCCTCGCGTTCGGGGTCTTCGCCGATGGCTTCCAAGATACCGGCAACGTGTTCTTCAATTGCTTTTATATCCATTTTAAACTCCTCTTTTGTCAGGGCGCCAAATAAACTTGTGGAGCTGCAATTGCAGCCGCACGCCGTTGAGCCTGCGCTCCTTCATAAACGAAACTATTTCCTCGGGCTCAATGCTTCCGAACACCGGACTAAAGTACACATGGCACCTGCCGGTCAAGCCGTAACGCGATATGATCTCCGCGGCGCGCATCAGGTCTTCCCTGCTGCCCGCGACAAACTTTACCGTGTCGTGTTTTTTGAGCAAAGCCATATTGTCAAGGCACATTTTATTTTCCATACCGCTTGACGGCAGCTTGTAGTCCATTGTAAAGACCGGACGGGGCGAAAGGCTGTCAAAGGGCTTCAGCTCCACGCTGCCGTTTGTTTCGATTTCAACGCGTCTGCCGCGCTCTGTAAGCAGCTTTATAAGCAGCGGAATATCCTGCTGCAAAAGCGGCTCTCCGCCCGTCAGAGTGACGTTAGCGACGTTTTGCGACAGTACCCAGTCGCAAAGCTCCCGGGCGCTTTCGGCTTTGCAAGGGGCGTTTTCTTCGTTAGCCCAGCGCGTGTCGCAGTAGGAGCAGCAAAGGTTGCAGCCCTTAAAGCGCAAAAACGCAGCCAATTCTCCGGCGTGAGCTCCCTCGCCGTTTATGCTTACAAACTTTTCCGCCACGTTAAGCATAGCTTTCCCCCGTATATGACGCGCGGTTTTCGGGCGTTTCATAAACTGTAACGCAGGAAACCGGCAGCTTTTTTTCAAGCCTTTCAAAAAACAGCCTTGCAAGGTTTTCGGCTGTCGGACGGCAGGGTATCTCGATCACCCGGAAGCCTTCCTGCAAAAGCGCCTCAAGCGTTGAGCTTTTAAGCGATTTCTGCTCGATGATAAGCGCGTGATCAAATTCCTTTGCAAGCGAGCGGACTTCGCTTTTAACGTCGCCGAAGTCGATCAGCATACCGCGCTTTTCACCTTCGGCTTGAAGCTTTTCGCCGGCGATCTCCGCTTCGATCTCCCAGCGGTGACCGTGGATGTTGGCGCATTTGCCGTTGTAGCCCTTTAAGAAATGCGCGCTGTCAAACGCGGCTTTTGTTTTTAGATAGTACATACGAATCTCTTTTCACGGGATTAATAAAAAAATAAAACGCCCGCAGCCGCGGACGCATCCTTTTTACACAACAAAACAAGCGCAAAAGCGCTTTGGATTGCCCTGGTTTTGTTTAAAGACAGGATGGCGCAAACGAACTGTCACAAATATTATATCACATAAAACGGTTTTGTCAACCGGCACCGAAAGGAGTTTTCGGCATAATATATGGTGAGTCCGGACTTGAACAATGAAAGGAGAAGAAAATGGGATTAACGGAATTTGCGGAAAAGCAATACGGTATCAAAAGGCTGCCCGAGGAAACGGCTTACGCGATGGCTTACGTGCCGTTTCAGCAGGAAGGCTTTAAGGCATATTCGCCCGAACAGGGCTTTGTTTCGGGAACGATGTTTTCGGAGCTGAACAAACCGTTTTACGGCAGCAAGTGCGGTGAAGGCGATGACTGAGCGCGAAGCGATGCTAAAACAGCTGTCAGCCTTTCAGTTTGCTGCGCTTGATTTGCAGCTTTATTTGGACACGCACCCGGGCGACGAAAAGGCGCTTGAGCAAATGCGCGGTTACGGGCAAAAGGCAAAGGATTTGAAAAAGCAGTATGAAAAGCGCTACGGAGCGCTTACAAAGCGCGGCGACGGCACAAACGGCTGGAACTGGATCAAGGCGCCGTGGCCGTGGGAAACGGAGGATGACTGCTGATGTTTGTGTATGAAAAAAAGCTGCAATACCCCGTCAGGATTAAAACGCCCAACGCAAAGCTTGCCAAGGCGATAATGAGCCAGCTGGGCGGAGCCGACGGAGAGCTTGGAGCCGCGTTAAGATATTTGAACCAGAGATACACTATGCCGACTCCCGAGCTTAAGGCGGTGCTGACCGACGTCGGAGTTGAGGAGCTTAATCACGTTGAGATGATCGGCGCGATATTGTATCAGCTGACAAAGGATCTGACGGTGGAGCAAATCAAAGCGCAGGGCTTTGACGATTACTTTACCGATCACACAACGGGAGTTTATCCCCAGTCCGCGTCGGGAGTGCCGTTTACTACGGCGTATCTGCAATCGAAGGGCGACGCGATCACCGATCTTCACGAGAACCTTGCCGCGGAGCAAAAGGCGCGAACGACCTATGACAACATCCTGAGGCTTGCGGATGATCACGACGTAAAGGACGCCATCCGCTTTTTGCGCGAGCGCGAGGTCGTGCATTATCAGCGCTTCGGCGAAGGTCTGCGCCTGCTGACCGATAAGCTGGATGACAAAAACTTTTACGCGTTCAATCCGGAGTTTGACAAGGCTTGCTTCAAAAAAAGGAAGCGCGGCGGCTGATCTTCCCTGTTGGCTTTTGAAGGCTGTAAACGGAATTAAAACACCCGACAACGGTTATTGCGCCGTTGCCGGGTGTTTTTTCATTTTTTAACTAAAGAATTACATATAATTATCAGCCTGTCAGCGAATGAGTCTGCCGTCGTCCTCGAAATCGTATAGACCGGGTTCGATCAAGCCGTTTGTCTTGGCTTCGGGAACCATAAGGTGATGAGTCGTGTAGACCGCGCCGTTCTGCTTTACGAAGTAAAGGTTGTTTTCAAACTCAACAATGCCCTTGCCCTTTACGATTTCGTTGTTCTCGTAATAGAAGCCGCCGTAAACGCCGTTCTTGACTTCCATTTTGCCGTTTTCGTCAAAGAAGTACTTGCCTGCCGGCATAAGACCGTTTGTCTTTGCTTCGGCAACATAAAGGCTTGCGTCCTTGTAGACAGCGCCGTTCTGCTTTACAAAGTAGAAGTCATTGCCGATCTTGACAAGACCTGCGCCCTTTTGCAGCTCGTCGTTTACATAATAGTAACCTGCTACGATGCCGTTTTTGTAGGAGATTTTGCCTTCGTTGTCAAAGTAGTATCTTCCCTGAGGAATATAGCCGTTTGCCTTTGACTCGGCAAGGCTGAGCGAATTGTTCTTGTAGATTTCGCCTGTTACCATTACGTAGTAATATTCGCCGTCAAGGTAGATCAGACCAAGGCTCTTTTTGAGCACGCCGTCAACATAGTATTTGCCGTCGATGATCTCGCCTCTGTCCTCACGGTCAAACTGAGCGGTGTATTCCGCGTCGCCCGTTACAGCCGTTACATCGGGAGCCCAGCCTGTGAAGGTGTATTTGTAAAGCTCGTCGTCGGGCTTTACAGGGTCTTGGTCGTCATAAATCGGGGTTGCGCCGTAGGATACCTGTTCGGAAGCCAGCTCGGTGCCGTCCCAGTTTTTCCAGGTGACGGTGTAGGTTACGGGAGTAAACTTCGCGGTCAGGGTGATATCCTCGCTGATGCTCTGATAGCTGAGAGCAGCGTCGGAGGAGTAGAGGGTATCGCCGTTGTACCAGCCGGTGCAGATATAGCCTTCGTCGGGTATCGCGGTGATCTTGCCTGTGTTGTCGGCAGAGACATAGAACGAAACCCTGCCGCCTGTGGCGATATTGATCGAACCGCCTTCTACAAGATTACAAGTGTGACCGTCAACAATAGAGGCATTGGTGCCGTCAGCAACATTAATAGGCCCAGCTATATCAGTAGTATTGTTTGCATCGGTCGCGTTACCGAAGGTGCCGTTGTCCATCACGACCTTGCCGTTCTCGCCGACGTTGAGGATGAGCAGTGCAGGAGCGGGTGCAGGCTCGGTGGCTACGATGTAGATCGCTGTACAGCCTGCGGGACGTGTAAAGTTTATAACATTGGTGTACACGGTCACATCGTCGCTAAATTCATAATCGGAACCGGGAGCACTGCTTGAATTAGCAATCTGAGCCGGAATTTCGGTACCGGTCTGGTCATAGAACTTATACGAATAACCCTTTGCGTCCTGTACGGGTATCATCGTATTGCTGTCTCCGTACGTAATAGGTATAATAGCTCCGGTCAATAAATCATTTACATTTGAAAAACTTACAATCGGAACATTGGAATAAAGCCTGAAATTCCCATACTTATTATTGCAGTCCTTGATGGTCTCGGGCTTCTCGGACTCGGTGAAGGTCGCGGTGTAGGTTGCGTCACCGGTGACAGCGGTCACCTCGGGAGTCCAGCCGGAGAAGGTGTAGATGCAGTCCGCGCAGTCCGCCTTATAGGGAGTTTCGCCGTCATAGGTCGGGGTGGTGCCTTCTGCTACATCGGTATCGGTTTCGAGGACTGTATCGCCGTTCTTCCATGTTACGGTGTAGGTGGGAATAGCTTCAAATTCAGCCTTTACGGTGACAGGCATCTTCGGCATGGTCAAGGAATACTGCGAGCCTTCCGTTACGGTGGTCAAATTTACAACAGTGGGCAGCAAAGTGCCTGTGGATTTAGAACCGTCGGCAGAGGAGAAAATGTAGTTATAATCCGAATCGTATACATAGATATCGGTGATTCTTCCATCTCTAAAATATAAGTTCCATTCTAAACCGCCGCACTGAGCAGAGAAATAGGTACCGCCGAGTTCTGCATTCGTCATGTTAGCTTCCGAAAGCTCCGCGACAGATGTGTCGCCGTCATAAACGACAAACTTTCCGTCATTGACCTTGCAGGTGTATTCGGGATGGTCAGCATAGTCAGCTGCACTAAACACCGCGTCGCCCATCAGGGCAACAAGGTCGCTGAATTCCTCAACTTTGTTCTTCGGATAGGTGGCGGAGATCGACTTGAACTGATAACCGTTATCGGGAGCGACGGTCAGAAGAACGTCAGCGTCTGCCGCTGCCTCAGTCACATCAGTGCCGTTCACGCTTGCGGTCACAGTGCCGTTCACGGATTCGTCTGTGATGGTGTAAGCGGAGAAAAGCGCCGTATTATCATTTCCGACAACAAGGGAAGCGTTTAACGGAGTGAGTTCTTCATAGCGCGCATCTCCTAAAACATAATCCGTACCTTCAACAAGATCGGAATGATGGCGCCAGAAAAATTCATCATCTCCATATTCTGCAAGACTATCATATTCTTCTTGCAGCTGCGAATCCGTGAACTGCGGTCCTCCGGGAATAAAAATCTTGCAGCCGGTAGGGAATGTCACCGTTAAGTCGCTCGATGGCTCGGTAAGGGCATTCTTATTGAATGTGATAGGCTGCTCTACATTGTAAATCAAATTAACAGGACTGCTATAGTTGCCGACCGGGCAGGAAGTTACAGTTGCAAGCTTCGCCGCGTTGACTGTGATTGTAACGGCGCTGTCCTTCTCATAGAAAATCGCTTGATTCTCGATAATCAACGGCGTTGAGGAAGTGGAGTTGATCTCAACATCCTCCAGAACACAGCCGCCGGTATACGCCATAAATGCGTCCTGTTTTATGGCGATCATATCCGTAGCGTCAATGATCAGGTGCTTTACAAGATTGCTCTGAGTAAAAACAACACCGTAAACGTCACTGCCTGTAAACGCAAAACAACGCGGAACAACGCCGGAGCCGCCAATTGTCAGCGTCCCTGTCGTTTCATCGAAACTATGGGTGATGTTCTGTACGCCGAATGTTGCCATATGGGTGGTCGAATCATAGTCGGCGATCAGCAGACCGCCCGGAGAGACGCTTGTGGGCAGAAGCTTGGTGCTGCCAAAGCTGTAATACCCGTCAGTTACAGACAGGGTTGCCTGATTATACGAGAAATCGGAACCTTTCACCTCGTGAATGATCGTGGGATCGTTATAGTCCGCGAACTTAAAAGAGCCAATATTCTCGAAATAAAAAGAATCTCCCGGCTGAATAAGGGTTCCCCGAGCTAAATTAGAGTACCCATATGCCGCGCTCGCCGAGAGCGGCACGATTGCGAATACGCTGACGACCATCAGAATCGACAGCAAAATGCTTATTGTTCTTTTAAAAGTTTTTTGCATAAAGTTTTCCTCCTTTTGTTTTGCTTTAAAATTGTATCTCATTGCTGATTTGAGCTTGTCCGCTGACCGTGTATTTTTAAATACCGAACAAGGGCGCGATCAAATTGAAATCCTTAATTTGATTTTGCCGAAAAAATACAGCAAACGGTTGACAATAACAGAACATTATTTATATTTCTCGTGAGAAAATATAATATTATTTATTATTATTCTAGCATATTTTTGTGCAGGTTTCAAGAGAGTGTGACAGAATGGTACCTCTGTTTTTTGTTTTTTTACTATGGACAAGCCGCAAGGGTTCTGGTACAATGAAAGCATAAATCAACGGAGGGTTTATTATGAGCGTGATCGGAGAGCAAATCAAAAAATTTCGCATTCAAAAAAACTATACTCAGGAAAAGCTGGGAAGCCTTATCGGAGTTACAACTCAGGCTGTTTCAAAATGGGAGCGCGGAAGCTCGCCCGACGCCGAGATACTTCCGCTTATTGCCGATGTGCTCGAGGTCAGCATTGACGCGCTTTACGGCAGAGAAGATCAGGACATAAAAAAAACCTTGGTCAAAAAGCTGAGCGGTATGCAGTGCGACGAAGCGTTTCGCAAAGCCTTCGGCTTTTGTATGTCCGTGTTCCTCGGGCTTTCGGGCGAATCTGATTTTAACGAGGATTTCGGCGACAGCCTTTCGGGGCTTACCGACGCGGAATCTGACCGCAGCACCGACTACTTCACTAATATAACGCGCGACGCAGGCGTTGTTTACGCGCGGCTTTCAAACGATTTCAGCCACTATTTCCTTATGGTTCAGCCAAAGAACGAAAGCGTTCTTGCGCACCTTGAAAGCGAGGAGGACATTCGCCAGGTATTTGCCCTGCTCTCCGACAAAAAGATACTCGGCATAATTTACTTTCTTTACAAAATGCCCGGCATTCCCGCTACAGCCGCGCTGATCAGCGACAAAACCGGGCTTGGCCGCCGCGAGGTCGAGCGCCTTATGAAAACGCTTTGCGAAAAACAGATCGTCCATCACGCGAAGATCGCTTCCTTAGACGGCGAGATCGACTCATATATCATCCGCTATGAGGCAAACATTTTGCCGCTGCTTTGCTACGCGGACGTTCTTGCAAAGGGCAGCCCCTTCCCTATCTTCGGCATTTGCGACAGAAACAAGCCTGTGTTTTAAACCGTCGGTTGACTTTTTAGCTTTTTGATTGAATGATTATGTATACAGTTGCTTGATGTTTTTACGCCTTTTGTTTTATTATATAATTGAAAAACAAATCAAAGGAGAGGTCATTATGAAAAAAGTATTCGCGCTTATTCTCAGTGCAGTTATCATCATTTCCGCCGCCGGCTGCGGCTCAAAGGCAGAGGAAGGCTCAAACGAGCAGGAAACAACAGCTCAGGCTTCCAAGGCGGAAACGCTCGGCGAGGACGTCAAAAAGCAGCTTGACCAAGCGCTTGATGATGTTGAATACTCCGGCGTTGTTCAAATCACTAAAAACGGCGATGTGATCTACACATACGTTGACGGCGACGACAGCAACGGAAAGCCGCTCACCGCCGGCGCTTCGCTGCCCGTAGGCTCTGTTTCAAAGCAGTTTTGCGCCGCGTGCGTTATGTACCTTTGCGAGCAAAACAAGCTAAGCCTCGAAGATACTCTCGACAGGTTCTTCCCCAATTTTAAAGACGGCAAAAAAATCACCGTTAAGCAACTTCTTAATATGAGCTCCGGACTGACGAATTATTTGGAGTTTCTTAAGCCGACGATGGTCACGGACAATGAATCGGAAAACATAAGCGCCATTACAAAGCTTATCACCGATCAGACTCCGCGCTTTGAGCCCGGGCAGGACTATGAATATTCAAACTCAAATTATTTCCTGCTTGCGGCTATCGTTGAGCAGGCAGGCGGAATTGCCTATCACAAGTTCTTAAGAGAGCAATTTTTTGTTCCGCTCGAAATGAACGACACGGGCTTTATTGAGGAGGTTCCCGACGCAGAGTGGGCTTCGGCTCTGTCAGCGGACGAGCTAAAGAACGAATATCTCTACCGTCCGGGCGTTACGCGCGGAGCAGGCGACGTTGTTTCAAACGCCGCCGATATGGAAAAATGGATGCGCGGACTTTCCGAAGGAAAGGTGATCTCTGTTGACAGCTTCCGCCAGATGACCGAAAGCGTGAATCCGTACAGCGACGAAGAGTACTGCTTCGGCTTGTGGCATATGCCCTTTGGCGGCTTCGGCCACGTTGGTCAGATTCCGCCTTCCTTCGGCGCGGTGGATTACATCAACACTGAACGCGGAATTTGCCTTTTCGCGGTGGCAAATTACGGCAGAGGTATGTCCTATGTCCAGCAGCTTCCCGATGAACTGCTTGAAATACTTTTTGATGAAAAGAGTGAGTGATTATGAAAAAAATGTTCGCGCTTGTTATAGCCGCCGCGCTGATTATGTCCTTTGCCGGATGTAACGGAAACGATTCAAACGAAGTCCCCGACGACGCAGGCGAGGCTGACGCGGCGGAAGCGGTCGAGTCCGCCTCGGCAAAAAAGGCAGAGATAACCGACGCGTCGCAGCTTCCTTCAAAATTTGATTTGCGAAATGCCGACGGCAAAAATTATGTCACTCCCGTAAAAGCCCAAAAATGGGGCGACTGCTGGTCTTTTGCCCTTGCCGGAGCCGCCGAGACGGCTTATCTTTACGCAAACGGGCTTGGAGTTCCGGCAGGCGAAACAAACGATAAGGTGAATTTTTCCGAGAAATTCATCGTGTGGTATATGTTCCACGGTCTGACAAAGGATGACGTCGCAAAAGGCAGGGTTCGCTCACCGCAGATCGGCGAGGGCTTTGACCTCAGCAAGCCGGATCAGGACAACGAGATGACAGCCTACTACATCGGCGGTCCGTTCATTCATTCGGCAAATCTGTTCGGCTCGGGATTCGGTCCCGTTGACGAGAGAGCCGAGATCAAAGGAGAGTTTCCCTTTGCCTACAACGGCGAGGCTTCCGTCGGATGGAATCTGCCGCTCAGCGCCGAATACCGATGCGCGCCCGCGGCTGCGATTTTTCGCGACAGCAGGGTTTTGCCAAGCCCTGCCGAGTATGACTCAAACGGCTACCGCTTCAACCAAGAAGGGATAAACGCCATAAAAACGGAATTATATCAGGGACACGGCGTAACGATCGCTCTTAACGTTCTTGAAGGCGGCTTTAGCGCAAAAAACCGCGCGGCTTATTGCTTTGCTGACGAACAGCCGAATCACGCCGTGATGGTTGTCGGATATGACGATAATTTTCCAAAAGAGAATTTTACGAAAAGAAACGCAACCGGAGACGACGCAAAAAAAAGCACGCCGCCCCAAAACGGCGCTTTGATAATCAAGAACAGCTGGGGACTCCGCTCCGCGGACGGCGATCCCGACGACGGCTACATTTATGTTTCCTATTACGACCGCAGCCTGATGTCGGCGCTCAGCTATGTTTTTGACGAGAGCAGCGAGGGCGAAAGCGCTTCGCTGTTTACCGATCAGTATGATCTTATGATGACGCAATGGTACGGCTCCGCGGAATACAAAAGCGAAACAAAGATGGCAAACGTTTTTGAAGCGGAAGAAAGCAAGACGTTGTTTCAGCTTGAATACAGAACAGCCAAGCCCGATTCGGAAGTGACTTATGAGATATACAAAAACCCTAAGAAGGACTCCCCCGCGTCGGGCGCTCTGCTTGAAAAAGGCGTCAACTCTCACAAGTATCCCGGCTCGCACAAAATCGACCTCACGGGCGAATATGGCATTGAAAAAGGCGACTCCTACGCGGTCGTGCTCACCGTTAAGCAAGGCGGCGGCTTCTTTGAGGTCTTCCCCTACTCCACGGAGTTTTTTGAAGGAATAACCGTTCGCGGCGTGATCAACCCCGGCGAAAGCTATTTGTTTTCCGACGGCAAATGGAGCGATATGTCCGCCATAAAGGAAAACATTCTGGAAAAAGCAAAAGCGCAGTGCGCCGAGGTGCTCGCTTCCTACAAAGCGCTTCCGCCGATTTCGGCGCAGGCAGGCTCCGTCGCGATCGACAACTATCCGATCAAGGCGATCCTGCGCTGAACGCCTTAGCAGCTCATCGGCAAATGATTATTCGGTATATCGGAAGGTGATATTATGTTACGCAAATCATTGATAACGGCAGCGGCTGTTTGTCTTGTGTGCCTCACGGCTTCGGGCTGCGTCCTCAGCGACAGCGGCCCCGGAAAAATGCCGCCGAGGGAAACAAAGCCCGAGGTTTCCACAAAGCTGCCGAAAACGGATATGGGCAAGTGGGAATACGACTCCGAACAGGATATTTATTATCAGCTCGGGATAAGCTACTGCGAGTCCCCTGCCGACGAAAACTACGAGCAGCTCGCGGTTTTTGTTCCGGGGATGTATATGGACGCTTATCTTAACGGCGACGGGACATATACCTGCAAGCTAAAGAACAAAGAGGAAAATCAAAACTATGATTTTGACAGCGCTCCGATAATTATGCCCATCCGCACAGAGGGCTATGCGGCTGCCGAGCCGATAACAAAGGATGTGCTCAAAACCCGAAAATCCATTTTTGAGGAGATTTCCGACTACACCTCTCAGGGCTTTATTTATGCAGTTGCAGGCTGCCGCGGAATCAACGAAGGAGCCCCCCTGGGAGCAGCAGACTTAAAAGCTGCCGTGCGCTATATCCGATACAACGATGACGTGCTGCCGGGCGACGCGGAAAAGATTTATATTTACGGAATGAGCGCAGGCGGAGCGATAGCGTCTGTGCTGGGCGCTTCGGGCAACAGTCCGATTTACACGCCGTATCTGGAAGCGATCGGCGCTATTCAGGGAGTTTCCGACGCTGTTGCGGGCGTAATGGCTTGGTGCCCCGTCACAGACCTTGACACCGCAAACGCGGGATATGAATGGATGATGGGCTGCACCCGACAGGGACGAACAACGGACTGGAATATGATCTCCGCAAAGCTCGCCGCCGCGTATGCCGATTACGTAAACAGCGCAGGCTTCACCGGCGAGGACGGTCAGCCGCTGCTTCTTGAAAAATCCGAAAGCGGAATATATCAGGCAGGCTCCTATTATGATTATCTGAAAACCGTGATCGAAAGGTCGCTCAACAACTATTTTGCCGACCAACAGCTCACAGACGCCGAGACCGAGGCTTACATAAAAGGGCTCAACTCCGAAAAAAAGTGGATTACCTATGACAAGGCAACCAAAACAGCGTCGATCACAAGCATTGAGGACTTTGTTAAGACGTGCAAAAAAGCGTCGGAGCTTCCCGTGGCGTTTGACTGGCCGGGCAGCGGCAATACGCTTTTCGGCAAATCAAACGGCAGAGGCGCGCATTTTGACAAGATTCTGTCAAACATTCTGACAGAGCTCAAAAGCGAATACGCCGACGAATACGCCGCGGATATGGAATTAAAGGATTCGCTGGGAACGTCCGTTGAGCAGCGCGTAAAGATGTACGCACCGCTGTATTTTTTGCTTAAGAACAGCGACGGCTTTGGATCGTCCGACGTCGCGAAGCACTGGCGTATACGCTCGGGCATTGAACAGCCCACTACCTCGCTGACAACCGAGGTTAACCTGGCGCTCGCGCTTCGCCGCCGCGCCGGAGTTGAAAGCGTGGACTTTGAAACCGTTTGGGCGCAAGGTCACGAGCCGGTCGAACGCTCGGGCGACAGCACCGAAAACTTCATCCTCTGGGTAAAAGACTGCGTGAAGTGATGACGGAAAACCCTTGATTTTCAGCGCGTCCATTAGTTTTACCCGGAATGTTGCAGAACTGCCCTTACCGCAAGTAAGAGTCGTCGATTTTAATCTAAACGTTCTTTAATGTACGTAGGGGCGCACCCAAGTGTGCGCCTTCGAATCCCCTCAACCGCTAAGTAAAGCAAAAAGAGATACCGCAAGGGTATCTCCTTTTGCTTTCATTTATGGAGCTAATGAGGTGCGTACCTTCTTCCGACACGCTTCATCTCGCTGACTGCGGCGTTATTGTATTATAAGTTCATCTGCTCTCTCGCGGAAAACAGTCCACAGGACTGTTTTCTTTTCGCTCGCCTTCGAATCCCCTCAACCGCTAAGTAAAGCAAAAAAAGATACCGCAAGGGTATCTCTTTTTGCTTTAATTTATGGAGCTAATGAGGGGATTCGAACCCCTGACCTACTGATTACGAATCAGTTGCGCTACCGGCTGCGCCACATTAGCACGGTGCTTTATATTATAGCGCATTTGTTCCGATTTTGCAAGCCCTTAATCCTGTTTTTTTTCGCAAAGAATCCTTTCCTTAAAAAAATTGCCGAATCCTCGAAATTTTTTTCGATTTGTCGCTATATATGAGAGGACTTTTTCTTTAAAAAACAAATCGAAAAGAAAAATCTCCCCTACCCCGGTAAGCATAAACAATCAAAGGCTGACTCATTCACCGTTACGGTTATGAGTCAGCCTTGTGTTTTAATTCTTAGCTAAAGTATTATTTTGCTGTAATACTATATTGCTGTTGAAAATCAGCTGGGATCGCGAAGGATCTTGCCGTCGCTTGCAAAATCATACACACCTGCCGGGATCAAGTCGTTAGTCTTGGACGCGGGAACCACAAGGCGGTTGCCGGTGTAGATCGTGCCGTTCAGCTTTACGAAGTAAAGGTTGTTTTCAAACTCAACGATACCTTTGCCCTTTACGATCTCGCTGTTCTCGTAATAGAAGCCGCCGTAAACGCCGTTCATGTGTTCCATTTTGCCGTCTTCGTCAAAGAAGTACAAACCGGAAGTTTTAAGTCCGTTGGTCTTGGATTCGGCAATCATAACGCTGCCGTTCTTGTGGATCGCGCCGTTCTGCTTTACAAAGTAGATGTCGTTGTCGATCTGAACAAGGCCTGCGCCATTCTGGAGAATGCCGTCAACATAGTAGAAGCCGTTTACGATGCCGTTGTAGATCGTCAGTTTGCCTTCTTCGTCAAAGAAGTAGTTGCCCTGTGGCTTAAGACCGTTTGTCTTTGCTTCGGCAACATAAAGGCTTGCGTTCTTGTAGACAGCGCCGTTCTGCTTTACAAAGTAGATGTCGTTGCCGATCTTGACAAGACCTGCGCCATTCTGGAGAATGCCGTCAACATAGTATTTGCCGTCGATGATCTCTTTTTTGGCTGCGGTGAATACAGCGGTGTAGGTAACGTCGGCAGTCACAGCCGG
>JBGUOX010000053.1:0-22957 GCA_045129995.1 Ruminococcus sp. | reverse complement strand
CCGGCTGTGACTGCCGACGTTACCTACACCGCTGTATTCACCGCAGCCAAAAAAGAGATCATCGACGGCAAATACTATGTTGACGGCGTGCTCGCAAATGGCGCAGGTCTTGTTAAGGTCGGCAACGACTTTTATTTCGTAAAGCAGAACGGCGACATTTTCAAGAACAGCACCCTCAGCGTTGCAGAGTCAAAGGCAAACGGTCTTAAGCCCCAGGGCAATTACGCTTTTGACGAAGAAGGCAAAATGATCATCTACAACGGCATCGTTAACGACTGCTACTATGTTGACGGTGTTCTGCAGAAGGGCGCAGGTCTTGTTCAGGTCGACAACGACATCTACTTTGTAAAGCAGTCAGGCGCGATCTACAAGAACAACAGCATCCTTGTTCCCGAATCAAAGACTAACGGACTTAAGACCACCGGTAAGTACTTCTTTGACGAAGAAGGCAAGCTGGAAGAGAAGAACGGCGTGTTCGGCGGCTACTATTACGAGAACAATCAGATCGCAAAGGGTAAGGGCGTTGTTGAATTTGAAAACAACCTTTACTTCGTAAAGCAGACCGGCGCTATTTACACCGGCTCTCGCCTTGTTATTCCCGCAGCCAAGACTAACGACTTGATCCAGGCAGGCGTGTACGATTTTGCAAGCGACGGCAAAATCCTTCGCGATCCCAGCTGATTTTAAATGATTTAAAGCATAATACTCTTTTAGCAAATAATTAAAGCATAAGGCTGACTCATTCACTCGATTTCGGGTTTTGAGTCAGCCTTTCGTTTTTTGTGCTCCCTGCGTTCGGGGAGCTTTTGCTTTTGTTACGGTGATTGCGGTGTATCAAATCATCCGTTCAAGCCATAGAATGTACTGTAGGAATAGAATCGAATAACGAGGTGAAAAAATGGAGAATATCATAACCTTTCCGTCTATGACCGCGGCGCTTAAAGCACGCGACACATTGCGGCGTCATAAAATCGCCGCCGGTATGATGCGAACGCCTGCGCGTTACAGAAAAGGCTCCTGCGGCTACAGCCTGTCGATAGGCAGAGAGCTTGACCGCGCGGTGGAAATTTTAAACAGCAGCCGTATTCCCTATAAGGGCGTTTTCGCCGATGATGACAGATGATTTATTTTGACAACGGCGCGACCACCTTTCCGAAACCGCTTGCCGTAAGACGCGCGGTTTATGAAACGATGCAGAATTACGGCGCAAATCCCGGCCGCAGCGGTCACATTATGTCGCTTAAGGCAGGGGAAATACTTTACGACTGCCGAAAAAACGCGGCGGCGCTTTTGGGCGCGCCGTCTCCCGAAAACATTGTATTTACACTAAACTGCACAGCGGCGCTGAACACCGTTATCCACGGGATATTAAAAAGCGGCGATCACGCGGTGATCTCCTGCTTGGAGCATAACGCGGTGCGCAGACCGCTGGAAGCGTTAAAAGATAAAGGCGTCACTTACTCCGTGGCGGACGTCGTTCCCGGCGACGGAGAAAAAACGCTTGAAAGCTTTCGAAGCGCGATCCAAAGCAACACCAAGCTGATGATCTGCACCGGCGCGTCCAATGTTTTCGGAGTCAGGCTGCCTGTGGAACGCATTGCCGCGATGTGCCGCTTGTACGGCATTTTGTTTTGCCTGGACGCCGCTCAGACGGCAGGCTGCGTGCCGATAGATATGCAGCGAAGCGGCTTTGATTTCGTGTGCTGCGCCGGTCACAAGGGTTTGTACGGTCCGATGGGAACGGGCTTGCTTGCGATCAATACGGATAAGCTGCCCGACAGCCTTATGCAGGGCGGTACAGGCAGCGCGTCGGCAGACCCGTTACAGCCGGAGGTGCTGCCTGATAAATACGAAAGCGGCACGCCGAATCTTCCGGGAATAGCCGGACTGAATGAAGGCATAAAATTTGTTTTGAGGCGCGGAGAAAGGGAGCTTCTTCATTCGGAAATGAAGCTTGCAAAACGGTTGTATGACGGACTTGCCCGAAATAAAAAAGTTATCCTTTATACCGATCGTCCCGATGAAGCGTTTGCCGTTCCGGTGATCTCCTTTAATCTGTCGGAACGCGACAGCGAGGACGTGGCTGCAAGGCTTAGCGACCGTTTTAATATCGCGGTGCGCGCCGGACTGCACTGCGCGCCGCTTGCGCACCTGTTTTACGGAACCGGAGAAACCGGAACCGTTCGTGCCGTCATATCCGCGTTTACCACCGGCGATCAAATTGAATATTTATTATCTTCCTTGCAAAAAAATATATAAACTTCTTTCAAAAAGGTTGCAATTCATTACTGTGTTGTGTTAAAATAAAATAGTAAGTAACCAAGAGGGGAGGATGTAAATGGATATTCTTAATAATCTGTGGTCGATCATCAAAACGATCCAGTTTCGTGACGTTGTTGATATTCTTGCCATCGCGCTGATAATTTTCGGATTGTTCCGCCTTATCCGCGAAACAAGAGCCGCACAGCTGTTAAAAGGCCTTTTGCTCTTGCTGGGCGTTTACATTCTCTCGTCTGTTTTCAATTTAATGATGCTTTCAACGCTGCTTCGCGCGTTCTTCGAGGCTTCGGTTGTCATCATTACGGTGATTTTCCAGCCTGAAATTCGAAAAGCGCTGGAGCAGGTGGGCAAAAACAAAAACTGGTCAAAATATTTTAAAATGTTTTCCAGCTACGGAAAAACCGACGAATGGGAAAAGGCGGTCAGCAAATCCATTGTGGACGCTGCCGATACCTCAATATTGTTTTCCCGTTCGCGCACAGGAGCTTTGCTTGTGTTTGAACGCGAGATAATGCTTTCGGACATCGCCTCCACCGGCACGATCATCGACGCCGAAACCTCGGTGGCGCTGTTCGGCAACATCTTTTTCAACAAGGCGCCTCTGCACGACGGCGCAAGCATAATCCGCGACGGAAAGCTGTTTGCGGCAGGCTGCATTTTGCCGTTGACTAGCAACAAATCAGTTGATATTAATTTAGGCACGCGCCATCGCGCCGCGCTGGGCATCAGCGAGCAAAGCGACGCCGTTGTGCTGGTAGTCAGCGAAGAAACAGGCGTGATCTCCCTTGCTGTAGGCGGAGAGCTGATTCGCGATTTCACCCGTGAAAAGCTTATAAAAAAGCTTAACGAGCTGTTGCTTGACGAGGTGGAGGAGGAAGAAAGCAAGTACCGCAGATTCCGGAAAGGGAGGAAAAAAGAATGAAGAAAAAATCTTTTTTCAACCGCTGGCTGCAAAACAATTACTTCCTGTTTATTTTTGCGATCGTTGTGTCGCTGATCATTTGGATTTATATGAGCTTTTCCTCGCCAAACACCAACACTACCTTTACGGTAAGCGAGGTGCCTATCCAAATGCAGCTTTCCGATGCGGCGACAAAGCAGGGCTTGCAGGTGTTCTCCACCACGCCGCTGAAAGCTTCGGTGACGGTTTCCGGTACCCGTACAGTATTGGGCTTGGTGACGGAAAATGATCTAACCGTTACGGCGGCTACGGGTTCTATCAATTCGGTAGACGAGTACACGCTTCCGGTCACAGCCAACAAACGCTCCACGTTGGGCAACTTCTCGGTAACGGGTTGCACGCCTTCCACGATCAACGTCAAGGTCGATTACTTCAAAGAACGTGAGATACAGATCCAGGACGGCATTTCCTATGAGGTTGAGGACGGCTATTACGGCAGCACAACGCTGGCGCATTCTACCCTTATTGTTTCGGGACCTCAAACCGAGGTTTTGAGCATAAGCAAGGTGGTTGCCAAGGCGACTATCTCAAGCAAGCTCACGACAATGAAGGAAGTTGACGCAAAAATCGTTTTGCTCGATTCCGATGACAATGAGATTCATTCCGATTATCTCGAGCTGAGCAGCACCGCTGTTAAGGCGACGGTATCTGTTCTGCCCGAAAAGAAGGTAAGCGTAGAGCCTGTTTATGTTAACAAACCGAGCGGCTTGACGATTTCCGACAATATGATCTCGATCGCTCCCTCCGAGGTGCAGCTTGCCGGTCCTTCCGAAACGCTTAAATCCATTGAAAGCGTTAAGCTGGAATCAATTGATTTCGCTACGCTGAAAAATCAAAAGTATACCTTTGAAAAGCTTGCCATCAGCGTTCCCGAGAACTGCAAAAATATAAGCAACGACAGCACAGCCAAGGTTACGCTTGACCTGAGCAGTATGACAAGCAAAACCTTCACGGTCAACCAGTTCAAGGTTGAAAACCTTTCCGCTGACTTGAAATCCGAGGTCACCTCGCAGAGTATTGAAGTAACGGTGGTCGGCCCGAAGGCAAGTCTTGACAAGCTTACGGCGTCGCAGATCACCGCGGTCATCGATACATCCGGTTCTTCCGTTAAAACCGGATCGGTGCAAATGCCGGTGACCTTCCAAATGAGCGGCGTTAAGGATTGCTGGGCAAGCGGCGCGTATCTTGCGAATATCACTATCACAAAAAAATAAACCAAAATGTACCTCGTACTCAAGCAAGGGTACGGGGTATTTTTTGGGTTTTTAACATAATTGCCGCGGAAGCGATGAATTGTAATTATTATCGCTTTTGCTTTCAGCGTTTTGCAAGAGATATTTGCTATTGTCATTTTGCTGATTTTGTGATATAATTAATAAGATTATATGTGAATGCTTGGAGGAAAAATGAAAGAGTTGTTTTCCTTGATCGCAAAACGCGATTTCAAAGGACTGTTCTATGAAAAAACCGATAATATTTTTATCCAGTTTTTTCGCTATTGTCTGGTCGGCGGCATCGCTACTCTTGTTGAGGGCGGAGCGCTGTGGCTGATCCAGTATTTTGTGTTTCACGAAAGAAAAGGACTGCAAATTTACATTGCGCAAACCATCGCTTTTATTCTTGGTCTGATAGCTAACTATTTTTTGTCAAAGCTGTTTGTGTTTCAGGAAAAAAGCGAGCGCACCAATGCAGCCGGAGAGTTTTTGACATATGGTGTGATCGGTGTTGCGGGACTTGGAATCAAGTGGGTGATGCTGTGGGCGTTCAACAAACACCTTGGATGGCATTATATGCTTGTTTGGCTGGCGGCGACTGCCATTGTTCTTATTTGGAATTATGCGGCGCGCAAGGTTATTTTATATCGAAAGAAAAAATAAAGCAGGGGTTTTGATATGCAAAAGGTATTGATTATCGGCGCCGGTCCTGCGGGTCTGACCGCGGCGTATGAATTGATGAAAAAAAGCAAGGATTATGATGTGATCGTGCTTGAGGAAAGCGATTGCTTCGGCGGCATTTCGCGCACGGTCAATTACAAGGGCAACCGAATGGATATGGGCGGACACCGCTTTTTTTCAAAGGTTCCCGAGGTAAACGAGTGGTGGGAAAAAATGCTCCCCACGCAGGGCGCGCTTCCTCACGACGACGTTGTACTTGGCAGGGAGTCCACCACCGTTGAGGGCGGTCCCGATCCCGAAAAGGCTGACCGCGTAATGCTGCGCCGAAACCGTCTTTCACGGATTTTCTTTAATTCCAAGTTTTTTGACTATCCGGTTTCGCTTAAGTTTGCAACGATCAGAAATATGGGCTTCGGCACCACGATCGTCGTAGGCTTCAGTTATCTTAAAACTTTGTTTCACAAGCGCGAGGAAAAGTCGCTTGAGGATTTCTACATCAACCGTTTCGGCAAAAAGCTTTACTCAATGTTTTTTGAAAACTATACTGAAAACCTGTGGGGCAGACATCCTTCGGAGATCTCGCCCGAATGGGGCGCTCAGCGCGTTAAGGGTTTGTCGATCAAGGCGGTTCTGAGCGATATTTTCGGAAAACTGTTCAAGAAAAAGAATCGCAAGGTCGAAACCTCATTGATAGAAGAATTTGCCTATCCTAAGTTCGGACCCGGTCAGCTTTGGGATCTGACTGCGGCTGATTTTGAAAAGCTGGGCGGCACCATAATCAAGAACGCCAAGGTCGTCAATGTGGTAAAGGATAAGGACAAGCTTACCGGACTTGTTTATGAAAAGGGCGGCAGGCGCGTGACCTTGGAGGGCGACTATATCATTTCCTCTATGCCGGTCAGGGATTTGGTAGAGGGTATGAATGATGTGCCCGACCGTTACCGTGAGATCGCCTCGGGCTTGCCGTACCGCGATTATATGACCGTGGGTGTGCTGATACCGCACCTTAACCTCAAAAACGAAACAAAAACAAAAACCATGGGCGATATTGTTCCCGATAATTGGGTTTATGTTCACGACAGAAACGTCAAGATGGGACGTTTTCAAATCTATAACAACTGGTCCCCTTATATGGTGGATAACATCGAGAGCACCGTTTGGATGGGCTTGGAGTATTTTTGCAACGAGGGCGACGAAATGTGGTCGATGACCGACGAAGCCTTCGCGCAAATGGCGGTAAAGGAAATGGTTACGATGGGACTGATCGGCAGTGAGGACGAGGTGCTGGACAGTCACGTTGAGCGCGTGAAAAAGGCATATCCCGCCTATTTCGACACATATGAGCATATGGATGAGCTGCGCGCTTATCTTGACACCATCCCGAATCTGTTCTGTGTCGGCAGAAACGGTCAGCACCGCTACAATAATATCGACCACAGTATGTGTACCTCTTTTGAGGCGGTCAAGAACATTCTGTCCGGCGAGACCGGAAAGGATAACATTTGGAACGTAAACACCGAAAAAGAGTATCATGAGGAGAGAGAAAGCCAATGAGTAAAGCAAAAACAAAGCTGCGCAGCTTTGATGCGTTTTTCGAATTGGTGCTGCGCCATCCTTATATTTTTATTACCCTCGTCTGTGCTTTGCTGTTTCCGCTCGGCTTTGCGGAAGCGTCGCAGATCCACGAGGAGCACATTGTTTTTGAAGGCATCCTGTGGGCGATCGGAATTGCCGTTTTGGTGATGGTCGGAAAGCCAAGCAAAAGCTCTGCGGTAAATTTGTATTTGCTGATTTCCTCTGTGATGATGATTTTGCTGTTCTCGCTGATGGTCAACGAAAACGCGCGTCATTCTACAATGATGTTTGTTCCGGTCGCGGTCGGTCTTTTCCAGCTTGGCGCCGTGATGTATGTTGAAAAATCGCTAAATGTCAACCGGCTGATCATGCTGATTTTTGTGCTTGGAGCAGTGGTGCGTTATTGCTATCTGTTAGATCATAATTGCAGTCAGATGCAGCATGACGTCGGAAGCTTTGACGGAAGAAGCGGACACGAAGCGTATATCGCATACTGGTATAACAACAAAATCAAGATGCCGGATTTTGACGTTTCAAAATACTGGCAGTTTTATCATCCGCCGCTGCATCATATGCTGATGGCGATTCTGCTGAAAATCTTTACCGTTTTCGGAATGGAAATAAAAACGGCTCAGGAAGCTATCCAGATCCTTCCTATGGTTTATTCCTCGCTGAGTATAGTGGCTTGCTACCGTATTTTCAAGCTCATTCACTTGGACGGAGCCGGATTGGCGGTTGCAAGCGCAGTGGTATGCTTCCATCCCACATTCATCATTTGGAGCGGCGCGTACAACAACGATATGCCCGCAACGATGTTTATGCTTTTTGCAATGCTTTGGACGCTTAAATGGTACGAAAAGCCAACCTTGAAGCGTATCCTTCCGATCGCCCTTTGCGTCGGCTTCGGTATGATGAGCAAGCTTTCCGCGTGGATGGTAGCGCCTGCGATAGCGATGGTTTTTCTGGTTGTGTTTATCCGCAACATCAAAAAGCCGTTGCCGTTTATCGGTCAGTTTGCCGCGTTCGGCGTGATATGCGCTCCTACAGCGTTGTGGTGGCAGATACGCAATCTTATAAAGTTTGATTTGCCTATCACTTATGTGCCTGATCCGGCGTCGCAGTCGATGTCGGTTAAGGCTGTTCCGATGGCTCAGCGGTTGTTTGACTTTAGCTTTTCACAGTTTGATTTCCCGTTTGAGGCGTTTACGGGATATAAATCGCCTTATAACGAGTACAATCCGCTTATCGGCTTGCTGAAAACCTCGGTGTTTGATGAGGACAGAACAGCGTGGCGCTTTGACGCGCTGCCCACGGTATTGCTTTTCATCGTAGGCTTGCTGGCGATCGTCGGCTTTGTGTTCCTGATCGTTTGGCTGTGCAAAAAAAGCGTCAAGCCTGCGTTTGAGATCAAGGCGTTCTTTGTTATCATTTTCTTTACGATTATGATTTCTTACTATGCTTTCTGTTTCAGCTTCCCGTATGTTTGCACGGAAAACATACGTTACTGTATGCCGATCATTCCGATTCTCGGAATCGGCATAGGCTATGCCGTCAACACCGTTACGAAATGTTTAAGGAAACAAACGCAGTAATGATTTTATAATGAAAACAAAAACAGGATCGGTAATTGCCGACCCTGTTTTTTGTGTATAAAGTTTTATTTCATTTCCGCGTCATCGGTCATAATATCCTGCTTGAACTCCTCGTTCATATCGGGATAAGCCGAAAGCATTGGTTCTACGTTTTTGCCGCGCTTGCGGTCAAAATAGTTTTTGGTGATATTTGCGACCAAACCGCTCAGTGCGACAAGACAAATCAGGTTTGGCACAGCCATCAGACCGTTGAAGGTGTCGTCGATCGCCCAAATCAAATCGCTTTGAATGGTGGCGGAAACCGCGATCAGAACAACGTAAACAACCTTAAAAACGGTTGTAATTACGCTTCGTGTGCGGTCGCTTGTTTTGCCAAAGCAAAACTCAATCGCTTTTTCGCCGTAATATGACCACGCTATAATTGTGGTAAACGCAAACAGCGGCAAAATGACAGAGAAGGCGATTGTGCCGAAATCACCAAAGTTTGTTGTGAACATTGACATCGACATCTCTGCGTCGATTTTTTCAACGTCGCCGGTGATTGAGTTTAAATCAAAGGTAGTCAAAAATGTAAGCGCGGTCAGTGTGCAGATGATGAAGGTGTCAAAGAATACCTCGAATACGCCCCACAAGCCTTGCTTTACAGGCTCTCTTGTTTCGGAAGCGGAGTGCGCAATGACCGACGAGCCTAGTCCGGCTTCGTTTGAGAACACGCCGCGCGCCATACCCTTTGTAATCACTCTGGAGAAGGTATAGCCCATAATTCCGCCGCCTGCTGCCTGAAAGTTGAAGGCTTTTCCAAAGATCAGACCAAACGCGTTGGGAACGGAGCCAATGTGACTGAATATGGCGATCAGCGCAAGAATGATGAACAGCAGCGACATAAACGGAACAAGCATAGAGGTCACCTTACCGATGCGCTGGATACCGCCGATGATGATCACCGCGGCGACTGCTGCCACAGCAACGCCGATGAGCAGCTTGGTCATCATATCATTCGGAACGTTGAAAAATGTCGCGGAGGTTTGCGCAAGCGTTCCGGAAATTTTGTTTGTTTGCACACCGCTCATACCGATAGCCGCAAACACGCAGAATATAGCGGCACAGTAGGCGAGCCATTTCCATTTCAGACCGTTGGCGATGTAATAGAACGAACCGCCCGAAAGGTTGCCGTTTTTATCTCTGCGGCGGAAGTACAAGCCGAGTACGTTTTCGGAATAGTTGGTGACCATACCGAAAAACGCCGAGATCCACATCCAAAATACAGCTCCGGGACCGCCGGTCAAAATTGCTGACACAACGCCGATTATATTGCCTGTGCCGACCGTGCCCGAGATCGCCGTTGAAAAGGCTTCAAACTGTGACACCGATTTAAGGCGGTTGTCCTTGCTTTTGTGCTTTCCAAGGCTTTTCAGCGCAGGGATTATCGTTGTGTTGAGCGATTCTCCGAAGTGCGTTACCTGCAAAAAGCGGTTGCGGATAGTCAGCAGAATACCGGTGCCGAGAATAAGAATGACCACCGGCCAGCCCCAAACGATACCGTTTACGGTGTCGTTGACCGTTTTAATGCCGTCTATTATATTTTCCCACATAAAGTTCCTCCTCACACTTTATGAAATTTGCGTGAAAAAATCCGCGTTTGGCGGAAAAAGTGTTTGTGACACTTGCAAAAATCTTTTTTATTATAACATAGGTGTTTTTATATCGCAATATTATGCGCTTACAAGATTTTTGCATATTTTTTGTTGTAAATCGCCAAAGAAAGGGCAAATAAATTATCAAATGGAAATTATAAATTTGCGAAATAGTCGCAAATTGCTTGACAGGCAGGCGAACGTTTGCTATAATAAAATGCGAATGATTCGCAAATTGGAGGTCTTGTTTTGCCTAAGTATATGACTAAACAGCGCAAGGCGCTGCTTGAGTATCTGTCGTTGCACGCGGATGAAAAGCTGACCGCAAGACAAATTGCGGCTGACGTAAGTGCTGAAGGTATCAGTACCAGCGCCGTTTACCGCAACCTGTCCGAGCTTGAGAGCGAAGGAAAAGTCCGCCGCGTCAACCAAAGCGGCAGCCGCGAGGTGTTTTATCAATACACCGACGGTGAGCACTGCAAGGATTGCCTGCACCTTTCCTGCGAAAAATGCGGAAAAACATACCATATGAATATGCAGGGCGCGCAAATGCTGGTGCAGAATCTTGCTCAAAGCGATGAATTTACAATAGATAAAGCGAACACCGTGCTGTACGGCGTTTGCAAAGAATGCAGAAACAACGGAGAATAAGTATGAAAAGAGTATTGGCGCTTCTGTTATGTCTTGCGCTTGCGCTGGGAGTTGTCAGCGGCTGCGCGGCAAAAAATAAGAAAGACGGTGCGATCAAGGTGATCGCGACGATTTACCCTGTATACGACTGGGTAAAGAACGTTGTTGGCGATAACGAAAACGTGGATGTGTCGCTTCTGGTAAACAACGGAGTTGATTTGCACAGCTTTCAGCCCACCGCGAAAAACATAACCGACATTTCATCCTGCGACGTGTTTATATACATCGGCGGCGAATCCGACGAGTGGGCTGAGGATGTTTTGCACAACGCGGTCAATAAAGATATGGTCGCTGTCAACCTGATGGACGAGCTTGGCGACAGAGCAAAAACAGAAGAGCTTGTCGAGGGTATGCAGGAAGAAAATGATGACGAGCACGACGGCGAGCATGACGGCGAAGATGAATATGACGAGCATATTTGGCTTTCGCTTAAAAACGCCGAAAAGCTTTGCGGCGTGATCGCCGACAAGCTGGGCGAAAAAGACAGCGAGCATAAAGCCGATTACGAAAAAAACGCGAAATCGTACAGCGAAAAACTGCAAAAGCTCGACGCTTCCTATGAAAAGACGTGCAGCGAAGCAAAGCTTGATACGCTGATTTTTGCCGACCGTTTTCCGTTTAGATATTTGACTGAGGATTATCATTTAAAATACTACGCCGCGTTTTCCGGCTGTTCAGCCGAAAGCGAGGCAAGCTTTAAAACGCTTGTGTTTTTAGCCGACAAGCTGGACAAGCTGGGCGGTCATACGCTGCTGACGATCGACGGCTCCGACAGCAAGCTTGCGGAATCGGTCATAGATAACGCCAAAAGCAAGGACGTCAAAACGCTGACGCTCAATTCTATGCAGTCGTCCGTCAAGGACGGCGAAACGTATCTTTCTATTATGGAGAGCAATCTTTCCGTAATCAAGGAAGCACTTGACCTGGAGTAAATTATGCCACAACTTGTATGTAACAATTTAACCTTGGGATATGAGGGAAAGGTTATCCTGTCTGACCTCAGCTTTTCCGTGGACAGCGGCGATTATCTTTGTATTCTCGGCGAAAACGGTTCCGGAAAAAGCACCCTGATGAAAACCATTTTGGGACTTCACAAGCCGATGAAGGGAACTGTTGAAACCGGCGACGGACTTGACAAAAAGCAGATCGGTTATCTTCCGCAGCAAACTGCCATTCAAAGGGATTTTCCCGCGTCGGTGCGTGAAATAGTGATCTCGGGTTTTCAGGGACAGTGCGGCTTGCGCCCGTTTTATACAAAGGAGCAAAAGAGAGCCGCGGACGAAAAAATTGAAATGATGGGGATCTCCCATTTAAAAAAGCGCTGCTACCGCGAGCTTTCGGGCGGTCAACAGCAGCGCGTGCTTTTGGCGCGCGCCTTGTGCGCAACAAAGAAAATGCTGCTGCTCGACGAGCCGGTGGCAGGTCTTGATCCAAAGGTAACTGAGGATATGTACCGCCTTATCCATCAGCTGAACAAGGAACAGGGCATTACTATTATTATGATCTCTCATGACATAGGCGCTGCTCTTAAGTACGCAAATAAGGTGCTGCATATTGGCAGCGAGGTCTTTTGCGGCAGGGTAGACGCTTATATCAGCCGTGCCAAGAAGCTTAGCGAGGAGGGTTATCATGGCTATTTTTGATACCCTTTCATATTATTTCCAGTTTCCCCAGGTGCGTTACGCGCTGATAGTCGGCGTGCTTGTCGCGCTTTGCGCGTCGCTTTTGGGCGTTACACTTGTTCTTAAGCGGTTTTCCTTTATCGGCGACGGATTATCACACGTAGCATTCGGAGCTATGGCGGTTTCTTCGCTGACAGGCGTGTTCATAAAAGGACTGCAGCCTGCGATCGACGCCAGCAATGATATGATCATCGTTATGCCCATCACGATCCTCAGCGCGGTGCTGCTGCTGCGCACCGGCACAAAAGCCAAGGTCAAGGGCGACGCTGCGGTGGCTATGATTTCCGTCGGCGCGCTGGCGGTCGGCTATTTGCTGATGAATTTGGATGTTTTCCCGAAGTCAAGTAATATTTCTGGCGACGTATGCTCCACACTGTTTGGTTCGCTGTCCATTTTGACGCTGAGCATCAGCGAGGTCAATTTCTGCATCGCGGTGTCGATTTTGGTTGTGATCGTGTTCATCCTGTTCTATAACAAGATTTTCTCCGTCACCTTTGACGAGGATTTCGCGACGGCGACCGGCACCAAGGCAAGCGTGTATAATCTTTTGATCGCGATCATTATTGCAGTGATAATCGTCATTTCGATGAATCTTGTCGGCTCGCTGTTGATTTCCGCGCTTATCATTTTTCCTGCATTGTCCGCTATGCGCGTGCTGAAAAGCTTTAAGGCTGTCACCGTTTGTTCGGCGTGCCTTTCGGTTTTCTGCGCCGCACTTGGAATTTTGGCGTCGATCCTGTGGGAAACGCCGGTTGGCGCTACGATCGTGGCTGTCAATATCGCCGCATTTGCGGTGTTCTCGCTGATAGGCGTCATAAAGGGAGGCGGAAAAGGATGATAAGTTTAAAAAAGCTTTGTGCCGCTGTGCTTGCGGTAAGCCTGACGATCTCTGTGTTTGCCGGTTGCGGCGCTTCAAACGAAGCTTCCGCGCGTGCGGACAACACCTCGAAAAAGCGCACTATTGATGATATTCTTGCCGAATCCAAGGCAAAGCAGTCCTCGGACGAGGGCGCTGTTAAGGACTATCCGGCGCTTGATAAAGCGGCAGATGTGGATTTGACAACGCTTGGCAGCAATATGGTGTATTCCACTGTGTTCGGGATGATGAATGCTCCCGATGAGTATTTAAACAAAACCGTCAAGGCAGGAGGCACCTTTGATGTTATCACCGACATCAAAACAGACAAAATGTATTATTTTTGTGTAGTGGCTGACGCCAAGGCTTGCTGCTCACAGGGCTTGGAGTTTGTATGCAAGGAGGACATGAAGTATCCCGATGATTTTCCGAAGGTAGGCGAGCCCGTAACGGTTTACGGCAACTTCGGCACATACGAGGATGGCGGCAAAACATATTACGCTCTTTTAAACGCCGATTTTTCGTATTGACAATATATAAGAAATACACTGCCACCGGGTAGGAATGTAAAAAGCATTCGTCTCACAGCGTTAGGTCTTTGAAGCTGTGAAGCGAATGCTGTTTTGCTTTATGGGAATCTTTTCAGTTCCGCCGTTGATAAATGTCTTTGGCGATTAAAGGCGGACGAAAGCGTCTTTGACAATTGTTTGGAGGGCATTATGCGATTTATCCGTTATTTCAGTTTGACAGAGCGAATCATTTGGTGCGTATCTGTCGCGGCTGTACTCACGGTCTTTTTGATTTTTGACAAGGTGAACCTGATGTATCCGATTTCGGCGATCATCGGCGTAAGCTATATCATATTAAACGCCAAGGGCAATCCTTTCGGACAGGTTCTCGGATTGATTTTCAGCGTCTGCTACGGTTTTATATCCTACGGATTCGGCTATTACGGTGAGATGCTGACATATCTCGGAATGACAGCGCCGATGGCTGTATGGGCGCTTGTCGCTTGGCTGCGCCATCCGTACAAGGGCAACCGCGCCGAGGTCGCCGTTAACAGAATAAAAGCGGCAGAAATGATGTTTGCATTTATCCTGAGCGCAGTGGTCGCTGCTTTGTTTTATTTTCCTTTAAAGCATTTTAACACCGCGAATCTTTTGCCAAGCATGTTTTCGGTAATGACAAGCTTCTTGGCGGTATATCTCACCGCGCGGCGAAGCGAATGGTTTTCGCTGGCTTACGCGGCAAACGATGTGGTGCTAATTGTGCTTTGGTCGCTGGCGACGCTTGAAAACAGCTCCTATTGTTCTGAGCTTGTATGCTTCTGCGCCTTTCTTGTCAATGATATTTACGCCTTCGTCAGTTGGCGAAGAATGCGAAAGCGGCAAAGCTAAACGCGGCACTGCTTAATGATTTCGCAGCACAGGCGCACGCCTTCGTCGATCGAATCGGTATCTATGCCCGAAAAGCTGAGCGCGAACGCAGGTGACGGACCGCTGTAGTTCATCAGCCGCAGGGAGTTTTCCGCCATCAGCGCAAGCGCTTTGTCTCTGTCAATTGCGAACGGCGGAGTTACCGTTAAATACAGCGAGGTTTCATTAAACGCGATCTCGGCTCCGGGCAAATATGATTTCAGGCTTTTGCGCATAGCTTTGCTTTTTTGCAAATAAATGCGGCGCGCCTTGCGCAGATGAACGTCGATTTTCCCGTTGTTTATGTATTGAGCCAGCGCAAGCTGTTCTGTTTTGGAGGCGGTTTGGTTCATCAGGCGTTTAACGCCTTTGTAGCGCTCAAGCAAAACAGGTGGCAGTACCGTATAGCTAAGACGGACAGAGGGGAGAAGTACCTTGGAAAAAGAGCCGATGTATACTGTGTTTTCGGAATCATAGTTTTGTACGCACGGCGTCGGCAGCGTGCTGTAACGCAGCTCGCCGTTATAATCGTCCTCAAAAATGAGGGCGTTATTATTTTGCGCCCATTCGATCAGCTCAAGCCTGCGCATAACCGGCATATTGTCGCCGTGGATCCCCGCGGCGTTTGGGTTTATCAGTATAATATCGGGGGAATGCTTTTGCAGAGCTTCCGCGGTCACGCCGCTTTCGTCGGTTTCGGCATAGATTATTTTATAATGGAAGCTTTGAAAAATATATTCCGACTGAACAAAACTGCCTTTTTCCATCACGACGGTTTTTCCGTAGCCGACAAGCGAGCAAAGCAAATACAGGATAGCCTGCGTGCCGGCGCCCACAACGATGCTGTCGGCAGGCGCGTTAGCGCTTCTGATTCCCAGCGCGTATTTTTGCAGCGCCAGCCGCAGGGCTTCTTCGCCCTGAGCGTCACCGTAAGAGGTCAAAAGATAGGTGCGGTTGATAACATCCTTAATGCATTTTTTCCATTCGGCAAGGTCAACGATGCTGTCGTCGATACTTTTGCCGCTGAAATCATATCGGAAAAACCGCGTCTGCGCGGCAGGCTTCAAAAGCGTGTTTTCTGCTTTCGGCTGCCGCTCAAACGTTGCCGCGACATAATAACCGCTTTTCGGTTTGTTCAGGATATAGCCTTCGGCGCAAAGCTGTTCATATGCGGCCGTTACGGTGGTTTTTGAGATCCCTTTTTCGGCGCACAGGCTGCGGATGGACGGCAGCTTGCTGCCTTGCTTTAAGCTGCCGTTTTCGATAGCGCGGCGCACGGATAGATAAATTTGGCGGTACATCGGCTTTTTATCGTTTTTATCCGTCTGAATAAAATCACAGAGCATGGTATCACCTCTGTTTTTTATTATACTTCAAGGCAAAACTTATTGCAATACGGTTGAAATTTTTTCTTTTTCTTAGTATAATAACTATGTATGTAAATTATATCAATTGAGGGATGATTATGAATACAACTACGAAAGCATTTTTCGATTCCGTTAACGGAAAGACCGTTGCGTTTATCGGCATCGGTACAAGCAACCTTCCGCTGATCAGGCAGTTTGCGCAAAAAGGCGCAAGGGTGCTTGCCTGCGACCGCAAAGACTTTGAAGCTTTGGGCGAGAACGGCGTTAAGGCAAAGGAGTACGGCGCGGAGCTGATCCTCGGCGAGGATTATTTGAGTAATATTCAGGCGGACATCGTTTTCCGCAGCCCGGGTACGCCCTTTTATAAGGAGGAGCTTTGCAAGCTGCGCGAAAACGGAACCGTTTTGACCTCGGAAATGGAAGTATTTTTTGATCTCTGTCCCTGCAACACTATAGCGGTGACAGGCTCAGACGGAAAAACTACCACTACAACCATTATCTCCGAAATGCTCAAAGCGGCAGGAAAGACCGTTCACCTCGGCGGCAATATCGGCAAGCCGCTGCTTCCCGAAATCGAAACGGTCGGCAAGGACGACTGGGCTGTCGTGGAGCTTTCAAGCTTCCAGCTGATCTCAATGAGAAAGAGTCCCGACGTCGCCGTTGTGACCAATCTTGCTCCTAACCATTTGGACATCCACAAGGATATGCAGGAGTATATTGATTCCAAAAAGAATATCGTTTTGCATCAAAACGCTTTTTCAAAGGCTGTGCTTAACCTCGATAATGACATTGCAAACAGCTTTTCCGAGAATGTTCGCGGTCAGCTTGCCAAGTTTTCGGTAAAGGAAAAGCTGTTCAACGGCGCTTATCTCGACGGCGCCAAGATTGTTTACAGCGATTTTGGCAAGGTGACCGAGGTAATGGATTATCGCGACATAAAGATCCCCGGAATGCATAACGTCGAAAACTATCTTGCCGCCATTTCCGCGGTTTGGGGTATCGTCGATAAAGAAACAATTGTCGGCGTTGCCAAAACCTTTGGAGGCGTTGCGCACCGCGCCGAGTTTGTGCGTGAGTTCAACGGCGTAAAATACTACAACGATTCGATCGCTTCCAGTCCCACCAGAACGGCGCTCGGAACGCTTTCGCTGTATGATGAAAAAATCATTATCATCGCAGGCGGTTACGATAAGCACATTCCTTACGAGCCGCTTGGACCTGTCATCAACAATAAGGTAAAGGTGCTGATCCTCCTCGGAGATACCGCGCCCAAGATCGAAGCGGCGGTAAAGAGCGCGGTGAATTACAGCGCTGACGCGATTAAAATAATCAACGTTACAAATATGGAGGAAGCGGTCGCGGCTGCCGCGGAAAACGCTCAGAAGGGCGACATTGTTTCGCTTTCACCTGCCAGCGCAAGCTTTGGATTGTATAAAAACTTTGAGGAGCGCGGCAACCATTTCAAAGCGATCGTAAACGGATTGGAGTAAAACAAATGAATTTGGAATCCGTTATTTTTGAATTATGCAGCGCGTTCGGTGTTTCGGGCAGCGAGTCAAAGGTGTTTGACGTTATAAAAAAACACCTCGGCGCTGAAACTCACACTATCGGCGAAAGCCTGTACGCGGTGCTTGGCGATCCTGACGCGGATAAAACGATTCTGCTTGACGCGCATATCGACCGCATAGGGTTTATAATCACCGACGTCAATGACGAAGGCTTTGTCAAGGTCGATAAGGTCGGCGGTATCGATGCGCGTGTGCTGCAGGATACGCTGCTTGTTGCGGAAAACGGTTTGTGCGGCACGGTTTGCTGTTTGCCGCCGCATCTTACGGACGGCAAAGAGGACAAGGCTGTGCCGCTCTCAAAAACTTGGGTTGATTTTGGCTTGCCTGCCGAAGAGGTCAAGCGGCAGTTGAATCCCGGCGATACCCTGACCTTTGCCGCAAAGCCGCATAAGCTGCTCGGCGACCGTATCACCTCTCCTGCGCTCGACGACCGCTGCGGCGCAGCGGTGCTGCTGCGCGCGGCGGAATTGATAGATACAAAGGAATATAAGATCATCTTGCTTTTCAGCGCGCAGGAAGAAACAGGCGGCGCCGGAGCAAAGACCGGTGCGTTTGCGCTTTCGCCCGACGAAGCGATCGCGGTTGACGTAAGCTTTGCTTCTCAGCCGGACGTGTCGGGACAGTACGGAAAAATCGAGCCGGGCAAAGGTCCGATGATCTGCGTTTCATCCGTTACGGACAAGCAGATGTCGCAAAAGCTTATCGCGGTCGCCAAGGAAGCTGATATTCCGTATCAGTTAGAGCCGATCGCCGGTGCTACCGGTACAAACGGCGACCATATCGCCGTAAGCAAAAGCGGCGTTAAAACGGCTGTTGTTTCTGTTCCGCAGCGCTATATGCATACGCCTGCCGAGGTGATAAGCCTTGCAGACGTTGAAAACTCTGCGCGGCTGCTTGCCGCCTATATCAATTGCGGAGGTGCTTTCCATAATGAATGACGCTTTGTTGCAAAGGCTTTGCGAAGCAAAAGGCATTTCCGGCGATGAAGGAGCGGTACGCTCCGTTATTATTGACGAAATCAAAGACTATGCGGATTATCGGATGGATCCGCTCGGCAATCTTTTGGTACATAAAAAAGGAAAAGAACCTGCAAAATCAAAACTAATGCTGTCCGCTCATATGGACGAGGTCGGCTTGATGGTGACAGACGTCACTTCCGAGGGCTATTTGAAGTTTGACGAGGTAGGCGGCATCGACCGCCGCGTGCTTCCGGGAAAGGCAGTAACGGTCGGCAAAAACGATGTTTACGGCGTTATCGGCGTAAAGCCGATTCACCTTTGCAAGGGGGAAGAGTCGAATAACATTCCCGAATACAGCGAAATGTATATCGACATCGGAGCTGAAAGCGCACAGCAGGCATTGGAGGTCGTCAGTCTTGGCGACAGCGTGGTTTATGCTTCACCGTTTTTGCAAAACGGTCATACGCTCAATTCAAAGGCGATCGATGACAGATTCGGCTGCTATTGCCTGATAGAGCTGATAAAAAGCGATTTGCCGTATGATATGGATTTTGCGTTTGTCGTTCAGGAGGAGGTCGGACTGCGCGGCGCAAAGGTCGCGGCATATACTCTTGACCCTGAGTTTGCGCTTGTTGTGGAAACCACCACCTCTGCGGAGATCCCCGAAGTGGAAAAAACAAAGCAGGTTTGCAATCTCGGCGACGGCGCTGTTATTTCCGTGATGGACAGACGAACGATCTACGATAAAGAAATGATAGATTACGCGCTTTCAATTGCTTCAAAGCATCAAATCAAAGCGCAGATCAAGCGTGCAGTTGCAGGCGGCAACGATGCCGGAGCTATTCACCAAAGTCGTTCCGGTGTGCGTACACTGGCTGTGTCGCTTGCGTGCAGGTATCTGCACGCGCCTTCAACGGTCGCGTCCAAAGCCGACTGTGAAGCAATGACGGAGCTTTTGAAGCTTCTAAGCGCCGGGATCGCCGGAGGGGAGTTGGCAAAATGATTCTTTCCTCTGCTGAAACGCCCGATTTTCTCAGCGCAGTGAAACATCTTTCAACCGGCAACCCCTTTGCCTGCCGCATTTTGTCGCTATATTCGGCGTACCGTCCCGATTTGGCATTTGTGGATTATTGGATGCTTGCGGATGCGCACGGAGTTTGCAACGGCGCCATCGCGCGCAACGGTTCAAATTTTATTTTGCTTCTCACCGATGACAGCGATTTGGATGAGGTTTCGTCATTTATGCGCGTTGCAGGCGCGACAGGCATTTTGCTCGACGGACGTTATCGTTTGGCTTTCCCGGGAAATGAATCTACGGGAATAGTGATGAAGATCGATGCGCCGATCGAATACGCGAACGCTTCGGAGTGCTTTATTACCCCTGACATCAAGCCGGTATATGAGCTGATAGCGCAATGTGCCGGAGAAGACTTCGCGCCGCCTGCGTTTGAGGATTTTTATGTGGACGTAAATCACAAGCTGCGCCACGGAGCAATGCGTATGACCGGCTTGACAGACAACGGAAGGCTTGCGGCGGTAGCTATGACGGTTGCCGAAAGCGACAGCGGCGCGGTGCTTGGCGCGGTTGCCTGTGCGCCGGAGTTTCGCCGCAACGGTTATGCCTCCGCCGTGGTAAGGCATATCGTGAATGAGTTGATCAACGAAAACAAAACGGTCTTTTTACATCGGGCACGTCACGTTAACGCGGCTTTTTATGAAAAGCTGGGCTTTGCGGATTGCGGAAGCTGGCGTGAATATAATACAAAAGGATGATTATTTGAGCTTTTTTGATATAGATCCTCGCGTTACCGCCGCCGCCGATAAGGCGATGGCGTTGTGCGCGGACAAGCTTAAGGAAATTGAAGAAATCCAGGAATACCATCAAATCAAAATGATCAAAGCCTTTCAAAACGCCGGAGTGCGCGAAAGCTATTTCAGCGCTTCCACCGGCTACGGCTATGATGATTTCGGCAGAGATGCGCTTGACAGGGTATACGCCTTTGCTTTCGACGCTGAGGACGCGCTTGTGCGTCATAATTTTGTCAGCGGAACACACGCGCTTACGGTTGCTTTGTTCGGCGTTCTGCGTCCGGGCGACACTATGTTGAGCGTTACGGGAATGCCGTATGATACCATTCGTTCCGCAATCGGGATCGAGGGCGATTATCCCGGTTCGCTTAAGGATTTTAACATTCGCTTCGAGATGACCGGTTTGCAGCCGGACGGCACGCTTGATTACGCGCAAATGGAAAAGGACATTCGCGAAAAGCAGCCTAAAATGGTATATATCCAGCGTTCGCGCGGTTACAGCACGCGCCCGACGCTTCGTTGGTATGAAATAAAAAAGATTTGCGACATAGCAAAAAAAGCGTCTCCGAAATCTGTGATAATGCTTGACAACTGCTATGGAGAGTTTACCGAAAAGGTGGAGCCGCTTTCTGTAGGCGTGGATCTGATGGCAGGCTCGCTTATAAAAAATCCGGGCGGCGGTATTGCGCCCACCGGCGGCTATATTGCCGGAAAAAGCAAATTAGTGGAAATGTGCGCCTACCGTTTGACGACGCCCGGTACCGGCAAGGAGATCGGCGCCACGCTCGGAAACAACCGCGAGCTGTTTATGGGCGCTTACCACGCGCCGCACGTTACAGGTGAAGCGCTGAAAACAGCCGTGTTCGCCTCTGCCTTGTTTGAAACACTCGGCTTTGAAACCGCGCCGAGGTACAATGATGACAGGGGAGATATTATCCAGCTTATTATGCTTGGCAACGAAGAACGGCTTTGCCGATTCTGCGAGGGTATCCAGTCGGGATCGGCTGTGGACAGCTTTGTTGTACCCGTTCCATCGGATATGCCGGGATATGAAAGCCAAGTGATCATGGCGGCAGGCGCGTTCACGCTCGGAAGCTCTATAGAGCTTTCCGCCGACGCTCCTTTGCGTGAGCCCTACGCTGTTTGGATGCAGGGCGGACTCAACTTTCACGGCGGAAAGTTGGGCGTTATGCTGGCAGCAAACAAGATATTAAGCAAAAAAATGTAAAACATAGCGTTTTACTATTGTTTTTTTGTGTATTGTGTGGTATTATTGTAATAAAGAAATTTGTTTTTCAGGAGGTCGTTTATGTTTTGCAGTAAATGCGGATTTCAAATGGATCAACCGGGCAGATTCTGTCCTAAGTGCGGAACGCCTACCGATGAACCTGTATTTGTTAATCAAGAACAGCCTGTTCAGGAGCCGATGCAGACTGCGCCAACATCTCAGCCCGAAGCACAGCAGCAATATGGTTATCAGCCCGAGCAACCGCAGCAATACGGTTATCAGCCTGAACCGCAACAGCAATACGGTTATCAGCCCGAGCAGCCGCAGCAATACGGCTATCAGCCCGAACCGCAACAGCAACACGGCTATCAGCCCGAGCAGCAGCAATATGGTTATCAGCAGCAGCGCAGTTATTCGCCGCAGCCCAAGCCTCAAAAGCCTAAAAAGAATAAGGCTCCCGTAAAGGTTACGGCAGGTCAGCGCATCATCTCGATCGTGCTTATTTTCTTTATCGTTCTGTTTTCACTTTTGGCGTGCGTTATCGGAGCGATCCGCTCGACCTTTGACGAGACAAATGTCAGAAAAATGGGCGCTACAGGCATTGTTTCCGTCATCAAAATGAAGGTTGACGGACAGGAAAAGCCTCTTGCGGACTATATCGTCGGAAACATTAATCCCGATTTGGTCAAAGAATACAATATCAAAAGCTCGCAGGTGGAAAGTGTTCTGAACAGCGATCAGGTAAAGCAGCTTATCACTAATTTGCTGACCGACTATTCACAGCTTTTTATCTTCGGAAAGAATCCGGTGCATCTTAACGAAAACTCGGTGATCAAAGACATTCTCAGTCTGGATAATCTCGTTTACAGCGAAATGCATTATCATTTTACAGATAAGGACATCTCCGATATTAAAAATGATTTGCAAAAGGGAGGCAAGCTTGCATTCTTGAATGAAGCAAATATGCAGGACGTTTTGGGATTCGATCCGTATTTGATTTCGAATTTCTTCTCCGTTTGGGTTATGCTCATTCTTATCCTTTTGGCAGTCGCGCTTACGGTGTTGCTGTTCCTTGTTAATAATTGGAGGATCCAGCCTTCGTTCAAATTCACCGGTATCGCATTGATCGTTCTGGGCGCACTGCTGCTGGTTGTAGCGATTGGACTGTTCATTCTTTCATTTGTATTCAACATCTTCCTTGTAGCGGCTGTTCTTAAAAGCTTAGCCCTGCCGATGCTTATCTTCGGTTTGATTTTCACGACCGTCGGAATAGGCTTGGCCGTCATTTCGCACATCCTCAAAAAGAGTGCCGCGGCAGCCTAAATAACAGATTTATAAACAAAAAGCACTTCCGATTTCGGCAATGTCATTAAGTTAGTGACAAAGCAACAATCGAAAGAATCAACAGAAGAGCACATCGGAAACGGTGTGCTCTTCTTGGGCGAT
>JBGUOX010000052.1:0-3068 GCA_045129995.1 Ruminococcus sp. | reverse complement strand
CAGGACTTGAACCTGCATGAAATTGCTTTCACATGGACCTGAACCATGCGCGTCTGCCAATTCCGCCATACCTGCGAGTATAAAATTTTTGTAGGTTTCGGAGAAGATTAAGACGGATTTTTCAGTTACACCGAAGGGGTGTCACCTGAACCATGCGCGTCTGCCAATTCCGCCATACCTGCGTTATAATATTAAGCTCTCTGAATTTTTACACGGAAGAGAGTCAGAGCCGAGGCTGAGCGATCTGCTTAACCAGCAAGTGCTATTATATCAAATATATTCGGAAATGTCAATTACTTATTTAAAAAAATTTAAAATCCTGCAAACCTCAAAAGCAGACAGGTTTCCCTGCCTGCTTTGATAGAAAGAAGAAAATAAAATGAAAAAGCTTTGTTTACCGATCCTCGCCGGGCTTTGCGGGCGGATTGCCGTCGGGTCTGTCTCCGCCTGCGCCGTGACCGCCGCCGGTGCTCTGAACCGCGATCGCCGTGCCGGACGAAGCGCTGCCTTCGGTGTATTCCTTGCCGTTGACATAAAGCTTATGTCCGTTGAGGTTGATCGAGCCCGCTCCGCAGGTAAGGCTTGTGATGTAGCTGTCGCCGGTCAGCGTCCAAGTTGAGCCGTCACCTATCTCCACATAAACCTCTCCTGCCTGTCCGTCGCTGTTGATCGCGCCCGTAAAGGCTGAGCTGTTCTTAAGATAAAGATTAAGGTGCGAAACATCGTCGACAATCATATCTCCTTCGATCTTCTGATTGTCCGCGTTCAGCGTTACCTGTCCGCCGTTGCTTCCCTCGCTTCCCCATCCTGCCGCGGCAGCTCTCAGGAAAACTCCGTCGCCGTTATTCTTGATCTGCGCGTTGCTGAGCGTGATTTCCGTCGCTGTGTTGTTTGCAAAAAACACATCTCCGTTTTGATTGGTAAGCGTGCCGCCGTTCATAGTGAACGCGGAGGTGCCTTCCGCGGCGTCGCCAGACATAGATTGATAGATCATAACCGCCTGGTACCAGCTTGACTTATTGCTGTTTTTCGTATTGTTGTCCGCAGTGAGCTGAACATTATTCAGCGTTACGGAGTTTTTTCCTTCTACCACAACGCCCTGCGACGCTGTGGAGGTAAGCGTTGCGTCGTTCACGGTGATGTCAGCCGTAGAATAAATAACCGGAGAGCCCTTTCCACTTGTTGTGTAGTCGCCGCCGGTCACATTGACCGTACCGCCGCCGCGGTCGGATCGAATTGCCGCAGATGAATTGCCCGAGGTCGTGATCGTCAGTTTTTTTGCGTTCATCACACCGCCGCCCGTGGTCATAAGTCCGCCGGAACAGTTGCCGCTTGTTTCAATATATGAATCCTCAATATTGACCGTGGTGCCTTCACCGTAGCTGAACACGCCGTTGGCATGGGTGCCGTCGGTTTTTACGACCATATCGCTTAGGTCAAGCGTGCCGCCGTTTGCGGCAAAGACAGCCGCGTTCTCGCCGTAAAAATCCGCTTCGTCGCCGTCTGCCTCTCCTGTTTTTTTCACCAGCGTATTGCTGTAGGCTTGAGCCTCGCCATCGGCATAGATCGCATGACCGCCGTCCTCGGAGTTTTCGATCGTGTCGTTGATTACAATATCGCTCTCTTGCAAACCGCTTTGAGCCCCGCTCCCGGAAGCCTGAGCCGCGGCTTTGGCTTCATCCTGCGTTGCCGCCTGTGATACGGACGCTGCATTTTCCGAAGCGGACGTCGCTTCCTTGCCGTTGCAGCCCGTTAACGCTGCTGCAGTTGTGATCGCTGTCAGTATCGCCGCTAATGCGATACGCTTGTTTTTTCCGATTGCTTTCATTTTTACAGCCTCCTTGCTTATCTTCGTCTGTATTATAAAGCCTAAAGATTAAAAAAATCTTAAATTTACGCAGTATTTAAAAAATTTTATTGAACGCCCTGTAACCGCGCAAATCTGCCAATCATAAAAAAGCCGTCGTTCTCATACAATTTTCTGAAAGACAGTCACTATCGGAGGTCATAAAATGTCAGAATACTTACCCGAAGGAAAGCGCTTGGATACAAGGGAAAACCTGTCTGTTTTGCATAACGAACGCAGCTTGCGCGAGGCGATGGAGCTGCAAACGATCTTGGAGGCTCGAGCCGTTCTTTGCGACACCGCGCATAATCTTCACGTTGATTTGGGCTGTATGCGCGGCATCATTCCGCGCGAGGAAGGCGCGCTGGGCATTCGCGAGGGAAATGTGCGCGATATTGCCGTTATTTCACGCGTGAACCGTCCTGTATGCTTTACCGTCAGCCGCATTGAAGCAGACGAAAACGGCAAAGCTTTTGCTGTGCTGTCGCGCGCAAATGCCCAGAGGCGATGCATGGAGGACTATATTGCAAAGCTTCGTTGCGGCGATGTGGTCGGCGCACGGATCACCCACCTGGAAGCCTTCGGCGCATTTGCGGACATCGGCTGCGGGATCTCCGCGCTTCTGCCGATCGACGCTATCTCCGTTTCACGGATCGAGCATCCGCAGGAACGTTTCAGCGTCGGAATGGACATCCGCGCCATTATCAAATCTGTCGAGAACGGTCGTATCGGCCTCAGCCACAAGGAGCTGCTCGGCACATGGGAAGAAAACGCCGCCCGTTTTTGCGCGGGAGAAACCGTGGCAGGCATTGTTCGCAGCGTAGAAAACTACGGCGCGTTCATCGAGCTTAGCCCGAACCTTGCCGGACTTGCCGAATGCAAGGAAGGCGTGCGCGCAGGGCAGCAGGCAAGCGTATACATCAAAAGCATCATTCCCGAAAAAATGAAAATCAAGCTGATAATCATCGACACCTTCGACTACCGTTATCATCCGCGGCGCCCGGATTACTTTATCAACGCCGAACACATCGACCGCTTTCGCTACTCTCCGGACAGCTGTTCCAAGGTCGTTGAAAGCGTGTTCTCCCCTTCTTCATTTTAGCGCTGTCTTATTTGACATTCAGCCGCTCCTTATGGTATCATATAAATAGAGAAGAGCAAAACGAACACACTTCAAGCAACAAATAATGAAAGAAATCAGAAAGAAACTAAAAAAGGCACA
>JBGUOX010000051.1:0-9429 GCA_045129995.1 Ruminococcus sp. | reverse complement strand
GTCTTGTTGTTGACGTTGTTGCCGTCCACGAACAGACAGTTATTGTACTCAACAGGGCAAACGCAGGTGTATAGATTGTCACCCAGCTGAGTCATTTCGATGCCCGGCCATGCTCTGTAGGGGGTGTCGGCGCCGTTTTCGGTTTTCCAAACATGGCAGTAGGGCTTTGCGAAGTTGTTGCTGCTGTTGTCAAAAAAGATGACGCGCGTCGTGCCGGGAAGCGGCGGGGTGGTGGGCTCTACGATTTCGCCGTAATAGGGCGCCCACTTGTTGCCGGCGGAGAACAGCATATCGGTATCGTTGATCGGAAGACCTGCTTCACCGTCGCCGGGGTATCTGCCGTTGTCGGAGCTGAACATTGCCATACCGTTTGTAACGAGCTCATCGGGCACTTCATAAACATACATTCCGGTGTTATTGTCGTATGTCATCGACTCGCCCGGCCATGCCGCGTTCGCGTCTACCTGCTCGGTTTTGTCGTAGATATAAATTTTGATGTTGTTCCAGTTATAAGAAGAGTTATCAAAGTAAACTCTGGTGATCGCGTTGGGATCCTTCTTCTTGAAGGAGAAGGTCTTTTCGGCAGTTTCCACCGAGTTTGTAGCTGTCATCTTTACGTCGAATACGGTGCCGGGTTCGATGCCCTCGCCGATTTCGAAGGTTTGACCGCTGACAATGCGGAATGGCGTGCCGCCGTTTACGGAAACCATTGCATAATCCGCGCCGCGCAGACTGGCGGTAACGGTTTCGCTGTCGTAGAACGCATAGGGGCCCTTGATAGACATCGCGATAGTGGACTGCGGTCCTGAAATCAGGATTACGCCCTGCGCGCCGGAATTGAAGGTCGCTTTGCCGTTTTGTACGATAGCCGTGGTGCCGTCGTATTCGTTTGTAACGGTTTTGCCGTTGCCCCACATAGAGGAAACGTCTACCGCGATTTGCTGATTAGCCGGTGCGCCGATACAGCAAATTACGCCGTCGGTCACGTTGTCATCGGCATAGCTGCGCGAGAAGGTGTAGCCGGTGGAGGGATTATAGGCAGAAATCTGCTGATGGTCGCCTGCGCCGACCGCAACGTGATTGGCTCGGAACTTACCGACCTTTTGCCAATGCGCGAGCTGGTCGCTGTTTTGACCGAAGTTCATATCGCTGCGGACCGCGTGACCGTCGCCGCCGACAGCCAAGCCGGAAACAAGCGGACGCGAGGTTTCGTCGCCGTAGAAAATTTGGATTCCGCCGGGCAGCAGCTGGAACGCGGTGCCCTGCCAGTAAGGCGAATTGCGAACAAGGTTGGTGTCGTGCGATGAGAGGTATGTAAGCACATTGTAGTTGGGATCGCCGTTCAATTCGGACGCGTAGTTCTGATACATACTGTTGATGGAACCGGCGTCGGGCATACCGGAGGAACCGTTGGTGCTGCCTGTGATGGAGAAGTTGATCATCGAGTCAAAGCCGCCCTCGGTAAAGTAGGGGGATTTGCCCAAGCCGTGGCCCCAGCATTCGCCGGTCATCCAGAAGTCCTCATCCCAGTCTGCGCCGTCCGCGCCGGGATTGTTTTGTCTCCAGGTGTTGAGCGCCGCAACGCACTTGGTCTTGAGCTTTTTCCAAGAGGAAAGCTCAACGTGCTTCGCGGTGTCACAGCGGAAGCCGTCTACGCCGTAGGTTTCTACCCACTCGGCAAGCCATGTGGTGAGGTAATCCGAAACGGTGCCGCTGGTGCCGTATTTCGCGATTTTTGAGTTATAGGTGCCGGCATTCTGCCATTTTTCCTTCAGGAAGGTAGGAATGGTAACCGACGCGGTGGACTCGGTGCGGAAGTCGGGCAAGCCTGCAAGACACTTATGCAGATCATCGCCGCCGCTACCGTCGTGGTAACCGGGCAGACCGCTGCGTACCCAGCCGTCGCCCCACCAGCGTCCCCAGTCGGACGCGGAGGATGAGTAGTCGATGTAATCGTGGAAGCCATCAACATTGTTAAGCTTATATTTGTAAGCGTCGATAGCGGATCTGTTGGTGATGGTACCGTAGTTGAACTCCTCCATATCGAGGATGTTATTGTAACCGGCGTGGTTCATAACGATGTCCATAACTACGCGGATGCCGTGCGCGTGCGCGGTGTCCACCAACGTTTTGAACTCCTGCTTTGTACCGAAGTTAGCGTCGGTTTCGGTGTAGTCCAAAACATAGTAGCCGTGATAGGAATAGTGGGCAAAATGACCGTTGCCGGAATCTACATAGCCGTGGATCTGCTCATAGGGAGCGGAGATCCAAAGCGCGTTGACGCCGAGCTTGTCAAAATAGCCCTCTTCGATCTTCTGAGTCAAGCCTGCGAAGTCGCCGCCGTGGAAGGTGCCCGGAGCGGTGTTCCAACCGCTCAGCGGCTGTCCGTTTGCGTCAAGCGCGCGTCCGTAGGAGTGGTCATTTGATGTGTTGCCGTTGTAAAAACGGTCGGTAAGGAGAAAGTACATATTGACGTTGTCCCAGGAGAAATCGTCTGCGCTTTCTATCTTGCTGAGTCCTGCGGGCGCGGAATCAACGGTTGCGGCGCCGACAGGGACGGCGAAAACAAACATTGAAAGCAGCGTTGCAAAACACAGCACAAGGGAGATGGTTTTTCTTTGCATTTCAAAACTTCCTTTCTTCAAAACTTCTGTATTTGAATACTCCATCTTAAAATTATCCAAAAAGTCCAAACTTCCCAGAATAATTTTATCATCTTTATTATACCATATTGTTTTATTTTTTCAATTATCAATAATGTATAAACATTATATTAAAATAATCTATTTATTTATTACAATAGCGCTACCTGCCGACGCTTCCGCCCGCCGCGTAAAAAACATTCCGATGTTACCCTTCGTCAGCGGCAGGATCGAAAAGTCTGCTTCATAAAACAAAAAAAGAACGCTTTACAGCGCTCTTTTTTGAATGTATTCGTCAATTGCCTTCGCGGCGGTTTTTCCCTCGCCCATTGCAAGGATTACCGTTGCCGCGCCGGTGACGGCGTCGCCGCCGGCAAAAACGCCTTCGCGCGTGGTCGCACCGGTTTCGTCAACGATGATACCGCCCCACTTTTGGGTTTCAAGTCCCTTGGTGGTGGACTTGATAAGCGGATTGGGCGAAGTGCCGATCGCCATGATCACACAGTCCGCGTCAAGCATAAACTCGCTGTCTGGCACCACGACCGGACGGCGTCTGCCGCCTGCGTCCGGCTCGCCCAGCGTCATTTTTTGGCATTTGACCGCCCTTACAAAGTCCTCGTCATTGCCGAGGATCTCAACGGGATTGGTCAGCATCATAAACTCCACGCCCTCTTCCTTGGCGTGATGCACCTCCTCGCGGCGAGCCGGAAGCTCTTCCTCGCTGCGGCGGTACATAATATAAACCTTTTCCGCGCCGATGCGAAGCGCGCTTCTTGCGGCGTCCATCGCCACGTTGCCGCCGCCGACTACCACGACCTTCTTTGCGTGCATAATGGGCGTGAGGGCATTGTGCTTGTATGCCTTCATCAAGTTAGTGCGGGTGAGGAACTCGTTGGCGGAATAAACGCCGCAAAGGTTTTCGCCCGGAATGTTCATAAACCTCGGCAAGCCTGCGCCGGAGCCGATGAATACCGCCTCAAAGCCGTATTCGTCCTTCAGCTCGTCAATGGACAGCACCTTGCCGATAACCATATTTGTTTCGATCTTCACGCCCAGCGCCTTAAGGTTGTCCACTTCCTTATGCACAATGTCCTTGGGCAGACGAAATTCGGGGATGCCATAGACCAGCACGCCGCCGGCAAGATGAAGCGCTTCGAAAACGGTTACGTCGTAGCCTTTTTTCGCGAGGTCTCCGGCACAGGTCAGACCGGACGGTCCCGAACCTATGACCGCGACCTTGTGACCGTTGGGCGCGGGCTTTTTTGTTTTCGCCGCGGGCTGAGCGTTGTGCCAGTCGGCAACAAAGCGTTCAAGCCTGCCGATGCCAACCGGTTCGCCCTTGATACCGCGCACGCAGTACTTTTCGCACTGGTTTTCCTGCGGACAAACCCTGCCGCATACCGCAGGCAGATTGCTGGATCGGGAAATAATATCATACGCAGCCGCGTAGTCGCCCTTGGCTACCTGCGCGATAAAATCGGGGATTTGGATTTGCACCGGACAGCCGTTCACGCACGGACGGTGCTTGCAGTTGAGACAGCGCGACGCCTCCTCCTGTGCCATTCCGGAGGTATAGCCCTGAGAAACCTCCAAAAAGTTGTGAGCGCGCACCTTGGGATCCTGCGTCGGCATTTCCGTTTTCTTGGGAGTCATATTCGGCATATTAATGCGCCTCCTTGTTAAGCAGATTGCAGGTGGCTTCATAGGCGTGGCGTTCAAACTTGCGGTACATCGCGGTGCGCTTCATCGCCTCGTCAAAATCGACCTTGAAGCCGTCAAAGTCGGGACCGTCCACGCAGGCAAACTTGGTTTCGCCGCCGACGGTCAGGCGGCAGCCGCCGCACATTCCGGTGCCGTCGATCATGATCGGGTTCATTGAAACGGTGGTTGGGATCTCGAACGGACGGGTGGTTTCCACCACGAACTTCATCATAAGAAGCGGTCCGATGGCGATGACCATATCGTACTGCTCGCCGGATTCGATCAGCTCCTTAAGCGGCGCGGTGACAACGCCCTTTTCGCCGTAGGAGCCGTCGTCGGTCATAACGATATATTTGTCGGAGCAAGCGCGGAACTCGTCCTCCAAAATCACAAATTCATGATTGCGGAAACCGACAATGGAGTGAACCTCACAGCCCATATCGTGCAGCTTTTGGGCGATAGGCATGGCGATGGCGCAGCCTACGCCGCCGCCGACAACGCAAACCTTTTTCAAGCCGTCCAGCTCGGTAGCCTTACCCAAAGGTCCCGCAAAATCCGCCAGGCAGTCGCCCTCCTCCAGCGTGTTGAGCTGACGCGTTGTGGCTCCAACGATCTGGAAAATAATGCAGACCGTGCCGCGCTCGGCGTTTGTGCCGGAAATGGTCAGCGGGATGCGCTCGCCGTCCGAGGTGGCGCGAAGGATAACGAACTGACCCGGCTGCGCTTTTTTTGCAACCAGCGGCGCTTCTATCTGCATCAGGGTGATGTTGCGGCTCAGCGGCCGTTTTTCCACAATCTTGTACATACTGATTCTCCTTTGAAGAGATTATTCATTTTATTGTAACACATCCAAGCCCTATTTTCAACACTTTTTTCGCGCGCGGCAGCGGCGGCGCCGCAAAATGCGCCGCAACATCTCTTGCGCTCCTTTGACAGGATTTCCCTTCTGCGCTTTCATCAGCGCAGACGCGGAAGGGTTTTCCGTAAAACAAAAAAACAGGAGCAGCCAAAGCTGCTCCGTAAGCGCGGATCAGGTTTATGCGAAGTCGATGTCGCCCTCGTATTTTTTCTTGAAGATCTCAAAAAGCTTATCCAAAAGCTCTTCGTCCTCGATGCTGGTGTACTCCTCGGTTTCCTCGTCGATAGGATTGATTTTGAGGATGACAACCTCGTCGGCTTCCTCGTCGTTTTCGATCAGAACGATGTACTCCTCGCCCTCGTACTCAACAACGTCCAGAAACTCAAATTCAACCTCGTTGCCCTCTTCGTCCTCCAGGGTGATCAGGGTGCCTTCGTTGTCCATTTCCTGCATGATTTCTTCGTTCGCCATATTCGGCTCCTTTCCGAAAGAATAATCTTTCTTCGATTATCATTAACAGTATATCATAAAAGCGCAAAATGTCAAGATTTTTTCAGTCTTGCCGCGCTGTCAGATTTTTACCCTAAAATTGCCGCGGCATTTGGGACAGCGAACGCCGTGTTCTCCCTTTTGATTGCGCACGCGCAGCTGCGCCTTGCAGAACGGACACTTTAAATATTTATAGTCCTTGCGCTCCTTAAACTTTTTCACCTGAAACAAGATCCACTTTTTTACCGGATCGTAAACAGACCGGAAACGGCGGTTTTCCAGCGCGCGCATATTTATGTTGCGCGACAGCGCGCGCGCGATGACCAAGCCGACCAAAATCAGCTCGACGCCGTAGAGGATCAGGGTGGGAACCAACGGCCAAACAAACCAGTTGGCAATATTGACCGCCAGCGCAAGGGCAAGCATAAAGCCGTTGAGCGAGTCAAAACCGTAGCGGCCTGCCATAAACTGAGCGATCCTTTGCAGAAAATTCATTCCATATACCTTCTTTTTTTAATCTTTTTTGCGCAAGCCCGTGTCAAACGATGTAGTCCGCGCAAAAATATAAATACTGCATATCGGCGATAACGGCGGAATGATCGGTTTTTACAACGACGATCTTGCCGGTTTCGTTGCTCAGCCGCGCGGCGCGGTCGGGCAGGTCGAACGCACCGTCGCCGTAGTCGAAGCGTTCGCAAAACTCATCGGCAGTCATCACCACGGCGTTGTAGCTCTCAAACATCGACAGACGCTCGTAGTCGATCAGGTAATACTCCTTGCGCAAAATGTCGATGCCGATGTCCACGTTGCGGAGCTTTTCAATAAAATACGGCGCGTCTCCGAGAAACATTCCGACCTTGTATGCGCCGATGGATACGGTCAGGTCGGAATTGACCGCGACCGCAGCCTCGCCGGTGTCGCCGTTTATGCCGCTGTTGATGTCGGCGCTTATTACAAACGCGGAGCAGGCGTTGATTTCCTCGACCGCGCGCTGCATACTGCCGCTGATCTCACCGCGAAAGCCGGTGCCCAGCAGACAGTCCACCACAATGTCAAATCCCGTAAAAGGCGCCGGCATACTGAGGTGGGCTTCCTCGGCGCCCTTGGACATTGCGGTGTGGTAATAGAACAGACCGTCCTTTGAAAACCTGTCTGTAGCGCGGAATATGGTCGGTGTGATGCCGTTGTCCAGCAAAATACACGCAAGCGCGTAGCCGTCGCCGCCGTTGTTTCCGCCGCCGCAGACAATTGCCACCTTGCCGGCAAACTGCGCGGACTGAAAAATACCCATCGCCGCGCGGTACATAAGCTCCGCCGAGGTCACGCTTTTGGCGATCGTCGCGGCGTCGCTTTCGCGCATATTTTGTACGGTTATTACGTTTGGTAGAGTCATATTCTCCTCCTAAATCATCCGCAAGCCAAATCCCTTCAGTTGTTATGGATTTGCCGCGTCATACGCGACCTGCGCAGCTTCCTCGTCCTTGGTGCAGGTCAGCAAAAAAAGCGGCACCTGCGAAAACAGATCGTTGAACAGGGTGAGCAGCTTCTGCATATTGTCACGGGTTTTAGGAAGCAGCGTCGCTTCGAGCAGCTGCTTGAACACCACGCCGGGGCTTACGCGTTCGGCGCGGTTCTCGTCGCCGCGCTGCAGGATGAACACCGCCTTTACAGGCGCGGTTTTGTTGCAGCCAATGTCGGATTTTCCCATCCAAGGCGTGCCGCAGACATAGAATTTGCCGTCTATTTTGCGGATGATCGGCTTGTCGTCGTTGATCATCGTAACGCGGTCGCCAAAATGTCTGCGCCAGTTGCGCGTATGAGTAGATTTTCCGGTGCCGCTCAGCGCCGAAAAAAGATAGCCTTCGCCGTCCATTTCCAGCGCGCTGGAATGGAAGAAAAATCCGTCGTACTCCGACAGGATCCTGCGGCAAATCTTTGTATACAGATAGGGACCTTCATCGAGGTCGGGACGATCCAAAAAAGGCGACTGAGCCGAAAACGCGGCAAAATCCTCCGCGTCAACAGTTACAGAAAAGTCAACTTCTCCGCCGTCGGAAAGATACGGCTGAAGCCGGTCGATGGTTTCATTATACTTCGGCTCCATGGCAATATTCAGTCCTGCGATTCGATAAACAGGCATAGAACACCCCTTTTTCAGTTTACAATTGATAAGTGTGGCGCGAAATCCACCGCGCCACACCAATTACGCATTAATATATATTATGAACCATATATCAAATCAGCATTCGATCGAGCAAAAGCTTTCGTCGAGGATCTCATAGGACTTTTTGAACATTTCGATCTCGGCGTTGGTCATATTCATTTCGAGCACGCGGTTTGCACCGCCGCTGTTGATGATGCATGGATGACCGATGAACACTTCTTTTTTCAGCCCATACTCGCCGCGCAGACGCACGGAGGTTGTGAACACGCTGTTTTCGTTGTGGAAGATCGCGCGTACAATGCGGCAGATCGCCATTCCGATGCCGTAGTAGGTGCTGCCCTTTGCCTTGATGATCTGATAAGCGGCATTGCGCACCTCATCGGCGATTTGGTCGAGATCCTCAAATTTATAGCGCTGCATATCGGATTGAATGACGTCATAAACCGGCTTAACAGACATCATAGCCTGGCTCCACGGAACAAATTCGCTGTCGCCGTGTTCGCCGACGACATATGCGTGCATATGGCGCGGATCGACCTCGAAGTAGTTGCCCAGCAAATAGCGCAGGCGCGCGGTGTCGAGCGTGGTACCGGTACCCATAACCTTTGCCGCGTTGAAGCCGGAAAGCTCGTAGGTTATACGCGTCATAATGTCAACAGGATTGGTGGCAACCAGGAAGATGCCTTCAAAACCCGACGATACTACGCGCGGTACGATGGACTCAAACACCTTGTAATTGCGCTGGAGCAGCTGGAGCCGTGTTTCGCCCTCTTTTTGGTTGACGCCGGCGCAAATGACAACGATGTCCGCGTCACTGCAGTCGGAGTATGCGCCGTATTTGATCTGCATACTGGAATTGGAAAACGCCAAGCCGTGGTTAAGATCCATTGCCTCGCCGCGCGCTCGCACCTCGTTGAGGTCAATAAGGATCAGCTCGTCGCAGATGCTCTGGTTCAGCGCCGCGTAAGCAAAGCTCATTCCGACCATTCCGGTTCCTACCAGCACAACTTTTCTTTTTAAATTAGCCATACGGTTACCTTCTTTCCCGATTATTTGCGAAATTATTTGATTAATACTATTTTACCAAATAACTGTCGCTGAGTAAAGAGGATTTTTAAATTTTCTTAATCAAGTTGCCATATGCTAACCGATAGCATCAAAAAGCTTCAACCTGCGGAAAGCTTCCTACAGAAAAACGGCTTCTGCCTGTTGGCAGAAGCCGTGTGATCTTATGAAAGAATTACTCGTTGATTGCGATTACAGCGCCGGAACCAACGGTTCTGCCGCCTTCACGGATAGCGAAACGCAGACCAACTTCGATAGCGATAGGAGTGATCAGCTCAACGTCCATTTCAACGTTATCGCCGGGCATGCACATCTCAACGCCCTCGGGCAGGGAGATGGTACCGGTTACGTCAGTGGTTCTGAAATAGAACTGGGGACGATAGTTGTTGAAGAAAGGAGTATGACGGCCACCCTCGTCCTTGGTCAGTACGTAAACCTGGCCGCGGAACTTGGTGTGGGGATGAATGGTGCCGGGCTTTGCAAGAACCTGACCTCTCTGGATCTCGGTT
>JBGUOX010000050.1:0-33299 GCA_045129995.1 Ruminococcus sp. | reverse complement strand
CGGCTACAATATGGTACTGTTTATTTCCGGCTTGCAGGAAATCCCCGGCGACTACTACGAGGCGGCTGAAATTGACGGCGCTACAGGCATCCGCCAGTTTTTCCACATCACCGTTCCGCTGTTGTCTCCGACAACCTTCTTTATTGTACAGACCCGTGTAATCGGTGCGCTTACCATATTCGACTTGATGTTTATGGTTATGGATAAAACAAACCTCGCGCTTGAAAACACACAGTCAATCGTATATCTCTTCTACTCCTACGCGTTCACAAACGGCGACAAGGGCTACGGCGCTACCATCGTTGTTTTCCTGGTTATCTTCATTATGATTGTAACCTTTATTATGCAGCGTGCGGAGAAGAAGCTTGTTTATCATCCGTAAGAAAGGGGAGCTGAGTTATGCAAAGTGCTCGCGCAAGAAACATTGCCGGCAAGACTGTAATGTATGTCGTGCTGATCATCATGGCGTTTATCATGCTCGTTCCGTTCGTCTGGATGATTTTGACAGCGCTGAAAACCAATCAGGAGGCTATCTCCGTTGACCCGTTCTACATCTTCCCGGAGCACGGCTGGCACTGGGAGAACTTCGGAGAGGTTTGGCAGAGCTACAACTTTGTACTGTTGTACAAAAACACATTATTAATGATTTTATTCCGCGTAATCTGCGCCTGCTTAACCGCGACAATGGCGGGCTACGCGTTCGGAAGACTGAAGTTCCCGTTAAAGAACTTCTTCTTCGCGCTGGTTTTAGTGCAGATGATGATTCCCGCGCAGATTTTCATCATTCCGCAGTATTTGATGGTCAGCAGTCTCGGATTGCTCAACACCGTCACAGGTTTGGTATTCCCCGGTATTGTCACCGCGTTCGGTACATACCTGCTTAAAACAGGCTACGAGGGCTTGCCGAAGGATTTGGAAGAAGCCGCGGATATTGACGGCTGTAATATCGGTCAGCGCTTTTTGCGCATTATGATGCCCCTGACACGTTCGTCGATGGTATCGCTCGGTATCTTTACCGCGTTGTTCGCGTTTAAGGACCTTATGTGGCCGATGATCGTTTGCACCAAGGCGGAGACTACCACTCTCTCCGCAGGCTTGGCAAAAATGCAGGGACAGTTCAGCAGCAACTATCCCACCATGATGGCCGCGGCCGTTTTGGCTGTTGTACCGATGATTATCATCTATGTTATTTTCCAAAAACAATTTGTTGAAGGTATAGCAACCTCGGGCGGAAAACTGTAAGCACAATTTATCAGTGCGGGATGAAAATCCTAAATTTAACCGATGTGCCGGAGGTATCGTAAGATATCTCCGGCTTTTTATAATTTTTTAAAATCAAAATTTGTCAAAAAGATTGATATTTATTAAAATCTGTTAGATGATTAAATAAACAGATTTTAATAAGTGTTAAGAACGATTTTCACGGAGGTGAGCCTGATGGTAAAAGATAATATTACCGCTGAACCGACTGAAATGTATGAAACCCCCGATTGCAGGTGCTTGGTGTACTCAAAACGCGTCACCGACGACATCTATTTAAAGCTTTGCGGATTGGAGCGCTGTATGCCGGATTATTGCTTTTACACCGAGGGGCGTCCGGGCTATCATCTGCACATTATTCTGGAGGGCAAGGGCACGCTCTGCGTAAGCGGAGTTGAGCAAAAGCTGCACTTTGGGCAGATGTTCGTTACCAAGCCCGGCGAGGATTCGTGGTACAGAGCCGACAGCGAGGATCCGTGGACGTATTGCTGGATGGCCTTTGACGGAAACATCGCCAAGGAAAGTATTGAGAAAGCCGGATTTTTCGAGAATGTTAACGTTCTTGAATGTAATATTGACCAGCAGCGCTTTTATTCGCTGGTTCAGCGCCTGCTCAATAATGCTGAGCTAAAGACCTCGGCGGTATATTATAATACCGGCAGGCTGCTCGAATTTATCGGGCTTGCGATTGAATCCTATATTGAATCCGGAAAAAAGATTCACAAATCACGCGACTATCAGGCGGACAGCTATGTGTAGTACGCGGTAAACTTTATCCGCACCAATTACGCCACGGCGACTATTTCCGCCGTCGCGAAGAATATCGGAATTCACCGCAGCTACTTTACCACTATATTTAAGAAAAAAACCGGTGTTTCGCCGCAGGAGTTTTTGCTGCAATGCCGTTTGCGCCGCGCCTGCAAGCTGCTGGCGGAGACCGGCAACCCGATTCAGGAAATCGCGCGCAACGTCGGATATGATAATCCGCTGACCTTTTCAAAGATATTTAAATCATATTACGGCATCAGTCCGAGAGAGTACAGACATCAACAGCAATCCGAGCATAAAGGAGAATGAAAATGAGTATCCGGTATAACGAAAGTACTAAACAGTTTATTTTGGAAACCGCCGGCACCTGTTATCAAATGAAGGTGGACGGCTTGGGTTATTTGCAGCATTTGTATTACGGAGAAAAAACCGGACAGAGCGATATGTCCTACCCGTTCAGAACCTATGACCACGGCTTTTCGGGCAATCCCTATGATATGCGAAACAACCGCGACTATTCGCTCGACAGCATGGCGCAGGAGTTCACCTCCTTCGGCGTAGGCGATTACCGTATTACAAGCTTTCGCGCCTCGTTCGCGGACGGCAGCCGCTGTGCCGAGTTCCGCTATGTCTCTCACGAAATTGTCGAGGGCAAGTATGAAATCCCCGGGTTGCCCTCGGTCTATGATAACGGCGAAACCGTGCATACGCTGATTATTACGCTAAAGGATTTTGCCGTTAACGCCGAGGTCAAGCTGTATTACGGCGTGTTTGAAGAGCTTGATATCATCACCCGCGCCGCCGCGATTGTCAACGCCGGCACAGAGCCTATGTGGCTGCGCAAGGCGTCCTCGATGTGCCTTGAGCTTCCGTTCGGAAAATGGGATATGCTGCACTTCCACGGCAGACACTGTATGGAGCGTCAGCCTGAGCGCGTACCGCTGTTCCACGGCGTTCATACCCTCAGCTCGGGCAGGGGAATGTCAAGCCATCAGCACAATCCGTTTGTCGTTATCTGCGACCGTGACGCCAACGAGGACGAGGGCGTTTGCTACGGCTTGATGCTTATGTACTCCGGAAACCACAAAACCGAGGTGGAGCGCGACCAGTTTGACAACGTCCGCGTAATTACCGGTATTAACGATGACCGTTTCCGCTGGGAGCTTACCCCGGGCGATACCTTCTATACCCCTGAGGTGATCCTAACCTGCGCGCAGGGTTTAACGCGGCTGTCGCACAATTACCACAGGGTTATCCGCAACAATGTTGTCCGCAGCGAATATAAGCTTAAACACCGCCCGGTGCTTATCAATAACTGGGAGGCAACCTACTTTGACATCACAGAGGAAAGAGTGCTTTCCATAGCCGAAAAGGCAAAGGAACTGGGCATAGAGATGTTTGTGCTCGACGACGGCTGGTTTAAAAACCGCAACGACGACAACGCCGGCTTGGGCGACTGGGTTCCCGATACCGAAAAGCTGCCGGACGGGCTTGACGGCTTGATTGATAAAATCAACGCTCTCGGCTTGAAGTTCGGACTTTGGATCGAGCCGGAAATGGTAAGCGAGGATTCCGACCTTTACCGTGCTCATCCCGACTGGGCTATGACCGCGCCTAACCGCGCACCAATGATGGCGCGAAACCAGCTTGTGCTCGACTTATCGCGTAAGGAGGTTCACGATTACCTCTTTGACAAAATTTCAAATCTTCTCGAAAATTATAACATTAACTATATTAAATGGGACTTTAACCGTCCTATTTCGGACGTGTTCTCACATTCCGTTCCGTCATCGCGCCAGGGCGAGGTTCAGCACCGTTACTACCTCAGCCTTTACCGCCTTTATGACCGTCTGACGCGCAAATTCCCGAATGTGCTCTTTGAGGGCTGCGCGGGCGGCGGCGGACGCTTTGACGCGGGAATGCTCGCTTATTCGCCGCAGATTTGGTGCTCGGACAATACCGACCCGATCTCGCGCCTGACAATTCAGTACGGCACATCCTTCGGCTATCCTGCCTGCACCGTGGGCGCGCACGTGAGCGCGTCGCCCAACCATCAGACAGGCAGAAAAACCCCGGTAAACACACGCGGCGTTGTCGCGATGTCGGGAACGTTCGGCTACGAGCTCGACCTCACTAAGCTGTCGGCCGAGGACTGTGCCGAGATTAAACAGCAGGTTGAGCGCTATAAGAAATTAGAGCCGGTTATTCACGGCGGAAAGCTTTACCGCTTAAGCATAATGAGCGACGCCTCGCACTATATGGCATGGCAGTATGTAAGCGACGACAAAAGCCGCGCTGTGCTCAATATAGTAGTTACAAATCCGCTCGCAAATTCAGCTCCGGTTCATGTAAAGCTAAAGGGCTTGCTGCCCGAGGCGGTATATTCCGTTGACGGAGAGTTCGAGTGCCGCGGCGCGGCGCTGATGTCCGGCGGCTACACATTTAAGAGATTAACGGGAGATTATCCTGCAAAACAGCTTGATATAATACGGGTTAAATAAAATGCTGAGAGAAAAAAACAACCCAAACAGAATTGTATGGTCAGAGGAAAGGGCAAAGATAAAAGCTCTGCCCTTTAAGGAAAAAATACGCTATATTTGGATGTATTTCAAAATACCGATTATCGCCGTGCTTTTGGTTATCGGTCTCGGAACGTTTTTGGTTGTCCGCATAACCACAAATATCCCGGACAACTGGCTGACCGTGACCTTTGCGAACACCACCGCAAGGGCAGGTACGGGCTCGGAAATCTGGAAGGATTTTACTGAGTACGCGGGCTACGACCTAAAGCAGAAAAAGGTGGAGTTCAACGCCGAAAGCTACTTTGATTATCTTCAAAACCAAGCCCGGGGCAACGCCTACTACAACGCCTTTGTAAGCTTGGCTGACGCCGGCGAGATTGACGCGATAACCATGTCAAAGGATTCGCTCGCGGCGCTCGGTCAGAGCGGCAGACTCTTTGACCTGAATGACGAGGCGTGCGCCTCGCTGAAGGCAAAGTATTCCGACCGTTTTATATACTACACTCCGACGGACGACGAGGAGCATAAAGCTCCGATTCCGGTGGGAATTGACGTAAGCGACAGCCTTTTGATTTCAAAGTACAAGGTTTACTCAGGCGATTGCGCCCTTGGAATAGGTGCTCACAGTAAAAACATCAAGGAAGTAGAGGATTTTCTCCGCTTTATTTTGGAGGGTAAGTAAGCTATGCATAATTTTATCAATTCTTTTATGAGCAACGAAAGTCCCTTCGGAAGGTTAATGACAAAAATCGGAATAATCATCTGCGCAAATCTTATGTTCGTGCTGTTCAGCCTGCCTGTTGTAACGATAGGAGCGTCGTATGCCGCTCTCTACCGCGTTATGTTCAAAACCATGCGCTCCGGCGGAGTAACAAATCCGTTCAAGCAGTTTTGGCTTGGCTTTAAAACGTCATTTTTGCAGGCTACGGTCGTGTGGATAATCTACGCGGCTCTGATGATATTCGGCTATTTCGACGTGCGAATCTGCCTCAACGCGGGCGCTCCGATCAGCTACTTTCAATACGGTCTGTACGCGCTGGGTCTGATTAAAACAATGATACTGATTTATACATTTCCTTCCATCGCGGCGTTTGAGGGCAAAATTACCGCCCATATCCGAAACGCTATATACTTTGCGTTCCACAAGCCGTGGTGGATACCCGTAAATTTGTTCTTTCATATTTTTCCGCTGTATTTGACCTACAGTGATCCGCAGCTTATGCCGCTTTACGCGTTTTGCTGGTTTTTCTTCGGCTTCGGAGCGATTACCATGCTTACCGCGCGGCTGCTGATAAAAGACTACAACAAATATCTTCCTCTGGTTGATGATGACGGCGAATTTATTCTCACCGAGGACGGTAAAAAAATTATGCCCGGTACTCCCGAGGAAAAGGCTTATTACGCCGCGCGCCGTGAAGAGCTCGGCGAAAGCGGTAAAACGGAAGAAGAAATACTGGAAGAAATGAAAATGCTCGATATGTGAGGTGTTAAAAATGAAAATACAAACGTTTATTGACGCTCTGCGCGGCGGAAAAGCCGACTACGCGTTAAAAATACTGTACGGCGATTCTCCTACGGCAATTGAAAGCCAGCAGAGAAGGTATATTCACGCTGTAGAACGCTTTTCTCAGCTGTTCCCTCAGCACGGTGATATCCGTATCTTTTCCGCTCCCGGCAGAACCGAAATCGGCGGAAACCATACCGACCACCAGCACGGCTGCGCTCTGGCGGCTGCGGTTAATCTTGACGTTATCGCGGTTGTTGCCTTTCACGACGAGCCGAAAATCTGTATGGAATCGGAAGGGCACGGAAGAATTGAGGTTGATTTGAACGACCTCTCAATTAATGATGAGGAAAAGGGCACTTCCGCCGCGATTATCCGCGGAATAGCCGCGCGTTTTGCCTCGGCGGGCGTTAACGTCGGGGGCTTTGACGCGTACTCAACCTCCGATGTTCTCAGCGGCAGCGGACTTTCTTCGTCAGCCGCGTTTGAAACGCTTGTCGGAACTATAATCAATATTAAATACAATGACAGCAGCGCCGATGAGGCAGAAATCGCCAAAACCGGCCAGTACGCCGAAAACGTATATTTCGGAAAGGGCAGCGGCCTGCTCGACCAGACGGTCTGCGCCTACGGCGGCTTTGTGTTTATTGATTTTCTCGATACCGAAAAGCCGTATGTTGAAAAATACAGCTTTGATTTTGAAAAGGCAGGCTATAACCTCTGCATAACCGACACCAAGGGCAGTCACTCCGATTTGACCGAGGACTATGTTGCCGTTCCCAACGAGATGAGGTCGGTCGCCCGTCAGTTCGGCAAGGAGTATCTGCGCGAGGTGGACGAGCTTTTGTTCCTACGCTCCGTACCCGCTCTGCGCGGTAAGTGCAACGACCGCGCCATTATGCGCGCGGTACACTACTTTAAGGAAAACCGCCGCGCGATTGACGAGGCTGAGGCTCTCGAAAACGGCGATATAGACGCTTTCTTTGATATTTACCGCCGTTCGGCAGCGTCGTCAGCCAACCTTTTGCAGAACCATTATTCCAATGCAAAGCCCACCGAACAGGGAATCTCGCTGGGAATAATGATGAGCCATCTTATTTTGGGCGATGACGCCGCGGTTCGTGTACACGGCGGCGGCTTTGCCGGTACAATCCAGGCGTTTGTGCCGTTGTTCAAAACAGAAGAATACGTCCGCAGAATGAACGCGCTGTTCGGAGCAGGCAGCTGTTATGTGCTGCGTATCCGCCCTGTCGGCGGCGTTGAAATAAAAGCATAGGAGTGCATTATGATTTACGCAAATATTCAAAAACTGATTAAGTACTCTATTGACAATAATCTTATCGAAAAGGTTGACGAGCTGGTTATTCGCAATCAGCTTATGGACGCGCTGCACGTTTATGACTGGCAGGACGAAACCGTCCAAAACAACGGCGAATCCGTTGACGAGCTGCTGCAGCCGCTGATTGATTACGCCTGTGAAAACGGCGTTATCGAGGACACCACCGCAAACCGCGATTTGTTCGACACTCTGCTTATGGGTATAGTTACGCCCTTGCCGCGCGAGATTATCCGTGATTTTCATACCGCTTACGAAAAATCGCCGAAAGAGGCTACCGACCGGTATTACGATATCAGTCAAAAGACCAACTATGTACGTGCCGGACGTATCGCCAAGGATATGAAATGGAAAAGCAAATCCAGATACGGCGTGCTCGATATAACAATTAACCGCTCTAAGCCCGAAAAAGATCCGCGCGATATCGCAAAGGCTCGCGCGAGTAAATCGACCGCATATCCCAAATGCCAGCTCTGTGCGGAAAATATGGGCTTTGCCGGTAATCAAAACCACCCGGCACGTCAAAACCTGCGCCCGATTCCGCTTGAAATTCACGGCGAGCCGTGGTATTTGCAGTACTCGCCCTACGGCTACTACAACGAGCACTGCATTGTGTTTAACGAAAAGCATATTCCCATGGTAATTGATGCCGAGGTGTTTGACAAGCTGTTCGACTTTGTTTCGCAGTTTCCGCATTATTTTGTCGGCTCAAATGCCGATTTGCCGATTGTCGGCGGCTCAATTCTGAGTCACGAGCATTTTCAGGGCGGCAATTATACCTTCGCAATGGCAACCGCTGAGGAAGAAAAGGAGTTTGAGCTGAAGGCTTACCCTGCGGTTCACTGCGCCACGGTAAAATGGCCGATGTCCGTTATCCGTCTCAGGAGCGCGGATCGCGGTCAGCTTGTTTCAGCCTGCGCGTATGTTCTAAAGCACTGGCGCGGTTATACCGACGAGTCGGCGCTTATTTTTGCCGAAACGGACGGCACGCCGCACAATACCGTAACACCGATTGCGCGTATGAACGGCGGCGAATTCGAGTGCGATTTGGTTTTGCGCAACAATCTAACCACCGAGGACAGACCTCTTGGACTTTACCATCCGAACCCAAGCCTGCACCACATCAAAAAGGAAAATATCGGCTTGATAGAGGTTATGGGTCTTGCTGTACTGCCTGCGCGTTTGGCAAATGAGCTCGAGACGGTCAGACAGGCGCTGATAAGCGGAAAGCCCCTGGACGGCGACCCCTTAACGCAGTCACACGCTCAGTGGGCGGAGGAGCTGCTTAAAAATCATCCCGAATTTAACGCGGACAACGCTATGGATATAATTCACGCCGAGGTAGGCGCGGTGTTTGAGCAGGTGCTCTGCGACGCAGGCGTGTTCAAACGCGATGAGGGCGGACAGGCGGCGTTCGGACGATTCATTAAAACTATTAAAGAATAAAACTTATATGACGGAGTATGAGAAAATGGAGCAGGGAGCGTTGTCACAAAGGATATTCCCGGCAACGTTTTGGCTGTCGGAAACCCTGCCTGTGTTATACGAATAATAGAATCCAAAAACGATTAAATAAATAGATAAATTCCGGGAGGTCAGTATGCTTGATTTATTAACCATAGGCGAAATGTTGATAGACTTAACACAGACGGGAGTTTCCGCGCAGGGAATTCCGCAGTATACGGCTTTTCCCGGCGGCGCTCCGGCAAACGTGGCGGTCGCGGCGGCAAAGCTCGGAGCAAAAACCGCCTTTATCGGCAAGGTGGGCAACGACGCGTTCGGCAGGCTTTTGCTTGACACGGTACGTCAAAACGGCGTAAACGCCGACGGCATGGTTATAAGCGATACCGCCAACACCACGCTCGCGGTCGTTTCTTTGCAGGAAAGCGGAGAGCGCAGCTTTGCGTTTTACCGCAAGGGCTTTGCCGATACTCTCCTTTCAGAGGACGAAATCGACGATAATATGCTTAGGAACACCCGTGTTCTGCACTTCGGCTCAGTCAGCCTGACGGACGAGCCCTCGCGCGGAGCGACTCTTTCGGCGGCTCGCCGCGCAAAGAATTACGGAGCGGCGGTTACATACGATCCAAACTACCGCGCGAGTCTTTGGGAGAACGAAGCGACAGCTGTGCAAAAGATGAAAGAGCCTCTCGAAATGGTAGATATTCTGAAAATATCCGACGAGGAGCTGCCGCTCCTAACGGGAACGGACGACTGCGGGGCAGGCACAAGGCGGCTTGCCGAGGCTTACGACATTCCGCTGATTTTGCTGACCTTAGGCGCGAAAGGCGCGTATTACCGTTTTGGAGACGTCACCGGGCACTGCGACGGCGTTAAGGTCAAGGTCGCCGATACAAACGGCGCCGGAGACACCTTTTTCGGAGCGTTTTTAAGCGCTATGGCAAGGCTTGGAAAATACAGCCCTTCGCAGCTTGACGAGGAAGAAATAAAAAGCTTGGTTGAGTTTTCAAATAAAGCCGCAGCGCTTACCGCATCACGCAGCGGCGCGATTCCAGCAATGCCCACGCTTGAGGAAATAAACTGACAGGAGACCGCCTATGAATACCACCGACGTTTGGAAAAAAGAATTCGCAGACCGTTTCGCAAAGCATTTTGATGAGTTCAAATGGCTGTACTGCGAGGTTTACAATAACGATATGCAGGCGTTTCACTGGCTGGTAAACGCCATGTACGAATACTACGTGGAGAGAAATTCTTCGCTGAAGGCGCTTGACCGAAAGCGCGAGAGCACGCCGTTTTGGTACAGCACCAACGATTTGGTCGGCATGATGATGTACGTTGATAATTTTGCCGGCGACTTAAAGGGCGTGCGCAAAAAAATTGATTATATTAAGGAGAGCGGCGTTAATTACCTTCATCTTATGCCGCTGCTTAAAAGCCCCAAGGACAAGAGCGACGGCGGCTACGCGGTTTCGGATTTTCGCAGCGTGCAGCCGGAGCTCGGCACAGTTGACGATTTAGAGGCACTGACCGCCGCTTGTCACGAAAATGATATAAGCGTTTGCCTTGACTTTGTTATGAACCACACAAGCGAGGAGCACGAGTGGGCAAGGGCGGCTCGCGCCGGCGATGAGGAGATGCGCAAGCGTTACTTTTTCTTTGATAATTGGGAGATTCCCAACGAATTTGAGAAAACCGTGCCGCAGGTGTTCCCGACAACAGCCCCGGGCAACTTTACAAAGCTTGACAACGGCGATATTGTTATGACGACATTTTATCCCTACCAGTGGGATTTGAACTTCGGCAACTGCGTTGTGTTTAACGATATGGTATGCAATATGCTGTCAATCGCCAACCACGGCATTGATATTATCCGCCTTGACGCCGTGCCGTATATCTGGAAGGAGCTCGGCACCTCCTGCCGTAACCTTCCGACGGTTCACAAGCTTGTGCGTATGATGCGTATAATTACCGAAGTTGTCTGTCCGTCGGTACTGCTTTTGGGCGAGGTAGTAATGGAGCCGTCCAAGGTCGCTCCGTACTTCGGCACGCCCGAAAAGCCCGAGTGTCATATGCTTTATAACGTCACCACCATGGCGAGTATGTGGCATACCGTGGCGACAAAGGACGTCCGTCTGCTCAAGCACCAGACAGGTCAGCTTGCCGCTCTTTCAAAGGACTATGTATTTTTGAATTATCTGAGGTGTCATGACGACATCGGCTGGGGACTTGATTATGATTATCTGCTGTCCTTCGGAATGAGCGAGATTCCGCACAAAAAGTTCCTGAACGATTATTTCACCGGGAAATTCGAGGGCAGTCCGTCACGAGGCGAGCTTTATAACGACGACGAACGCCTCGGAGACGCACGCCTGTGCGGCACTACCGCAAGCCTATGCGGTGTGGAAACCGCGCTTGAATCGGGCGGTAAAAGAGCTCTGAAAACAGCTCTCGATTGTGACATTATGCTCCACGCGTATATGCTGGCGCAAAGCGGTATTCCCGTAATTTACAGCGGAGACGAAATCGGACAATTAAACGACTACACCTACCACGATGACGCCGATAAGCAGGCGGACAGCCGCTATCTTCACCGCGGTAAGCTTGACTGGAAAAAGGTCGAAAAACGAAAAACCAAAAATACTACGGAGAACATACTCTACAGCGCCGTCACAAAGCTTGAACAAATCCGCCGTAAATATCCGGTGTTTATCGCGGCGGCGGAGTTTAATGTGACAGACAGCGGCAGCAATCAGGTGCTGGGTATTCGCCGCGAGTATGGAAATCAAAAGCTCTACGCGTTTTTTAATTTCAGCGGCACAAAGCAGAACGCCTTTTTTGATGAAATACTTACAGCAACCGACCTGATAAGCGGAAAAGCCGTGCGCGGCTTGTCGGCGGTTTTACAGCCTTACGGCTTTTTATGGCTGCTGTGTGAAAAATAAACGAGGTTATTATGAGACAGACAATACCCATCAATAATGACTGGGAATTCATGCCCGAATGGACGGATAAATTTTTAAGCGGCAGGGGAGAGGCGGAATCCGTGCGCCTGCCGCACACCTGCAAAATTACCCCCTATGATTATTTTGATGAGCATATTTACCAGATGGTTTGCGGCTACCGCAAACGGCTGGATTTATCAGAGCGTAAAAACCGCAGAGCGTTTGTACGCTTCGGCGCGGCGGCGCATTACGCAAGGGTTTACCTTGACGGTAAGCTAATCGGTGAGCATAAAAGCGGCTATACCGCGTTTGAGCTTGAACTGGTTACAGACAATCCCTCGCCTCTGTTGACGGTGGAGCTTGACACCCGCGAAAGCCTGAACTTTCCGCCCTTCGGCAAGGTGATTGATTACCTGACCTACGGCGGACTTTACCGCGAGGTCGAGCTTGAATACCGTGAGAACAGCTATATTGCCGACCTCTTTGCAAAGCCTGTGTTTGAGATATCGGGCGGCGTGGTAAACGGAAGTGTTGACTGCGAGCTTGATATAACCGGAGACGCGGACAAGCTTAATCTTGTGCTCCGCGATAAAAACGGAGAAATTATAAGTGAAACCACCGTGCCTGTACAGCACGAGGTTACGTTAAAAGCGCCCGGCGTTAAGCTTTGGAGTCCCGGCAACCCTGCGCTTTATGAGCTGTCTGCCGAATTGATAAGCGGCGGAGAGGTCATAGATTCAATCAGCCGAACAATAGGCTTCCGCACGGCGGAATTTAAAAAAGACGGCTTTTACCTCAACGGCGAAAAGTTTAAGCTGCGCGGACTCAACCGCCACCAAAGCTATCCCTTCGCGGGCTACGCAATGCCGCGCTCAATGCAGAGAATGGACGCGGACATATTAAAATACGAGCTCGGCTGCAACGCGGTCCGCACCTCGCATTATCCGCAGTCGTACCATTTTATCGAGCGCTGTGACGAGCTCGGAATGCCCGTGTTTACCGAACTGCCGGGCTGGCAGAATCTCGGCGATGACGAGTGGAAGGATGTCGCGGTTGAATCGGTCAAAGAGATGGTTCGCGAGTACCGCAACCACCCGTCAATAATTCTTTGGGGCGTCCGTATCAATGAAAGTCAGGACGACCACGATTTTTACGTACGCACAAACGCCGCGGCTCGCGCTCTCGACCCGACCCGTGCCACCGGGGGCGTTCGCTGCCATAAAAACAGCGAGCTTTTAGAGGACGTTTACACCTACAATGATTTTGTACACGACGGCGAGCAGCCCGGCTGTGAGCCTAAGGAGGCTGTCACCTCAGATATAGATAAGGCGTACTTTATTTCGGAGTACGGCGGACATATGTATTCCACAAAGGCGTTTGACGACGAGGAACACCGCTTAGAGCATATGCTGCGCCACGCGCGTGTTCTCGATTCGGTCGCATCCTATGACGATATCGCAGGCTCCTTTGGCTGGTGTATGTCCGACTACAACACCCACAAGGAGTTTGGCTCGGGCGACCGCATTTGTTATCACGGCGTTTGCGATATGTTCCGCAATCCCAAAACCGCGGCGTACCTGTATGCCGTTCAGCAAAGCGATGAGCCTATATTAAAACTCAGCTCGTCTATGGATATAGGCGACCATCCCGCGACCAACCGCGGCAGGGTTTATATTATTACCAACGCGGACAGCGTCCGTTTTTATAAAAACGACAGCTTTATTCACGAGTACAAGTGCGAAAACAAGGACTTTCCGCACCTTGCGCATCCGCCTGTTGAGATTACCGATTACATAGGCTCGCAAATCGCTGACAATGAGGATTTTACGCCCGAGCAGGCGCAGTACGTTAAGGATATTCTCAACGAAAGCTCGCGCTTCGGTATGAATCATCTTTCCGAGGAATCAATGCAAAAAATGGCGTACCTTATGCAGAAATACGGTATGGACGCAGACTCCGCCTACCGTCTGTACGGCAAGTACATAGGCAATTGGGGCGATAAAAGCATTGTTTTCCGCTTTGAGGCGTACAGGGACGGCAAGCTTGTAAAGGAACTGAAAGTTGCTCCCTTTGAAAAGCGCGTGCTCACCGCCAAGGTGGATCACACCAATCTTACAGAGGACAGCACCTACGACGCAGCGGCTGTGCGCGTCAGCATGACCGACCAAAACGGCAATCCACTGCCGTATTACTTCGGAGCGCTCGATGTTAAGACCGGCGGAGATATTGAGATTATCGGCGAAGCTCCGGTTATTTTACGCGCCGGTATGGGCGGCTTTTATGTCCGCACCAAACGCAAGCCGGGAAAGGCTTTTGTTACAATGAGCGCCGACGGCTGCGAAAGCGTTACCGTTGACTTTACCATAACCGTGAAAGGAGAAGTACAATGAAAGTTCTTGTATTGGGCGGCGCCGGATACATCGGCTCGCATACGGTATATCAATTGATAGAGGAAGGCAACGAGGTGGTTATTTTTGACAACCTCGAAACAGGACACATCGAGGCGGTGCATCCTCAGGCGGTGTTTTATAAGGGCGACCTCAGAAACCGTGCCGAGATTGACAGCGTGCTCGACAAAGAAGCGGACATTGACGCGGTTATCCATTTTGCCGCAAACTCACTTGTAGGCGAAAGCATGGTAAATCCGCTTAAATACTACGACAATAACCTCTGCGGTACAAAGGTGCTGCTCGAATCGCTTGTAGCTCACGGCGTTGACAAGGTTGTGTTTTCATCCACGGCGGCTACCTACGGCGAGCCGCAGCATACCCCGATTTTGGAGACCGACCCTTCTAATCCCACAAACTGCTACGGCGAGACCAAAAAGGCGATGGAGCGTATGTTTTACTGGACTAACGTAGCCCACGGACTGCGCTTTGTGTCGCTGCGTTACTTTAACGCCTGCGGCGCGCACATCAGCGGAAATATCGGCGAAGCCCACAACCCCGAAACGCACCTGATTCCGATAATTCTCCAGGCGGCTCAGGGCGTCCGCGACCATATCAGCGTGTTCGGCACGGATTACCCCACGCCGGACGGCACGTGTATCCGCGACTACATTCACGTTACAGATTTGGCGCAGGCGCATATTTTGGCGGTTAGCACCTAATGAACGGCGGAGAAAGCGATATTTTCAACCTCGGCAACGGTGTAGGCTTTTCGGTCAAAGAGGTTATCGAGACGGCAAGAGAGGTCACCGGCAAGGATATTAAGGTGGTTTATGAGGACCGCCGCGCCGGAGACCCTGCGGTGCTGATTGCGTCCTCGGACAAGGCAAAGGAAAGGTTAGGCTGGAAACCCAAGTTTGACAGCCTGCCGACCATAATAGAAACCGCGTGGAAATGGCACAGCACCCATCCACACGGATATTCAGAAAAGTAAAATCATTTATATAACCGCGAAAAAGCTCCATGCCAAGCACGGAGCTTTTCTGTAACAGGAGAATGCAATGCCCCAGGAATTATATTATAAAGAAGCGTTAAAGCTCGGGCAAAAGGAATACCGCAGCGCAGTAGCCGAGAATATCAATCCGTATCTGCCGGTGCTTGACGAGATTATTCCGCCCGAAAAAGCCCTGACGGGAATCCGCCTCGGCGTGGTGCAGATTCCGATGTACTTTGTTGCCGGCACAAAAACCGGCGGACGCGTCAACGCTTTTTCCAAGAGCTTTTTGCCGCTTTTGGACGAAGGCACAGAGTTTGCGGACAAATGGGAGACGCTGTACCGTTCGCATTTAAGCGAGGGTATCCGCGACCCGGTAAAGGTTTACGAATACTTAAACCGCTACTATGTTGAGGAGGGCAACAAGCGCGTCAGTGTGCTGAAATACTGCGGAGCATATAGCGCCGCCGCCGAGGTAATACGCATACTCCCCGAGAGGGACGGCAGCGAAGAAATAGAGCTATATTATGAATTTCTTGAGTTTAACCGCTACAGTAAAATCAACTTTATTGAGCTTACAAGGCGCGGAGGCTACCGCGAGCTTATGAGGTCAATGGGTAAGTCCTACGGCGAGTGGTGGAGCATTGAGGAACAGCGCAGGTTTTCGGGCGCGTATTATCTTTTTGAGCAGGAGTACACCGCTTTGGGCGGCAACAAGCTTAAAATCACCGTTGGCGACGCCATGCTCAATTATATGGAAATCTACGGTTATTCCGGGCTGCAAAACGCTAACCGTGCCGAAATCCGTATGAACCTCAAAAAAATGTGGGAGGAAATCGCCTTAGAGGACGAGAACGAGGCGATTGAATTAAAGCCCGAGCCGTCACAGGAAAAAAAGCAGTCCGTACTGTCAATGGTGCTGCCAAAGGCAAAGCCTGCTGCGCTTAAAGCGGCTTTTGTCTATGACGTGACGCCCGAAAAGTCCGGCTGGGTAAGCGACCATGAGAACGGCAGGCAGTATGCGCAGACGGTTCTCGGCAGCAAGGTTGAAACCTCGGTTTATCTTTGCGAGGACGAAAGCCGTCAGTATGATGTTTTGGAAAAGGCAGTTGCCGACGGAAACACGCTGATTTTCACCACGTCTCCGCGTATGCTGCAAGCATCGCTGCGCGCCGCGGTAAGCTACCCGGAAACGGTTATTATGAACTGTTCACTGAATATTTCGCACCGTTATGTGCGCACCTATTACACGCGTATGTACGAGGCTAAGTTTATCCTCGGAGCGCTCGCCGGAACGCTGACAACAAGCGGCAGGGTCGGCTATGTATGCGATTATCCGATTTACGGACAAATTGCGGGCATCAACGCCTTTGCGCTCGGCGCTCAAATGGCGCACCCGGGAACTAAGGTGTATTTGGAGTGGTCGTCCGTAAAGGGCGTAGAGGAGGCGGCGCGTTCGCTCCGCGCAAAGCATATCCACCTGATTTCCTCGCAGGACACCGCACGCTTTAGAGAGGACACTCGCAGCTCCTTTGGCCTTTCGCACATCACGAACGAAAAAACCGAGCTGCTTGCCGTACCCGTTTGGAAATGGGGCGTTTATTATGAAAAAATGATTCGCGCCACGCTCGATAAAACAATTAAAAGCGAGTATGTCAACACCGCCCGCGCCCTGAACTATTACTGGGGAATGTCGGCAGGAGTTGTCGATATTGAATACGCGCCTGCGCTTCCGCTGCCGTCAAGGCGTTATGCGGATTTCTTCCGCAGCAGCATAATCAGCGGAGCAGGCAAGCCGTTTTTGACGCCGTTTTATACTCAGAGCGGCGAGGTGATCGGAGCGAGACAGCATGAGCTGAACCTTGAACAGATTATCAGAATGGACTTTTTGGTGGATAACGTAATCGGTGATATCCCCGGTTATGAGGATTTGACTGTTATCGGACAAAAAACCGTAGATATGGTTGGAATCGGACAGGCAAAGCAGAAAACGGAGATTGTAAAATGAGGGTTTTAGCTGTTTCCGATGTGCCGTCGGACCGTTTTTACGAATACTACACAGAGGGCAAGCTTGACGAATTTGACCTTATTCTCTCCTGCGGAGATTTACGCCCGGAGTATCTGGAATTCCTCGTGACTATGGCGCGGTGTCCGCTGATTTATGTTCACGGAAATCACGATGACAGCTACGGCAGAGAGCCTCAGGGCTGCGAATGTGCCGACGACAGTATCATCGAGTACCGCGGAATCAGAATTCTCGGTCTGGGCGGTTCGTATAAGTACCGCGACGGCGCGTATATGTACACGGAAAAACAGATGAAAAGTCGTATACGCCGCTTGTGGCTTAATATAAAAAAGCACCGCGGCTTTGATATTCTTTTGACTCACGCTCCCGCGCGAGGCTTAAACGACTTTGACACCGTTCCCCACAGGGGCTTTGAGTGCTTTAATTCTCTTATAGAAAAGTACAATCCGCGGTATTTTATTCACGGTCATATCCACCGCAATTATGATTTCAGAATTCCGCAGATTTGCGCAAAGGGCGGCACAACGGTCATAAACGCGTATGAATACTGCATTTTTGATATAGACGACAGGTGAAATTATGAATCAATTGGTTAAACGAATTATTATGAGCGTGTTCGGCGTGGCGCTGTGCGGCGTAAGCGTCGGAATGTTTAAGTTCGCCGCCCTCGGCGTCGATCCGTTTCAATCCCTTATGAGCGGTCTTGACGCGGTTATTCCAATCCGTTTCGGCACGCTGTACGTAATTGTCAACGCCGTGCTGCTGCTATTCGCGCTTATTTTTGACCGCAAAAAAATCGGAATCGCTACATTTATAAACCTGTTTTTGCTCGGGTATATAGTAGAATTCTCTCAGGGCATTTGCGAAAGGCTTATGCCCGGCGCTCCGCTTTGGCTGAGGATTGTTATTTTGTTAATCGCGATTGTAATCCTCTGCCTTTCGTCATCGCTGTACTTTACCGCCGATTTGGGCGTTTCAATCTACGACGCGGTCGCGCTGATTTGGTCGCAGAGGAAGAGCAAAATAAAGTTTGCGTTCTGCCGCGTGATTTGCGATTTTGTCTGTGTAGCGGCAGGTGTTGCGCTGTTGTTTGTTTCGGGGCAGAACATAGAGCAAATCCTCGGCTCTGTCGGCATAGGAACAATAATTACCGCGTTCTTTATGGGACCGTTGATAACATTTTTTAATAAAAACGTCGCTCAAAAAATATTAACAGCGGGTTCGAAGTGATTTCTAAATCTTGACATTGCCGCAGCGAATTAATATAATATTTTTATAAAAAATTAAACAGAAGAAAAACTATGATTTACGATTACAAAGTAAAAACCGCCAAGGGCGGAGAGCTTGACCTGTCCTAATACAAGGGCAAGGTAATTATGATTGTCAACACAGCCACAGGCTGCGGCTTTACTCCTCAGTACGCGCCGAATTTCTCGGTGTACATCTTACCGCTCTGCGGTCTGCCGTTAGCGAGGTAGAGGGTATTCATCGTGCCGTTGCCGATATCAGCAACCATACTCAGTCCTTTCATTGAAACAGCAAACGGAGCGATAGCGGCGTAGCCCTGCGGATAAATCATCACGCCGGAAATATCTACGTTGTAGTCGATTCCGTTATAGGTAAAAGCTACGGATTTGTTTTGCTTAAGATAAGCTGCAAATTGTGCTTTCTGCGTTCCCGTCCAAGTCAGAGGAAGCCCCGCGGCGATGATAACATCCGCTTCATACAGATTATTGTCTTTCAATTCCATAGCTATTGCTGCAAGGGTAAGCAGATAATACTCGTCGTCCTTGTCTTTGTTGGCTCGAAACTCTTTGTGTCCCTCGCCAATCAAAAAATACTTGCCGTCATATACAAGCATATTCTTGGTGAAGATAGGCTCGGTATCGCTTGCAATAATACCCGTCTTGAAACAATGGTTAGCGGTTTTGATGTTGCCGTAACCGTGATCGACCCTCTGCCGGAAGATGCGCCGTATTTTGTCAAGGACTACCACGCTTACTACAAGACCGAGCGCGGTTATCACCCCCGTTCCCTCAACTCCAACGGCGGCTGGAACAAGATCGGATGTATGTCGTTTATCAATATGCCTATTCTGCAATACAGCAATGAGATACGCTCCACCGTTATGATAATGCACGGTGATAAGGCGCATTCTTTCTACTTCGGGAAAGATGCGTATGAGAATATGATAAACGGCAATCCGTATACCGACAACAAACAGCTTCTTGTCATCGAGGGCGCTTCGCATACCGACCTCTATGACGGCGGCGAGAATAACGCTATCCCGTTTGACAAGCTCGAAGCGTTCTACAACGAATATCTCAGATGACCATATGAGAGAAAACTGCACTGCAAAGGCGGTGAGGAACATTTATGATTAAAGCAAGATTTTTCGCAGTGATTTCTTCTTTTCTGATGCTGACCGGATGTGGCAGCTATTCTGAAAGCACTCCGGCTGTGACGGCGCAAAGTGAAAGCTCGTCTGTTATGATGCAAAGCGAGAGCAGTGCGACTGTAACATTTGAAACGAACGGCATCTCTGATACCGCATACACGGTGCAGGATGTACGGAATCTCAATGATTATCTTCTTGCGAAACCGACAGAGGAAGATTTGCAGGGTAAGCCCTATGACCTCGACAATGACGGGGTATGGAGCGTTTTTGACCTATGCCTGCTGAAACGAAAGATATTGGAGCAGCGTAATATGACAACAGAATTTGATTATGAAAGCAAGACCGTATTGCTCAACAGCGGCTATGAAATGCCCATTCTTGGACTTGGTACATGGACACAGGACGATGATACTGCGGAAAACTCTGTCTACGAAGCGCTGAAAGACGGTTATCGGCTGATCGACACAGCGCAGTATTATGGCAATGAAACAGGTGTCGGCAAGGGCATTCAGAAAGCAATAGACGATGGCATCGTCACCCGTGAGGAGGTATTTGTCACCACAAAGGTCATGCCGTCCAACTATGACAGAGCGTACAGTTCTATTGACGATTCACTTGAACGGCTCGGACTTGACTACATTGACCTGATGTTGATACATCAATCGGGCAGCAATGATACTGAGGTCTACAAGGCTCTTTGTCAGGGTGTCAAGGACGGAAAGCTGAGGTCTATCGGCATTTCTAACTATTATACCCTCGAAGAATATGAACGTGTCACTTCGGGCGGCGAGATCAAGCCTGCGGTGGTACAGAATGAAAATCATTCGTTTTATCAAAACACGGAGTTCCAAAAGGATATCGCCAAATACGGTACGGTGGTAGAATCATGGTATCCGTTCGGCGGCAGAGGTCATACGCAGGACTTGTTTGGTAATGAAACGATCACGGATATAGCAAAGGCACACGGCAAGACATCGGCGCAAATAATACTCCGATGGCATTTGCAGGCAGGCTATGTCACGATACCGGGTTCACAGAATCCGGATCATATACTTGAGAATTACACCATCTTTAATTTTGAGCTGACCGATTCAGAAATGCAGAGAATGGCAGAACTGCACACAGGACAGCGGTATGAAAATTGGTGAGGTGCGCTATGAATATACTTGTATTAAACGGAAGCCCCCGTCAAAATGGGAATACTGCAAAAATGGTCGCAGCATTTTGTGAAGGGGCTGAATCATCAAGGCATACCGTGAAAACAGTAAATGTCTGTAAGCTGAATGTAAAAGGCTGTCTTGCCTGTGAATACTGCCACAACAGAGAAAAAGGGAAGTGTATACAGAAGGACGATATGCAGGATATATATTCATTGCTTAAAGACACTAATATGCTTGTTCTTGCTTCCCCGATCTACTATCACGGTATTAGTGGGCAACTTAAATGCGTGATCGACAGGTTTTATTCTGCGCTTTATCCTGCTGCACCTAAAAGCTTGACTAAAATAGCAATGTTTTTATCCTCCGGCGACAGAAACCAGTATGATGGTGCAATGTTTTCATACAATGGTGATTTTCTCGGTTATCTGGGATTAAAAGATATGGGAGTGTTTACATCCGCAGGCGGTGTTTCTGATGAGCTGCTTGCAAAGATCAGCAAATTTGGGGAATCGTTATGAGAAGCCGTGCGAGCAGCACTATTTCATTAGCCAGTAAATATTGCCGAAACAATATTCCCACTGCTATCTTATGAGATAAAGCAGTGGGGATTATTAGTTTTAAGCCAAATTGATTATCTCAGCGTGGCTGCCGCCTGTGCGGTCTTTTTTTATGAGGATCTGCTTGTCAATCTTCTCTTTTAGCTCATTAACGTGAGAGATAATACCGACCAAGCGGTTACCCTCGCTGAGGCTTGCAAGCGCATTGATAGCGTTTTTAAGGGATTCATCGTCAAGTGTGCCGAAGCCCTCGTCTACAAACATGGTGTCGAGCCTGACACCGCCGGCCGCAGACTGCACTTCATCAGAGAGCCCAAGCGCCAATGACAGCGACGCTTTAAAGGACTCACCGCCTGAAAGGGTATTTATAGAGCGCTGACTGCCATTGTAATGGTCAACGACGTCGATATCCAGACCGCTCTGGCTACGTTTGTTATCAGCTTCTACGCGGCGCCTCATCTCATACTGACCGCCCGACATCACCATGAAGCGCGTGTTTGCACGGGCAATCACGCGATCAAAGTAGGTCATCTGGATGTACGCTTCGAGGGTAATTCTGTCCTTGCCCGAGATGTCGCCGTTCGCGGTGTCGGACAGCACTTTTGTCAACTTATATTGCTTTTCGAGCTGCTCTGTTTCGGTCTTCTTGCCGATGATGTTATGCAGGGTTTTGCTGTTGGAGGAATAGCGGTTGCTCACCGCATCGCGGCTACGGTTGAGATTGAATTTTTGCGCTGATAATTCGGTTTTTTCGTCCCTCAGCTTTTCTTCGTCGAGCAGTTTTGCATCGGCGAGCTGGGCTTCAAGCTGCGCTTTCTTGCCGCATAACTGCTCCAAAATCTGCTTTTGTTTGCTGTGCTTTTTCTGCGCGGTTTCCAGTGCTTTCTTTAATTGGACGATTTTATCCTCCAGCGTTTTAAGGTGCTTTTCCGCTTCTTGTTGGCTTTCGAACCGCAAGCTCTGTTTCAGTTCTTCAAGCTGTTTTGTCTGCTGGAGTTTTGTAGCATATTTTGCCGACAGCCCTTTTTCAGCTTCGGATTTGGATGTCTGCAAATCATCGATTGCCGCTTGTTTTTCGGGAATCAGTTTTTAGAGCTGCTCACTGCGCTTGATTTTGGTTTGAAGTGAAGTGATTTGAGTATCCATTGTGATGATTTTCTCCGTCAGGTCTGCAACGGCATCTTTGAGCAATTGTGTTGCCTCGTTGAGCTCCGTTTCAATGCCGTTTTCGGCAATCAGCTTTGCAAGGGCTTCTTTTTCTTTGTCGAGCATTCCCTTGAGTTTAGCACATTCCGAGCTTATAGTCTGTGCAGATTTTTGCGCGTCGTCAGCGCGTTTTTTTGCGTCCTTTACCTGTTTCTTGGTGGGTGCTTTATTTGATTTTTGCGCAGGCGCAGGGTGTTCTATAGAGCCGCAGACAGGACAGGGCTGACCGTCTTTCAGCTCATCGGCAAGGATACCCGCTTGCTCACGCAGAAATGAGGTGTTCATCTCGTTGTATTCGTTTGTAAATTGCTCTGCAACGATAATAGCCTTGTTGCAGGCCACCTGCGTCTTTTCCAGGGCAACGGTTTCCTTCGCATAGTCGTCTATTTTGAGCTTGATTGTTTTGAGTGTTGACCGTTTTTTATCTGCTTCGTTTCTCTCTGCTTCTATCCTGATCTTTTTCTCCTTCGCGCTTTCGAGAGTGGTTTTTTCATCTTTGAGTTTTTCGATGTTCTCCTTTTCGGAGATCAATTTGTCGTTAAGCCTTTTTGCATTTTTCTCGGACACTAAAATATCTCTTTCAAGCGCTTGGAGTGAATCGGCAAGACTCTCGCGCTTTTTGTAGTCAGGCATTTCGGCTTTGAGCGTGCCGACGTCAGCCGTGAGCTTGTCGACCTCTTTGTATGCATCCTGCGCACAGCTGAATTCCTCTTGCAAAACGGTCAGTTTTTCGGATTCGTTTTCAATCTGCTTTTTGACCTTCTCGGCGGTTTCCTTAGCCTTGTTGTATTCGTCAATCTTTCCCAAATCTGCGTTCAGCACTGCAAGACGTTTTTCGATCTCACCAAGCTTTTCGTCACACTCTTTCAGGCTGCTCTCATCCGCTTTGTTGATTCGTTCGAGCGTCTCTACGGTTTCTGCAATCGACAGCTCATGGCGTTTTGCTTTGTCTATCAGCAAATACTCGTCGCTGTCATCGATGCAGAGTATCCCCGCTATATACTGTTGAATGCTTTTGCCTGCGTCGTCGAGCTTGCGCTTTGACTGTATGTATTCATTTTTCAGCTTTTGCTGCAAGTTTTCGTAATTCTCTGTCTTGAAAATCTGGCGAAAAATCTTCTTTCTGTCATCGGTAGAGGCGAGTAGCAGTTTCTTGAAATCACCCTGCGCAATCATGGCGATTTGCATGAACTGGCGGCTGTCAAGTCCGATAATCGCGCGGATCTTGTCGTCGATCTCCGAGCGTTTGGAAATCACGCTTTGATTCGGAAGCTCCAGCTCACAGTCGGCTGTCGCCTTGGTGAAGCCCGTGCCGCTCTTTTTCGGGCGTAGGTATTCGGGATTGCGTTTGACGCGAAATTCCTTATCGCCGCAACGGAACAACAGTTCAACAAAAGTAGGTGTGCCCGCGTCGGCATATTTTGAGCGTAGCATATTGGGCGTTCGCTCCTTGCTGCTCGTTTCGCCATAGAGCGCGTATACGATTGCGTCAAAAATGGTCGTCTTGCCTGCACCTGTGTCGCCCGTAATCAGATACAAGCCGCTCTGACCGAGCTTTTCAAAATCTACGGTAGTTTCGCCCGCGTAGGGGCCAAATGCGGACATTGTCAGTTTTATCGGTCTCATGTCAATCCTCCCAAACGCTTTCAATTATGCCCTGCAAATACATCTGCTGCTCGTCGGTCAAGTCCCGACCGTTCTGTGTGCTGTAAAAATCTCCGAACAGCTCGAGCGGCGATTTAGTTTCTACTTGTGCTTCGGGTAACAGCTGACCGTCGGCGCGCGTGCGCTGATTGTCATAATCGAGCTTCATCAGGTTTCCGTATATCGTCCGCAGCTTGCCGACCGCGTCGGGAATATCGTCCTCGTCGGTCAGGGTGATGTGAATGTAATCCTCCCGATAGGAAGTTCTATCGTAGAAGTTCTTCGCGACCAACTCGTCGTAGGAGCCTTTGAGTTCAACCATATCATGCTTGGGCGTGAGCGGGATCATGCGGAGGATGAGATTTTTGTTCTCATCCAGCTCGCCGACCGTGACAGATTTTTCGTCCTTCGCTTCTGAGAATGAATATTTCAAAGGTGTGCCGCAGTAGCGGATTTTCTCGCTGCCGCAGTTTTGCGGACGGTGGATGTGACCGAGCGCGACATAGTCGAAGTCAGCAAATATCTCCGCGTCGATGTTGTCGGTGCCACCGACGGAAATATCCTCCGATTCGGTGCGCGAGGAACCCGTCACAAACTGGTGCGTGACAAGGATATTTTGCTTAGTCGTATCGATATTCATCGCGTTGACGGCGACCCTTAGTGCGTCGTTGTAGGTGTTGATTTTCTCGTCCTTAAAGTACGGACGGATATGCGCAGGCTTTATAAACGGCAGCAGCCAGATATTCACGCCCTTGATTGTATGCTTCGCGACCTCACCGCGGTAGACAGGCGCAATATGAATGCCGCTTTGATCGATTAGCCGCGAGCCGAACGCCAGACGTTCGGAAGAATCGTGATTGCCGCTGATGATGAATGCCTCCGTATCATGCTTGGACAGGCGGTAAAGAAAGCTGTCGAGCAGTTCTACCGCCTCGGTCGTCGGGACGGATTTGTCGTAGACGTCGCCTGCGATAATGACGGCGTCAGGGGCTTCATCGTCGATGATTTGGAGTATTTGGTTCAGAATATGCTCCTGCTCCTCAATCATCGAGATTTCATTGACTCGTTTTCCAATATGCAAATCGGATAAATGAATGAATTTCATAGGAACTCCTTTTTATAAAGATATATAATTCAATGAATTAATGTTTTTTTGTATGATCTTTCACTGCCTCCAACAAAGCCAGATATTTCCTGATAGCTTCATCGGATTCGATAATTTGTACCTTTCCGCCAAATTGGAACACCCATGCGAAGAAGGTCGGGCTGAGGGAGACCTCTGCAACAAGGCGGAAGGTGTTGTCATCAACAGGCGTTGTTTTTGCTCGCTCTCCGAAGTGATCCATAACAGAGTTCATCGCAGCCGCGTCGCACAGCAGCGTGACCTCGGTGCGGTCGGCGTCAAATAGCTGAAACGCCTTTTCCGCAATGTCGGCGATGTTGTAATTTTTCGGTCGGGGAACAGCTTTATCGGGCAAAATCCTCGGCGTTTCAAAAATGCGATCCACGCGAAAGGTGGCGACCTTGCCGTGCTTGTCCGACCAACCGACAACATAGTAGCAATCGCCGTTCCATGTCAGGGTATAGGGGCTCAGAATATAGGGAGCGCCGTCGTTTTTGAGCGCTTTCTTCTTTGCGGATGTGTACGCAAAGTAGCGGAAGGATATTTTGCGTTTGGTATTGATTGCCTCGTTGATCGCGTCGATAAAATAGTAGATGTGCTCATTCTTCGGCTTGATACGGTCGGCGATCGAGATATTGCGCTTCAGCCCCGCCGCATTGTGTCGGCTGGTCAGCGTCAGAAGCTTTGAAGCCAGAATACGGCTCTTTTTCTGCGTGATAAACTTCGACGACTCCACCGCGTCCAGCAGGAGCTTCAGCTCCGGCAGCTCAAAGGTACGGGAGGTCAGGTAATATCGGTTTTGCGTGGTACGAATGGTCTCAATCTCATATCCTGCCGACCGCAGCGCCTCAATATCCTTTTGAACCGTAATGCGGTACGCGTCCAGTCCCCGGCGCTCTTTCATCATCGCTGTGATTTCCGCAATCGAAATCGGGTGCTGTTCATCACTCTCGCTCTGCAGCAGTTCCAACAGCCGCAGCAGACGAAGTTTTCCGTCGCTTTCCATCTCTTACCTCCTAAAACCGCAAAGGGACTATGGAGTCAGTTTTCATCTGTTCCATAGTCCCTTCCTGTATTCTCTTGTATATTATATCAATAATGTTTGCGATAATCAATAGGAATTGCGGTAAAATTCGACAAGGTGTCGAATATTTGCGACAGCTTATATTATCTATTATTCAGCAGCATATAATGAATTGTATTTTTTCGCTTCTTTATAACCCTTTGGTATTACCCAATCATTATCAGCCAATCTAAATTCGGTCTTTTCGATTGAAGGAGTGAATTGCTCATTCAATAATGATCCGCATTCCGGACATAAGTATTTTTTTGATGGATCGAAATTAGCCAGTGTAAAAATCGGAGGCTCGAACTCTTCATCACACTCTTCACAATAATCAATGCCGTTTGTACCATACCCTTCATCGTCATATACCTTAGTACGTGTTAACACGAAGTTTTGGTATTCATACCTCAAGAAAAGTCCCTCATCGTTCGAATACTCCGCTTTCAAAACACTTTCCGGGTTACTTTTCAGGAAAGAGAGAAAAAGGCTATCTAAGGTTGTCCCATCCTCATAGATTGAAAAAAGCGGTTCTTCTTCAATCTCGACGGCATATTCCTCTTTGTTTCTCTTCTTTCTGAACTTGAGATCCCAGTTAGCTTCAAAAAACTCATCCCAAAACTTTGAAAATGCTTGACCGTATTCTTTCTTTGATAATGATATTCTTAACTGATCAAATGTACATCCCATCGAATAACCTCCAATAATACAGTTTTGTTTGGAGTATATCTGAATCTCTCACAGAAAACCTCCATATCAATTATATATATATATATATATCAAGTCAAGCACAAATCGACAAAAATGCCCGAGGTGCCGCAAAAGCACAACACCTCTGGTGGAATATTTATTAGAATTCTGCATAGATGAGAAGATAATCCGGACACTCATCTTCGATCTTTTCGCCATTGATATAATGAGTATACCAATCTGCTATACCTTCAGAAAGATCAAATTCCTCCTCTGCGTATTCCATCGCCTCTTGAAGCGCGTCCATATCGCAATAATTACAAAGCACCTCTATTCCAAACATTTTTGAGCGGCTCTGCACATCATAAGGAGTGTATTCATCAGCTTTGGTGAACGCTTCTTTTGCATCGTCGGGAATTTTTACAGGTGTGTCTTTTTTCCATTCTTCACAATATGCATCGGGGAAATATTTGCAGGAGCCGGAGTATTGAATCACATAGTTATCATCGGTTCCTTCTTCGTGTACAATTGAGTAATCTTCTGCGCTGGTTGAACCGAGGAATGCATAGCAGGCATTCTTTTTGCCGCGTACTTCAAATTCAAATTGACAGAAATTAGCCATTTTCTAACTCTCCTTTTACATTGTAATTATGCAGGCAGTACCCACTAAATCAATTATATATATATATATCAAGTCAAGATGTTTTTGCGAAATATAGTCAAAAACACCCAAGGTGACGCAATAATACAACACCATAAAGTCAAAAGTTTTACAAAAATTATTGTCTAAAAAGCCCGAAATCCGCTTGCAATAGCGTGGGCAACAACGTATAATGGTTTTAGTAACAAATACGAAAGGGAGGCAGTAAGATGGACGAAATGATCATCATTACCCGACAGTCGCCGGGGTTTGCGAGCTTTGAAAATTTTGAGGAAATCAAGAGCTATTTGGCTGAACAGTTAGCGAGCTACCGTAACCTTGTTTACACCGAGGATAATTTAAAGCTTGCCAAAGCCGACAAGGCAAAGCTGAACAAGCTGAAAAAAGCGCTGGATGAACGCCGCAAGGAAATCAAAAAGATATATATGGAGCCGTACCTGATTTTGGAGGGGCAGATCAAGGAACTCACCGCCATGATTGACGAGCCGCTCGCCGAGATCAAAGCCTTTACCGACCGTATGGAGGAGGAACGAAAGGCGCAAAAGCGCACGGAAATCAAGCAGTATTACGACACCGTTTCCACACCCTTGGGCGAGCTTGCGGATATGCTTTTTGATTCGGAATCCTTTATAGATAAAAAATGGCTGAACGCTTCGACAAAGCCGAAGGTCTGGCAAGACGGCGTTCGTGAGAAAGTTGCGCAGGCTTCCGCAGATTTGAGCACGATTCAACAAACAGGCGGCAGCCAAACGCCTGCGCTGATCGACCGCTATATGGAGAGTATGGACATGGCGGCGACGACAGCCTATCAAAAGTCATTACAGCAGACCGAAGCCGCGGCGCAAACAGAGGTTGAAGCCGTTGAGGACGAGGACAAGGTCACCGGCTATAAGGTATTGAAGCTGATCGGAACCCGTCAGCAGATGGCGCAGATTATGAGCCAGATCGAGTTGCTCGGGATGGACTTTGAGGAGCTCGAGGACGGAATGCCCGGAGAACTTGTTGAGCTGACAGCGCCGGACTTCGACAGCTTTGTGGCATTCGATATCGAAACCACCGGTACCTTTGGTGCGGCAAACGGCGATGCTGAGGCGGAGATTACCGAAATCGGTGCGGTCAAGGTCGTGAACGGACAAGTTGTCGCCCACGAGGACTGGCTATGCAATCCGGGAAGGAGAATCGTGCCGCGTATTGCACGGCTTACTCACATCACCGACGCAATGGTGGCAAACGAGCCGCCTGTCAGTGAGATCATCCGCCGCTTTGCGGATTTTATCGGCGACTTGCCGCTTGTAGGGCATAACATCAAAAGCTCCGACCTGCACTACATCACCCGTGCAGCGAAACGCGCCGGTGTGCGGTTGGAAAACACGTTCTTTGACACCTACTGCTACGCAAAACAATTTCAAAAGGCGCTTGGCTGGGAAAACGTCAAGCTTGAACACCTGTCCCAAATCTTCGGCATTGAGCAGCAGTCAGCCCACCGCGCATGGTGCGATGCAGAAGCCAATGTCGGTGTGTATTTCAAGTTGAAGGAGCTGAGTAAGCGATGACCGATACCGCATCACTTGTAATCTCAATCATCTCGGCAGTTCTGGCGATTGCGTCCGCAGGTTTTTCCTGCTTTACATATATTCGAAATGTTATACATGACCGCAGGCGCGATACACTTGACGCTTATAATACATTACAAAATGAAGCCTTTGATGAGCTTAATAAAATACAACCATCAAATATTCGCGAGATTGCAGATGATCCACAGTCAAAGGCATATAAAACCATCAGCGGCTATATCGCCCGTATTGAGCATTTTTGCGCCGGCGTCAACCTTGGCATCTACGACCGCAAAACGGTCTACATCCTCGCAAACGGTTATTTAGACGGCAAAGCAATCCGTTCCAGAATCGACCCGATCATCGAGAAAAAGCACCGCCACGCCGATAAGGACTATTACGAAAATATCCATAAGGTGCTCGCTTGGATGGAAAAGGAAAACGAAAAGCAGAAAAAGAAACTGAACATAGAAAAGAAAACCAGTTGATAAAACAATACCCGCCTGTTACCACAACGGTTTCAAGCGGGTGAATGATTTATAACATTTTATTAAGTTAACACAATCTCCCGAATGTTATCAAGCGGAACGGCGGATACGATATCTCCGTTTCCGCTGTCTAAGACGAACAGCTCATCATCACTGCTGCGGAAAGCTTCAAATTCTTCTGTATAACGGGGATTATCTTCATCGTCAAGGAATTCCTCACAGAATTCTTCGTAATATATCCGTCCGGATTCACGTCTCCGATTTTACCTTCAATAAAGTTTAGGCAACACCGCACAATTAACGGTTTTGTAATGGATATATTATTATTTGACGTTAGTTTCACAGTATAACTAACCCCACCGTTGATGAAGTTTTCATAACGGATCCTTTTTCAAAGGCGGAATCGGGTGCAGAGTTGCGCTGCTTTTTCATGACAATAATTGCAGCCCTCATCATCGGGGCGGCGATATTGTAATCATACAGATAGTTATAAATCCCACAATTATTCCTAACGCGAGCGGAATCACAATAAAAATCGTGTATATTTTATGTATTTTGTAACACATTTTTGTTGAATTAATGATTGCGGCGTGATAAAATGACATTGTAATCCCGAGTGTAGTCGAGGTATTTCATAAATGGTGATATCAATGTCAGAGTCAATAGTTAAGCACAACAGAATATTGAGAATCGCTTTTCTATCGCTCTTTGCTCTCCTAACGGTCGCTTTTTCGGGGGAGATGACGGCGCAGGCGGCACAGAACAGTTCCGGCGTGAACACATGGTCGGCCTTGCAGGATGAAATCAACAGCGCGAAATCCGGCGATACAATCATGCTGGGCGCGGACGTAACTGCAACCGAGTCGGATGTTGCGCTTTCTATTCCTGATGGGATGGTGCTTACTCTTGATCTGAACGGTCACACCATCGAGCGCAATCTGACTTCGTCGAAAGGCTCTGACGGAGCCGCAATCCGTGTACAGTCCGGCGCCGCGCTTACCGTAAAAGACAGCTTGAACGGCGAAGGAAAAATCACAGGAGGCTATGCGTCGCATGGCGGAGGTATCTGCAATGTCGGCACGCTGATTTTGGAAGGCGGCTGTATCACGGGTAACTTTGCAAAATACGCCGGCGGCGGAGTCGCGAACTATGGCGTCTTTATCGTAAAAAGCGGAACAGTGACCGCTAACACCACAGATGAAGAAGGCGGAGGCATCTATAACGCCTCACATGGATATCTAATCGTCCCAAAGTCTGCTGTTTATGATAATCATGCCCCGATAAGCGCCGACATCGGTAATGACGGCTCTATGAAAACCATTGGGGGCGATACGGTTGATTTCGTCTCTCTGAATTTAGCTTTGGATATCATCGGCGTTCTGCCTGTTTTGGCGCTGCTGATTGTTTTGTTCTTTGCCGTCCGTCTGGATAACTATCTTAATAAGCGGCAGAAAATGGTTATGTATATCATCACGGTGTTGGTTTTGACGCTTGTGATTCAGAATTATCTGGATACTTGTCTGTACCATCACGGAAACTTAGCCATACTCAGAACCATAAATTCCATCTACGGCTATTCTGTGCGCCCTGCGATATTGGCAATGTTCCTGTATATCATCAGTCCGGACAGGAGCTACAAGATCGTGTGGGCGGCGGTCGGTGTGAATGCCGCGGTTTATATGACGGCGTTATTCTCTCCGCTGACATTCTTCTATTCTTCCGGTCATTTCATCAGCGGACCGTTGAAAAACTGTTGTGTGATAGTAAGCGCGGTATTACTTATTTACTGCGTTTATATGACGGTCAAGGTGTTCCGCCCCAGGCAAAAGAAGGAAACGTGGATCCCTGTTTTTGTGCTTCTCCTGATTAGTTTGTCGGTCGTGCTCGATTATACCGTTGAATACGATGAACTGCCCGTCAGCTTTTTGACGATTGCCGTCGCTATCAGCTGTATGATGTACTATATCTGGCTTCATCTGCAATTTGTGCGCAGGTACGAGAGAGCTTTGCAGGCGGAGCATCGCAGTCAGATTATGATGACGCAGATACAGCCGCATTTTCTGTTCAATACCCTGACCGCTATCCGCGCCTTATGTGTAAAGGAGCCGGAAGCAGCCGCGCACACTATCGGCTTGTTCAGCGCGTATCTCCGTCAGAATCTGGATTCGCTGAATCAGACGGAGGTAATTCCGCTTTCCAAAGAAATTGAACATACCCGAATATATACCGAGATAGAAACAATCCGTTTTCCGAATATCCGTGTAGAGTATGATTTACGGGATGAAGAGTGTTTTGTCCCCGCGTTGACGATCCAGCCCTTGGTGGAGAACGCAATCAGACACGGCGTGCGCTCTCGAAAAGAGGGTATCGTTAAGGTTTCTGCCTGCCGTGAAGGGAATGACCATATCATCGTAATTGAGGATAACGGGATAGGTTTTAAAGCACTTCCTGCCAAAAGCGATGACGAAACGCATATCGGTATCAATAACGTCAGAGAACGGCTGAAAGAAATGTGCAACGGCACCATGACGATTGACAGCAAACCGAATGACGGGACGAAGGTTGTCCTGCGGATACCCGTGAGTGAGGAGATGAACAGGTAATATGAGAATCATATGCGTAGATGACGAGCCGCTGGCGGTGGAGGATGTACTGTCTGTTTGCGGAGATTTATCGTCCGATGTATTGGTAAACGGCTTTACCGATGTAAATGAAGCGCTTGAATGGATACGGTCAAATCCCGTGGACGCCGCGCTGCTCGATATTGATATGCCGCAGATGAACGGTATCACTTTAGCGGCTCAAATCAAGAAAATAAAGCCTGATATTATCATTCTCTTCCTGACAGCGTACAAGGAATTTGCCTTTGACGCGTTTCAGGTGCATCCAAACGGTTATCTGCTGAAGCCGCTGCTGCCTGAGATACTGCAAAAGGAACTGGACTATGCGGCGTCTGTCCATCCGCAAACAGCGGTGCCGCACATCGAGGCACGCACCTTCGGCAACTTTGATTTGCTTGTAGACGGAGAATTGGTGACCTTTAAACGGGCAAGATCAAAGGAATTGCTTGCGTATCTAATCGATCGCCGTGGGATCAGCGCAAGCCGAAAGGAGATAGCCGCGGTTTTGTTTGAGGACGAGTCATATGACCATAACCATCAAAAATATTTAGACGTAATCATACGCTCTCTGAGGGATACGCTGAAGGAGTATGGCGTTGAAGAGATTTTTTATATGGAACGACGCGGGCTTCGTATCATTCCCGAAAAAATCAGCTGCGATATGTACCGCTTTTATAAGGGCGACACGGAAGCAATAAGGCTTTTTCGCGGGGAATATCTGGTATCATATGCTTGGGCAAGCTTTATGGAAGAGGATATGCGTTTTAAATCAGAAAATAACGCTTATTAAACTGAATATAGGTTAAACTAATACCTAATAAAAAGTAGCCAATCTTTGCGGTCTATTTTCCGCAATACTGCGTTGTCGTCCTTGCAAGGCGCCTCCGTTGTATGGGTGCGGTGCCCAAAATCAAAGATTTTGACCGCACCTC
>JBGUOX010000049.1:0-2162 GCA_045129995.1 Ruminococcus sp. | reverse complement strand
TTGACGTATTGCTTTGTTGATATCTTCAAGTGTTATTTCTCCTGAAACCGCCGCAAACGCGCCGAGAAGAATCGTATTGGTAATAGGCAAGCCCAAAATCCGCGCGGCAATACCGTCTCCGTCAAGCGTGATCACACGCGGATCCTCGATGGTTTGCTTTGTATTCAACAGTATTATTCCGTTTTGCTTTAGCTCGCGGAAGGATTTTTCGTTGAACAGCGTATCGTCAAGAAAAATACTGTAGTTTGATTTTGCGATCTCGCTGCGGTTGCCTATCGGCTTTTTATCAAGCTTTGTAAACGCGCGAATCGGCGCGCCCCTGCGCTCGGGACCGAACGAAGGAAACGCCAGCGCAAAGGCGTTATCCTTTAGCGAATAAGCGTCGCCGAGAAGTCTTGCGGCTGTGAAGGCTCCCTGTCCTCCTCTGCCGTGCCATAATATTTCCGTCACTGTGTTTCCTCCCTTCAGTGCTTCCAGCGAAGCAGGTATTTTTGTATCTTATTGAACGCAAACGAGATCGCGACGATCACTATGCCTATCACGATCAAGCCGACAAGCGTTCTGGTGTAGTCTCCGAAATCGGAGTAGTTTTTGATGTAATAACCCAAGCCGCTTTGTGCTCCGATCATTTCAGCCGAGGTCAGGAGCACGAAAGATACTGTCAGCCCTTGGTTGCAGCCGATAAAGATTTGTTGCAGCGACGCCGGGAGAATGACGGAAAACAGCATAGTGAATTTTCCGACATTCAAGACCTTTGCGGAGTCGATCGTCTTTTTGTCTACATTCATAACGCCGCTCATAGTGCCGGCGAGAACAGGCCAGAAGGTCGCTAAAAAGATAACGAAGACCGAGACCGAGCGGAATGTCGGCAAAAGGGCGATACCGTATGGGATATAAACGATCGGCGGGATCGCGCCGAAAAATTTTGAAATGTAGGTTGCCGCGCTGCCGAGTCTCGCGCTCCACCCGAGAAACAGTCCGAGCGGGATCGCTATGACCAGCGCCAGCAGATAGCCCTGCAAAATGATGCCGACGGAGCTGAAAATGTTGGTGATGATCGTTTCGTAATCACCGATCATTCTCCAAAAGACCTTTCCGGGCGGCGGGAACAGCGCAGGCTTTAACAGATTGAATTTGGCTGTAGCCAACGTCCATGCGATCAGCAAGCCGTAGATAAAGCTGACGATATCCGTAAACAGATTCAAACCGACCGACTTTTTGATAAAGGAGGATACGAGGAGCGTCAGCACTTCAACGCCGACGGCAAACCATATGACGTACTGCGCGTAGGTATCGCCGCTGAGCTTATCAGGCAGAAGCTGAATCAGCAAAAGCACGATAAACAGCGCGTGAACGACTCTGAGATATCTCTTTTTGATCGTCATTACAGCACCACCTCGTCTCCGCCGATCTTGCTGACGATGTCGCTGTAGAACATCGCCAGCAGCTTATTTCTGAACTGATTGTATTCCTTTGTTTGAACAAGCTCGGCGCGGTTGCGCGGACGGTCAAAGGGAACTTCGATCTCGCGGTAAACCTGACCGGGATTCGCGGTCATCATCACGATTTTGTCCGAGAGTAAAATCGCCTCGTCGATATCATGCGTGACAAACACAACGGTTTTTCTTGCGCTTGTTCCGTCGCTCTCCCACAGCTCAAGCAGAAGCTCCTGTAAAATAGTGCGGTTTTTCGCGTCGATCGCGCCAAACGGTTCGTCCATCAGGAGAATATCGGTGTCCATCGCCAAGGCTCTGGCGATCGCGACGCGCTGCTGCATTCCACCCGAAAGCTGCGAGGGATATTTGTTTTTAAAGCTTTCCAATCCAACCTTTTCCAAAAACTCGTCGGCGATTTTCAGACGTTCGGTTCTGCTTGCCTCTTTGTTGACCTGCTTGATTCCGAAAGCGACATTTTTTCTGGCGGTCATCCACGGGAACAGCGAGTAGTGCTGAAACACAACGCCTCTGTCAGTGCCGGTGCCGTGGATCGGCTCGCCGTTTATAAGGATCTCGCCCGCTGTCGGCGTATTGATACCTTCCAAAATGCTGAGCAGCGTGCTTTTGCCGCAGCCGCTGGAACCGATAACGCTGACAAACTCGCCGTCCTCAATGGAAAAGCTGACGTTTTTAAGCGCGGTAAAGCGGTTCTTTTTTTCTGTGTAG
>JBGUOX010000048.1:0-82747 GCA_045129995.1 Ruminococcus sp. | reverse complement strand
CCAGCCTTGCTGCGTCCTTCGCCTTGTCTTGCGAAAAATATCCTCGCAAAATATAAGTCTACTTTCTATCAGGAATTAGTATAAACAGAATAATTCATCACAGCGCTCTGTAGTTTTTACAGGGCGCTTTTTTGCGTTCATAAACGATTTGTACCAATTGTCCCAAGTGCAGAAAGCTGGCGGTACATCAGGTATTAAATATATTTGGTTCTATTGTTTGGCTCGTCCGCATAGAATGAACCATAGCAAACGGAGGAATGACCATGAACGGAACGAAAAACAGCTGCCTGTGGCAGGCGGCGCAATGTCTCAGCCCGGCGGTTTATCGAGTGATCGAACCGCATTTTTTTGAATTTGAAAACACTGCGCAGGAGATCCGTCTGCGTGTTTGCCGTCCTTTGTCACTTGTATGCCGCGGAAAGCCTTTGTTTTTTACGCTTAGCGGCAATGTCACCGACCTGCCCTGCGGCGATTTGTTTACAGTGTCACGCGACGCGTTGGAGGATACCTTTCGGCGGATGTGCGATTATTCCGTCTACGCACGGCAGGATGAGATCGTCAATGGTTTCGTGACACTGCGCGGCGGCCATCGCGCAGGAGTCAGCGGTACCGCGGTTTGCGCTGACGGCAAGATCTCCAACGTGCGCGGCATAAGCTCCGTAAACATCCGTGTCGCGCGTGAGTACCGCGGCTGTGCGGCAGGTATATGTAAAATCGTCAAATCTACGCACGGCGGCGTGTTGCTCTGCGGCGAACCTTGTTCCGGCAAAACCACGATTCTTCGTGACTTGGCACGATTGTTGTCAAACGAAGGCACGCAAAGCGTCGCCCTGATAGATGAAAGGGGAGAGCTTGCGGCTTGCGTCAACGGCGAGCCGCAAAACGATGTGGGATTGTGCGACGTCTATGACGGCTATCCCAAGGCGGAAGCCATCCGTCAAGCGGTGCGCAGTATGGCGCCTCAGCTTATTCTTTGCGATGAGATCGGCGGCAGTGAAGACGCCGCGGCTGTAGCGCAGTGTCAGAACTGCGGCGTTCGTGTCATCGCGACCGCTCATGCAGGCAGCATGGAAGAACTGCGACGAAGAAAGCCGCTTCAAGCTATTCTTGATTCCGGTGCGTTTTCAGTTTTTGTATTTCTTAAAGGACACGAGCAGGCAGGACAAACGGCATACGTCGTTTCCGAGGGTGTATCCGATGCTGCTTAAGCTTTTCGGCGCGGTCATACTGTCGCTGTCGGGATTGCTCGGCGGCTGCCGGTACGCGCGCAGATTGATTATCCGCAGAGATTTTTTGCGTGATTTCATAGCTTTTTTGGAGTCGCTGGGTACCGTACTTCGCTATCGCAGCGAGGATATTTTCACTTCCGTTAATTCTTCGGGAGAATTATTCTCACTGTCGGGCGACGCGCAAAAGCGCCCGTTTATTCAGGCTTGGGAGGAGCAGATCGCGCCGTTTGCAAAGCGTTACGCGCTCAGCAAACAAGACGTTTCGCTGCTGCGCGATTTTGGCGCACAGCTGGGCGTAACCGACACCCAAGGTCAGCTCAGCCATATCGCTTTGTACAGCACGCTGTTTGAAAAGCAGCTGACCAAAGCAGAAGAAGAAGTCAAAAACAAGGCAAAGCTTTACCGCACACTGGGACTGTTTACGGGTATGTCGGCGGCGTTAATGTTGATATGAGGGAATTATGGACGTAGAATTGATTTTTAAAATCGCTGCGATCGGCATTATTGTGGCGGTTCTGTCGCAGCTTCTTATCCGCAGCGGACGTGAGGAGCAGGCAATGCTCACCTCGCTTGCCGGACTGATCGTGGTGCTTACGCTTATCGTAACGCAGATCTCAAGCCTGTTTTCCACCATAAAGCGTCTGTTTGGTTTTTGACGATGACGGTTTTAGGAATGCTTGCTTTGACGTCGGCAGTTTTGGCGCTTGCGCTGCGACAGAAAAACGCTGAGATCGCCTTTCTTCTGACGATCGCTTGTTCAGCTATGGTGCTGATCGGAGTGCTTGATAATGTTGCGTCGGTCGCGGAAGCAGTACAGCAAATTGTCGCCGCTTCACAAATCAACACAGGTTACATCGCAGTTTTGCTTCGTGTGATCGGCATTTGCCTTCTTACGGAATTTACCGCGAATGCCTGTAGGGACGCCGGCAGCACAGCTCTGGCGGAGAACATCACATTAGCAGGCAAGCTGATGGCGACAGTAGCGGCTCTGCCGTTATACGTGGATATTCTGAACACGGTGAAAGGATTGTTGCAGGGATAGGAAGTAGAATATGGAACTGAATTTTGATTATTCCGAGGTCTATAACGCTCTTTCCGATGAAGCGGTTCAGCGGCTTAAGGCGCTCGGAGTCGACGGTGCGGACGCAAATGCTCTTGCAAGCCTTAGCTTTGAAGGCGTTATTGAGCAGCTAACGCAGATGGCGGGCGAAAGCTTTCAGTCGCCGCTTAAGGCATTGATAACTTTGACGGCTGCGCTGATCCTTTGCGCTATGTTGTCTGTATACAAGAACTCACTTTCCTGCGGCATAAGCGATACGGTTCAGGTGGTGACAGCGCTTTGCGTCAGCTGCGCTGTCGCAGTGCCTGCGATCGGCTGTATCAACGCGTCAGGCGGCGTGATCGCCAACGCAGCCAACCTGTTTATCGCTTTTATTCCGGTCGCAGTGGCGATGGCGGCGGCTTCCGGCAAAGGGTTCGGCGCTGTTTCGGCTCAATTGTGGATGCTTGGAGCGGGGCAGGGTGTGGCGCGCCTTTCATCGGATTTCATTCTGCCGTTAATGAATATTTTTCTCGGTATCAGCGTCACCGCAGGAATTGCTCCGGAAGTGCGTTTGCACAGTATTTGTGAATTGATCGCAAAGGCGGCAAAATGGCTGCTCGGGTTTTCAATGGCTGTGTTTACCGCGGTTATGTCGATCCGGGGAATTGCCGCCGGTGCGCTCGATTCTGTCGGCGCGCGCGCCGCAAGGTTCGCACTCAGCTCTTTTGTTCCGATGGTCGGCGGCGCGTTAAGCGAAGCTTATCTAACCGTGCAGAGCAGCCTGCACGTCCTAAAATCAGGACTTGGAATATTTGTGATTTTGGGGATCGCAATCACTTTTTTGCCTTCGGTGCTGCAATGCGCAGGCTGGTCGTTTTGTCTGTTTGCCGGCAAAGCTTTTGCCGAAATGATGGGCATTGACATATGTGTTGCGTTGCTTGATTCCCTGCGGCTTGTGTTTTCTACGCTGCTTGCGGTCTTGCTTTGCGCTATGTCGGTGTTTATCATCTCTGCCGCCATGTTTTTTACCATCGGAGGTGAGGGTGCGTGAACGGACTGTACTCGTCTGCGGCAACCGTATGCGCTTCGGCTGTGACTGCTGCGCTGCTGTCACGTTTTATATCGGACGGCGGCACAAAAAAGCTTCTCGGAATGATAATGGGCGCGTTTCTGCTTTGCAGTTTGCTGCTTCCGCTGCAAAGCGCCTTGAGCGGCATCTCGTTCGATCCGCCTGATTTGGAAAGCATTGCCGAAGGCACTACGGGCGGCGATGAGTTCAACCGCGCGGTTCTTGCTCAGACCGAAGGTAATCTGGAGCAAACAGCCAAGGATTTACTTGCGCAGCACGATATTACGGTCAAGCAGGCGCAGGTTACGCTTGCGCTCAGGGATGAAAACCGCGTCATCATTGCGGACATCACCTTGATCGTAGACAAAGACGATGCGGCGCACAAAGAAGAGATCTCTCGCATTATTGAGGATAATTTCTCCGTTGTGCCGCAAATAATTACGGAGTAGTTATGAAAGAACGGTTGGAAAAATGCAAAAGCCTGATGAACCGCGACAGCGTGCGGCGTATTATACTGATCGCCGGCGCGCTTGGCATCGCTCTGATTTTTCTGTCCAATTTCATTTCCTGCGACAGGCAAGGCGAAAAGACAGAGAGCGTTTCATCCGGCGATTACGCGTCACATACCGAGCAAGAGCTTGAAGGCTTCCTCGAAAAAATCGAGGGCGCAGGCAAAACGCGCGTAATGCTGACGATGGACAACGGCGTAGAGTCGGTCTATTTGGAAAACGGCAGTACCAAAACCAAGGAGATCGCGCCGCGCATTCGCGGTGTGCTTGTGCTTTGTCAGGGCGGCAGTGACCCGGTTACGGTCGGGCGTATAACAGAAGCAGTTACCAAGGCGCTCGATATTTCCTCGGCGAAGGTTTGTGTTGAAAAACTATCAGAATAAAGGCGGTCATACTATGAAATTTCAAAAGAAACACGTGATTTCGGCGGCGCTGGTTTTAGCGCTTGGAGCGGCGGTATATGTCAACTGGCAGTTCGGCGGCGTGCAAAAATCGTCGGTCAAGGAGCTGGGAGCCGCGTCCTATGTCAATGCTACGGTTACGGCAACGGCGGACGAAGCGGCGTCCAAATCCTCTCTAAGCAAGGATCAGCAGGCGCTTTTCGCGTCAGAACGCACCAAGCGGCAAAACACGCAGGACGCGGCAATGGAGCAGGCGCAAAATGCGCTCGACCTTGAAAACGCTTCGGATGATGACAAAACAGAAGCGCAAAAAAGCGTTGAAAAGCTGTTGAAAACCTTTACCGTACAGGACAGCATCGAAAGCATCATACGCGCGAAGGGCTTTTTCGACTGCCTGTGCTGCATCAGCGACGAGGGCGTGACAGTGATCGTTCCCAAGCAGCAGCTCAATGACACTGCGGCAATAGTTATCGATGACGCAGTCACCTCGCACTATAGCGTCAGCTACGAAAATATTTCCATCATCGGCGCATAAGATCACCCGGAGAATCGTTTTGCTTTTGCAAGGGTTTTCCGGGTTTTCTTTCTGTGTAACAGCGGCAAATTCACCATTTACTTTTTACGATCACTGTGATATAATAAACAGGAATATAATTGTAAAGTTGGTATCATATGTGTGAGCAAGAAAAAACTGTAAATCTCAGCCGCAGCGAAGCACGCGAACAGGCGTTTATGCTTTTGTTTTCACGTTCCTTTGTAAAGGAACCGATAGAGGATACCTTTGCCGACGCCGAACAGCTTTTTGAGGGCGGCGTGTGCGATTACGCGCGCGTGGTAGTTCCCGGCATCGAAGCGGTTCAGGACGAAATCGACGGAGATATTTCACCTTTTTTGAAAAAGGGCTGGAGTCTGCAAAGGATCTCGCGAACTTCTTTGTCCATTCTGCGTCTGGCAATGTATGAGATAAAATACCTTGAAAGCATTCCTGACAGCGTATCGGTCAACGAAGCCGTAGAGCTTGCAAAAAAATACACCATCGACGAAAGCGGATTTGTCAACGGCGTTCTCGGCTCATATATCCGCAGCCGTTCGGAGGCGCAGTCATGAGCCTGTATATCGGCATAGATACGTCAAACTACACCACGTCCGCCGCCGCGTACGACAGCGAAACAGGTCTTATGCTGCAAAAAAAGAAGCTGCTTCCGGTCAAGCCCGGTCAACTCGGACTGCGGCAAAGCGACGCGGTGTTTCACCATACCGCGCAGCTGCACGAAGTGTTGGGTGCGCTGCTTAGTGAAATCAATCCCCGAAACATCGCCGCAGTGGGCGCGTCCGTAAGACCGCGCCCGGTCAGCGGCTCCTATATGCCGTGTTTTACAGTGGGCGAAAACACGGCTAAAATTTTATCCGCCGCCCTGCAAATACCTGTGCACGCTTTTTCTCACCAGGAGGGACACGTTGCGGCGGCGCTGTTCGGAAGCGGACGGCTTGATTTGATGCAAAAAAGCTTTATCGCATTTCATGTCAGCGGAGGAACGACCGAAGCGGTTCTTGTCAAGGGCAGCGGCAGCGGCTTTTCCTGCGAGATGATCGCGCATACGCTTGATTTGAATGCAGGTCAGGCGATCGACCGCGTTGGCGTAATGCTCGGACTCAAGTTTCCGTGCGGCGCGCAGCTGGAACAGCTTGCCCTGCAAAACAGCCGGCAAATAAAAACGCGTCCCAAGCTCAAAGGCTGCGACTGCTGTCTAAGCGGAGTGGAAAACCTTTGTCAAAAGCTTTTTGCCGATGGAGAGGATAAGCCCTACATCGCTGCCTTTTGCCTGGAATATATTCGTCAGGCGCTATCTATGATGACCGATGCGCTGCTTGAAAAACACAGCGGCTTGCCTCTGATTTACGCAGGGGGAGTGATGTCGAACTCTATCATCAAAAATTCTTTTACAGAAAAATACAACGCAAGCTTCGCGCCGCCGGAGTATTCAGCCGACAACGCCGCGGGCATCGCGTACTTGACCTGCTGCAAAGCGGCGGAGAACTGAAATGTATACACCAAAAATGACAAAACCGAGCGTACTATCGGTATCACAACTGAATTATTATATCAAGTCGTTGCTTGAAAACGATCCGCGGCTTCAATTCGTTTTGATCTCGGGCGAGATCTCAAACCTGACCGACCACTACCGAAGCGGACATATTTATCTTTCGCTAAAGGATGAACGCAGTATAATTCGCGCCGTTATGTTCGCCGGAAACGCCAGAAGGCTGAAATTTCGTCCGCAGGACGGTATGAAGGTGCTTTGCCGCGGCAGGATCTCGCTGTACGAACCAAGCGGTCAGTATCAGCTCTATATCGAGGATATGCAGCCGGACGGCGTCGGCGCGCTGGCGCTTGCCTTCGAACAGCTAAAGCAGCGCCTTGAAGCACAGGGATTGTTTGATCCAAGCCGAAAAAAGCCGCTGCCGCGTTTTCCTAAAACCGTAGGTGTCATCACTTCGCCCACCCGCGCGGCAATACAGGATATTCGAAACATCCTATACCGCCGCTATCCTTGCGTAAATATGCTGTTTTATCCCGTGACGGTACAGGGCGACGGAGCGCCGCCGCAGCTTATAAACGCTCTGCGGCAGATGGACAAGTCCGGCTTGTGCGATGTTATCATCATCGGCAGAGGCGGCGGTTCCGCGGAGGACTTGTGGGCTTTTAACGACGAAGGACTCGCGCGTGAGATTTACGGATGCCAAACGCCGGTGATTTCCGCGGTCGGACACGAGATCGATTTCACCATCAGCGATTTTGTCGCGGATATGCGCGCTCCCACTCCGTCCGCAGCGGCAGAGCTTGCCGTGCCCGACAGGGAGGAGCTTACGGCATATTATCGCTCGCAGGCACAGTATTTGGCGCATTTGGCTGAGAACCGTCTGCGCGTTGAGGATAACGTGCTTCTACGGTTTCGTCAGCGAATGGATCGTTCCGGACCTGAGGAACGTTCGCGACGCCTTTGGCAGTATTATCAGCTTACGGCAAAAAAGCTGGAAGGCGTTTTTCAGCGCAAAATTTCCGATAAAGAATTAAACCTTCGCCGCAACGCCGCAAAACTGGAGATCCTGAATCCGCTTTCCGTCCTTGCGCGCGGTTACGCGCTTGCCGAGCAGGATTGCGTCATCGTAAAAACAGCGGCGCAGCTTGACAAAGAAAAACCTTTTACCCTTACCTTTGCCGACGGAAAGCTGAACGCAAAGGCGGAACAATAAACGGAGGTACAAATGAAAGCAATTATTCAACGCGTGTCACACGCCGAGGTCACGGCCGAGGGCAAGACCGTAGGAGCCGTTGCCCGTGGCTTCCTGATTTTGCTCGGCGTTGAGCAGGGCGATAATGAAAAGGAAGCCGAGGTGCTTGCCGACAAAATAGCGGGACTGCGTGTTTTCACCGATGAAAATGATAAAATGAATCTTTCTCTTGCCGACATCGGCGGAGAGGTGCTTGTGATCTCAAACTTTACGCTTTGCGCCGACTGTACTCACGGCAGACGTCCAAGCTTTATCGCTGCGGCGCGTCCCGAAACCGCGCAGCCGCTCTATGAGCATTTTTGCGATCGTATCAGGAGCAACGGCGTAAAAAAGGTAGAACGAGGAGTATTCGGTGCGGATATGCAGGTGAGCCTGCTGAACGACGGACCAGTTACCATAGATATTAATTCAAAGGACTTGAAACGATGATCAAAACACAAATATATCCTGTCACCATGCTGCAAACGAACTGCTGTTATCTTGTTGACGAGGCAACCGGAAAGTCGGCTGTGACCGATCCGGGCGATCGCTCCAAATCGTTGGAAGCGCAAATTAAAAAGGACGGCGGAAAGCTTGAATATGTTCTGCTCACTCACGGCCACTACGACCATATTTGCTACGCCAAACAGCTTGCCGATAAATTCGGCGCTAAAATCGTTACCGGAAAGCATAACGCTCCTTTCCTGAAGGACACACATCTCAACGGAACCAAGAGTCACGGCATATTGTTCGCGCCGTTTGAAGCCGACTTGCTTCTTGAGGACGGCGACTCCTTCTTTTTGGGTGAAAGCGAGATCACCTATCTTTATACGCCCGGACATACCTCCGGCTGCGGTATTTTCCTTTTTGACGACATAATGATTGCCGGCGATCTTATCTTTCAGGGATCCTACGGCAGAACAGATCTCCCCAGCGGCAACGACGAGCAGATGATAGCTTCTCTTAAGCGCGTTAAGGAACTGGACGGCGACTATGTGATCATCCCGGGTCACGGACCTCTTACAAAGCTTTCCTACGAAAGAAAATACAATCCGCTGATGGGAAGATTGTGATATGAACCTTTATATCAAAAACCATACCTTTTGGTTTGAATTGGAAAACCTTACGCGGCTTTTCTTTCCAAATGAAAAAATAGCCGTTCACAAGTCATTTTCCTCAATAGAAGAACCGTATATTTATACAGAGCTGTCCGATGTTATTTCCGTGCGCGTCAAAATCGGTGATTATTCTCGGGAATTATCTTCGCCGCTTTCCGCTGATAAAGATAATAACGAGCTGTCGACGGCAAAACTGCTGTACCGTCTGCTTGCGGAATTTAGCGGTGTGCAGCAGGCGTGGGGCTTGCTGACGGGCGTTCGACCGATCAAACTGATGCGCAGGCTTTGCGACCGCTTTGGCGAGCAGGAGGCAAGACGGCGCTTTAGCGAGGATTACTTCGTAAGCGATGAAAAAATCGAGCTTGCGCTTCAAACCGAAGCGCATGAGCAGCGCATCATTTCACTGTCACGTCCCGATTCCTTCAGTTTGTATGTAGGCATCCCGTTTTGTCCTTCACGATGCAGCTATTGCTCGTTCGTGATGTCCTCGGTGGAGCGCGCAAAAAAGCTGATGGAGCCATACGTCGGTCTGCTTTGTGAAGAGCTTAAGGCAACGGCTCAAATCGCGTCCGATCTTAACCTTCGGCTTGAAAGCGTCTATTTTGGCGGCGGCACGCCGACCACCCTCAGCGCCGAACAGCTCGACCGCGTACTCGGCACCGTGAACAGCAGCTTTGATTTATCTCATTGCCGTGAATTTACGGTAGAAGCCGGCAGACCTGACACGATAGACAGCGAGCGTCTTTTTGCTTTAAAAGAAAATAAAGTGGATCGTATCAGCATAAATCCGCAAACCCTCAACGACAGCGTGCTTCAAACGATCGGCAGACGGCATACCGCGCAGCAATTTTTGGACGCTTTCGCTTTGGCGCGCAGGTGCGGCTTTGACAATATCAACACCGACCTGATCGCAGGACTTCCGACAGATACGCCCGACAGCTTTCGTCGGTCGCTCGACGCCGTGACCGGCTTGGGCGCAGAATGTATCACCGTGCACACGCTCTGTATGAAACGCGCCGCAAATTTGACTACCGAAGGAAAAACTCTCAACAGGGAAGAGGCGCTCGCGGCGCGCAGTATGCTGCGCTATGCACAGGATGCGCTGACGGAGCTTGACTACATTCCGTACTACCTCTATCGTCAGACGCGGATGGTAGGCAACCTTGAGAACGTCGGCTGGTCAAAACGCGGCTTTGAAAGTCTGTACAATGTTTTTGTAATGGACGAAACTCACACCATACTCGCGTGCGGCTGCGGCGGCGTTACAAAGCTTAAGAATCCGCAAACGGATTTCCTAAAGCGCGTGTTTAATTTTAAGTATCCCTATGAATATATAGGCAGATTTGACGAAATGCTCATAAGAAAAGGCGAAATCCGTGATTTTTACAGCGGAAAAACGGTTGATTATTCAGGCAAATCGTGATATAATACCAATAACAAAAGGGCGTTAGCGCTTATTGATCAGAAAGGATTTGATTACCCATGAAGAATTTTGACAACATCATTGATGACGTTAAAGAAAACGCAAAGGCAGCGGCTGCTGTTGTTTCTCAAAAGGCTGCTCAGATTTACGATGCTTCCAAGCACAAGATTTCCGCAGAGACAATCAAGCGTTCCATCGGAAAAAAACTCATTGAACTCGGCAAGCTTACCTATAAGGCAACTACTCAGGACGTTGATTTGGCTGAAGAGATCGCAAAGGTGGTTGAGGAGATCACCGAGCTTAAGGAAAACCTGGCTATCATCAACGCTCATATCGCCGACATCAAAAATCAGAAGATCTGCCCCGAATGCGACAACAAGGTAACAAAGCAGAGCGCGTTCTGCAACATTTGCGGTCACAAGTTCGAGGAGCCTGTAGAAGAGATCGTTGAGGAACCTGCTGACGAGGCAGCCGAGGAGAGCATCGTTATCGCTGAAAAGGCGGACGAGATCGTAGAAGCTGCTCAGGACGCAGTGGAAGAGATCGCCGCTGACGCTGAGGCTGACGCAGAGTGATCTGTTGACTGAAATTTTACAGTATTTTCCGTAGGGGCGGCAGTTTTGGCGCCCCTACAGTAACGTTTATCAATAGTTTTACAGGTGATTGCATTTGATAAAAAAATATAACGCGGTAAAAAACTTTGAACAAAACGCTTCCAGCTCATTTGTAAAGGGCGCTGCAATCCTGACTGTCAGCATGGTGATAGTAAAGGTGTTCGGTCTGCTCAACAAGATCGTTCTGACCGGGATCTTTACCGAATGCGGTGTCGAGGAAGATATGGCGTCGTTCGGTATGGGACTTTATGCCAACGCTTACGAGCTGTTTGTTGTTATTTTTACTGTTGCCACCGGCGGTTTGCCAATTGCTATCTCGCGGCTGGTATCTCAGAATATGACGCAGAAGCGCTATAAGGATGTGCGGCTCATTCACAAAATCTCGGTGCCTTTCTTCACTCTGATGGGACTGGTATGCTTTGCTATTGTGTTTGGCGCCGCAATACCTTACACGCGGTTTGTCATTCATTCGCCTTACACTGTCTATGGAATGATGTGCCTTGCGCCCACAGTCTTTTTTGGCTGTCTGGCGTCTGCCTACCGAGGCTATTACGAGGGGCAGCGAAATATGTTCCCGACAGCGGTTTCCGAGATCATCGAAGCGGTTGTCAAGCTGGTCGTAGGTTCGGCGCTGGCTTATTTCATCCTTTGGTGGGGATTAAAATCCAATGAGGCGACTCATTCCTTTTTGTGGATGCAGTTTCACAGCCAAAAGGAAGCGCAGCTTTCGATCCTTGCAATGTCGGTTTCCGGTGCGATCATCGGAATTTCGCTGAGCAGTATGCTCTCGTGGCTTTACTACTTCCTAAAGTTCCGCATTCAAGGCGACGGTATTCCCGAGGAGTACTACAAAAGCTCCATCGACGCGCGCGAAAAACGCGAGACCTTTATGATGATCATCAAAACCGCCCTGCCCATTGCAGGCGGCGCGCTTGTTATGAGTCTTGGCTCATGGATCGATGGTGTCATCATACAGAACGTGCTGTTGAATCTCGCGCATACCCACGAGCATGATTTGATGGATCAGTACCTCAGATTCTTCTCTCCGGAAGCCTTCCACGGCAAAGACATCACCATCCACACCAATCTGTGGGGCTGCTATTCCAACGCCTTAACGCTGATGCAGCTTGTCACGGCTGTCACCCAGGTGTTCGGTTCATCTGCGATGCCCAATGTAACCAGCGCGTGGACAAAGGGCGACAAGCGCGAGCTTAGGCAGTCGATCAACACCGTGCTGAAAATGACAATGATGTTTACGCTTCCCATGGCGTTCGGACTTATCGTTCTGGCTCATCCGATAATGGGACTTGTTTACGGCAGAAGCCCGGCTATCTTCGAAATCGGCGGAAATGTTCTCAGCGTAATGGGTATCACCACCATCTTCACCGCTATCATCACTCCGATTTGTTCTATGATCAACGGTATCGGCAAGGTGAAGATCCCAATGATCCTCTATATCATCTGCATGGTGGTCAAAATCGGTACCTCGTGGATTTTCGTCAGTATTCCCGCAATCAACATTCAGGGCGCAACGGCAGGCTCTATGATCTCATACGCGCTGATATGCGCCATCGGAATGTACCTGCTCATTAAGTACAGCGGCGTTGTTCCGGACTTCTTCAGCACAACAGTAAAACCCTTGATCGGAGCGCTTTGCAGCTCGGCGGCAGCATTCTTCTCTCACCGCCTGTTTGAGCTTTTTATCCCCGGAAGACCGGCAGCCATCGCCGCAATCATCGTTGCAGTGGTTGTTTATATGGCAGTTTTACTAATAATTCGCACGTTTAGCGCAGAAGAAATCAAATTTCTTCCAAAAGGCGAAAAAATCGCAAAAACACTTGAAAAAATGCATTTAATTGGGTAAAATAGAGTACTGGTAGCGCATTTTTGCGCAGCATCTTTTTTGGAGCGATCCTGCCGAATGCGGGATAACCTAAAGCAAAGGAAGAGTCAAATGGAATATCCGCAAAAGGAACAGTATGATTTCAACGACCTTGTTGAAATCGTCAGGATCTTGCGAGCACCGGGCGGTTGCCCTTGGGACATGGCACAAACGCACAAGTCTATTCGATCCAACTTTATCGAGGAAACCTACGAGGCGATCGAAGCCATCGACACGGACGACAAGGAACTGCTAAAGGAAGAGCTTGGCGACGTGCTTTTGCAGGTGGCGCTCCACGCCGAAATGGAACGCGAGACCGGCGCCTTCGATATGAACGACGTGTGCGACGGGATCTGCAAAAAGCTTATCATACGTCATCCGCACGTGTTCGGTGACAAGAACGCCGAAAACGAAAAACAGGCGCTGCAAAACTGGGACGCGGTCAAAATGCAGACCAAGCAGCAAAAAAGCCAGACCGAGGCAATGAAAAGCGTTTCGCGCGCATTGCCATCGCTGATGCGCAGTGAAAAGGTACAGCGCAAATCCGCAAAGGTCGGGTTCGACTGGGATTCGGTTGACGGCGCGCTCGAAAAGCTCTATGAGGAGTACAGCGAGCTGAAGGTCGCCATTACCCACGGCAGCACTGAGAACCAAAGCGAAGAGCTCGGCGATCTGCTGTTCTCGGCAGTCAATATTTCCCGTTTTCTCGGCATCGACAGCGAAAAGGCGCTTTCCGACGCTACCGACAAGTACATCAATCGTTTTTCAATGGTCGAGCAGCTTGCCAACGAGCGAGGCATCGACATGAAAGAAGCTACGTTATCACAGCTTGATTCCCTTTGGGAGGAAGTTAAGATAAATCAAAAGGAAAAATATTATGGAGGTTTTTCAAGATGAAAAAAACAGATTTAATTGATGCAATCAAAGAAAAAACCGGTCTTTCCAAGAAAGACGCAGAAAAGGCTCTTAACGCTGCTCTCGATACTATCGTTGAGGCAGTTGCTGCAGGCGACAAGATTCAGCTGACCGGCTTCGGTACATTCGAGCAGCGTCAGAGAAACGCAAGAACCGGTGTTGATCCCAGAACCGGTAATTCTATCGACATCCCTGCTTCCAAGGTTCCTGCTTTCAAGGCAGGCAAGGCGTTCAAGGACATCGTAAACAAGTAATTATGCCGATATGAAAAGAGCCGCATAAACGGCTCTTTTCTCTTTTCAGGAGGATATATGCGACTTGATAAATATCTAAAGGTGTCACGCCTTATCAAGCGCCGCACGGTTGCAAATGAAGCCTGCGACGCCGGAAAGGTCGCCGTTAACGGTAAAATCGCCCGCGCGTCCTATGACGTCAAAGAAGGCGACCAAATTGAAATCACTCTCGGCGCGCGTTCCGTTAAGGTGCGTGTGACTTCCGTTAAGGAGGTCGTGCGCAAGGAAGAAGCGTCGACTATGTACGAAGCAGTGGTATAGAACAGAATATTTTTAATGCTTTCTCCGTATATTTTATCGTACAAATAAAAATACGGAGGAATGTTTTATGCCCGAAACACCCATTAACAAAAAGCACTCGCTGGTACTTGAAAACCGAAAGCGTCTTTCTGTCACAGGAGCCGAAGACGTCAGCGGCTTTAATGAAGAAACAGTATCAATTAAAACCGCCGCAGGTGTTTTGATAATCAAAGGAACCAACCTGCACATCGACAAGCTTAATCTCGAAACAGGCGATGTAACCGTGGAAGGCACAATTAATTCGATGCAGTACATCGGAAGCGGCGAATCACGGTCGCGGTTTTCAAAGCTGTTTCGCTGAAGGGCAGCGTTATGGAGCTAAGCTTTGCGCAGCAAACCGTTGCCTTTTTGTATTCTCTGGTTTTGGGAGCAGCGCTTGCGGCGGTTTACGGATTGATGAAATTTTGCCGCTTCGCTTTTTCTCTCGGAAAGATCGCCGTAGTTGTTTTGGATTTTTTGTTTATGCAGTTGTGGGCAATGTCGGTATTCTTTTTTTCGCTTGCATATTTGCGCGGATATGTTCGTTTTTATGTGTTCCTGGGCAGCTTTGCAGGTTTTTTGCCTGTCAGACTGACGATCGGTCGGGTAATGTTTGCCGTATACAGTCCGCTTCTTTGTTTATTTAAGGCAATCCTTCACAAATTTTGCAGAAAACTTAAAATATTTGCAAATTACCTATTGAAAATTGTCCACCAAATATTGTATAATATAAGCAGTAAAAAAGAACGATTCATAAGGCAAAGAAAAATCACCACTACAAATTCGGGAAAAAGGAAAAAGCATGAAGTTAAGAAAGCCAAATACCAAGCGGGAAAAAACAAAAGCCGCAGATGAATCGGCTCAGGACGGCCTCAAGGAGCTTGAAAAGCCCCGCAAAAAGCACACCATGCGTTATGTGCTGCTTTACCTTGCGGCAATCGGATTCGTTTTTTATGCCGTTATCACCATCATTAATCAAAGCGTTAAAATCGCCGAAAAAAAAGCGGAGCTGAGTGAATTGCAGCAGCATATCAATGTTGTTGAAATAGAATCCAAATATCTCGACAAGGTCTATAACCTGACAGGTAAGGAACGCGACGAGTATATGGAAAAGCGTGCCAAAGAGGATCTTGGCTACGTCGGCGAGGGCGAACGTTATTTTATTAACGAATAAAATATTTTTACGGCGAAAGGAACAACCCGAAAGGGTGCAAGGGGTTAGTATTTTTTATGGCAATTGAGGTCGGAGTTATTTTAGAAGGAAAGGTTTCAGGAATCACCAAGTTCGGCGCGTTTGTGGATTTGCCCGACAACAAAACCGGTATGGTCCACATTTCGGAGGTCGCGCCGACCTTCATTTCGGAAATCAGCGATTATGTAAAGGTAGGTCAAACGGTCAAGGTAAAGGTGCTTGCTGTCAATGACGGAAAAATCAGTCTGTCTATGAAGCAGGCAATGCCCAAGGAGCAGCAAAAGCGTCAGCCAAAGCAGCCGCCGCGCCCGAACAACCGCCAGCCCTACAAGCCGGCGCCGCCGGTCACTTCACCGGGCGACTACGAGTGGCAAAGCTCGCGCAAGGCGTCGCCTTCGACATTTGAAGATATGATGTCTCGCTTCAAGCAGACAAGCGAAGACAAAATGTCCGATCTTAAGCGCGGAGAAAGCCGCGGCTACAGCCGCCGCGGAAACGGCAACGGCAGACGCTGAGCATATACGTTTGAAAATTGCGGCGCCGAAAGACGGCGCCTTGAAATAATTACTCAAAGGAGGACAATTATGAAGATTACTTACACAGCAAGAAAAGTGACTCTGAGAGATAATTTTAAGGATCGGGTTGAAAAAAAGCTCGCCAAATTCAAAAAACTTTTTTCAGACGACGCCCAAGCCTTTGTTGTTGTCACGCTGGAGAAGAACCGCCAAACGGTGGAGATCACCATCCGCGACAACAGAATGGTCTACCGCGCCGAAAGCACTATGACTGAGATGAACGACGCGCTCGACCGCGTCATTGACATCCTGATGCGCCAAATCCGCAAAAACAAAACGCGGCTTGAAAAACGCATCAAAAACGGAGGATCTCTTGATGAGATCACAGCGGAGCTTCCGACGGAGGAAGAGCCTGAGGACGAGTATCAGGTCGTCCGCAAAAAGCAGATCCTGGTAAAGCCCATCAACGTCGAGGAAGCCATTCTTGAGATGAATATGGTCAATCACGATTTCTTTATGTTCATCAACGCCGAAACCGACGAGATGAACGTTGTTTATAAGCGCGCCGACGGCAACTACGGTGTGCTGGAGCCCACCACAGAATAATTATTCAAAGGGTATCGGTTTTCGATACCCTTTTTCTTTACAAAAAACCGCGTATTCCGCAAGGGAGGATCTATGAAACTAACATTCAGCGCACCGTGTATTTTCGGCTTGGAGGGCTTGTGCGCTAACGAGCTGCGCTTTCTCGGAATGGAAAACGTCCGTGCCGAAAACGGAAGAGTATTGTTTGACGGCGATTTTTCCGCGATGGCGCGTGCCAATATCCAAGCGCGCTATGCCGAACGCATTTTGATCTTGCTTGGCGAATTTAACGCCGTCACCTTTGAACAGCTGTTTGAAGGCGTAAAACGCTTGCCGTGGGCGGATTTCATCGGTATGAGCGACGCGTTCCCGGTTAAGGGCAGCTGCCTCAATTCCAAGCTTATGAGCGTGCCGGACTGCCAAAAGATCATAAAAAAAGCTGTGGCGGACAGCCTTTCCTCGCGTTATATGCTTTCGTGGTTTGAAGAAACCGGCGCGCCGCGGCAAATTCAGTTTTTGATAATGAACGATCGCGTCAGCATAATGATAGACACCTCCGGCGCGGGACTGCACAAGCGCGGTTACCGCGCGCAGGCAAACGACGCTCCGATAAAGGAAACTCTTGCTGCCGCTATGGCAGAGCTTGCCGGTGTGCGGCCCGGTCATTTTGTGATCGATCCGATGTGCGGCAGCGGCACGATTTTGATTGAAGCCGCTATGAAAGCGCTGAAAATCGCGCCGGGACTGAACCGTTATTTTGCCGCCGAGCGTTGGAGCTGTGTTCCCGACGGTATCTTTGAAGAGGAAAGGAAGGCTGCCCGTGAAAAAATTAACCGCGACTGCGCTTTTCACGCCGAGGGCTTTGACATCGATGGATCGGCTTTGAAAACAGCCGTGCAGAACGCGGAGAAGGCGGGCGTAGGGGACAGGATCACCTTTCAAAAGCGCGATATAAAGGATTTCATCCTCCCCGATGGCTATTGCACAGTGATCACCAATCCGCCTTACGGCGAGCGTTTGCTTGACATTCCGTCTGCCGAGGCGCTTTACAAGGTGATGGGCGAGCGCTTCCGGCACGTTCCCGGCAAGCGCTATGTCATAATCACGCCCGATGACGACTTTGAAAAGCTGTTCGGCCGCAAGGCTGACAAGCGCCGCAAAACCTACAACGGAACATTAAAATGTCAGATTTATCAGTTTTTAAAATAAATCTCTTGACTTTTTTGCTGTACGGATGTAAACTGAATATCGGAAAAACAAAGCAGGGGGGTCCGTGTAAACGGGCTGAGAGTAGGCTGTGTTGCCTTAACCCTTTAACCTGATGCGGTTCATACCGACGTAGGCAGCTTTATGTTCGATTACAAAAGCACTGCGTTGCCGCAGTGCTTTTATTTTTATTCAAAGGAGTTATGAATTATGAACGCAAGTGTCGCAATCCAAACACTGCCCGAGGCGAAAAACGATGAGGAGCTTATCCGCATCGTGGACGAGGTCATCGCCTATATCAAAAGTACCGGCTTAAAATGCTATGTCGGTCCCTTTGAAACCGCCATCGAGGGCGATTATGACGAGCTGATGGACATAGTAAAGGAGTGTCAGCATATCGCCATCCGCGCTGGCGCGCCGTCGGTTTTGGCGTATATCAAGGTGGATTACCGCCCGGAGGGAGACGTGCTTACAATTGAACGAAAAGTTACGAAGCACCATCAGTAACATTTTGCTGCCGATCGCTGCGCTGCTGCTGATTCTGTTTGCGTGGTACGCGGTCTGCGAGTGGGGAAGCGTGCCCAAATATATGCTGCCTTCGCCTAATGCGGTGTGGCAGGCGTTCGAAAAGGATTGGCAGCTGATGCTAAAGCACGCGCGTGTCACCCTGACAGAAACCTTTATCGGCTTGTTTTTCGGTATTTTGACAGGCTTTTTGACCGCGGTTGTTATGGATCGCTTTCACGTTGTCGAAAAGCTGCTCTATCCGCTGATCATCATCAGCCAAACCATTCCAACCGTTGCCATCGCGCCTTTGCTTGTGCTGTGGATGGGCTATAAAATGCTGCCGAAAATCGTGCTGATTATTCTGATAGTGTTCTTTCCGATCTCTATCAGCCTTTTGGAAGGCTACAGCACGGTAGATGTCGATACCGTAAATTTAATGCGCACCATGGGCGCCGGACGAATGCAGATCTTTCGTTATGTCAAAATGCCTGCCGCACTGGGGCACTTCTTTTCCAGCCTGAAAATTTCCGTTTCCTACGCCGTTGTCGGAGCAGTGCTCGCGGAGTGGCTGGGCGGCACAGAAGGTCTCGGATGTTATATGACGCGTGTGCGTAAAGCGTATGCTTATGACAAGATGTTCGCGGTCATCATCCTGATTTCCGTAATCAGCTTGTTGTTGATATGGCTCACGGGATTCATCCGAAAGCGGTGTATGCCGTGGGAAAAAATTAATCGTGTAAGGAGAAAACTATGAAAAGATTATTAGCAATTATTTTAGTTGTAACTATGCTCGCGTTTGCGGCTGTCGGCTGCGGTAACAATAATTCCTCAGCGGATAAGGATGGAGCGAACAAGAGCACCTCGGACAGTGCCGGCGAAAAAGCCAAGGTGACCTTTGTGCTTGACTGGGCGCCAAACACAAATCATACCGGACTTTATGTGGCTGAGAAGAAGGGCTACTTCGATGAAGCCGGTCTTGATGTTGAGATCATCCAGCCCGGCGAGGACACCGCCGAAATGATGGTCGGCACAAATCAGGCGCAGTTCGGTATTTCATTTCAGGACAGTATGCTTCCCACTGTTGCCGGCGACAACAAAATGCCTGTCGCTGCGGTAGCCGCAGTGATCCAGCACAACACCTCCGGTATTATTTCCGTGAAGGGCAAGGGTATAGACAGACCAAAGGGTATGGAAGGCCACAGCTACGCAACCTGGGATCTGCCGATCGAACAGGCGACGCTCAAGCAGGTTGTCGAGGACGACGGCGGAGATTTCAGCAAGGTCGAGCTTATCCCGTCCACCGTCACCGATGAGGTTTCCGCATTGCAGGCGAATCAGGTAGATTCCATCTGGATCTTCTACGGATGGGCAGGCGTTGCCGCCGACGTTGCCGGACTTGATACGGACTACTTTGCTTTTAAGGACATCAATCCCGTCTTTGATTACTACACACCCGTCATCATCGGCAACACAGAATGGATGAGTGATAACCCCGACGTTGCCAAAGCGTTCCTTTCCGCAGCAAAAAGAGGTTACGAGTATGCAATTGAGAATCCCGATGACGCTGCCGATATTCTTCTGGAAGCGGTTCCCGAGCTGGAAAACGGTGATTTGGTAAAAGAAAGCCAGCGTTGGCTTGCAGCTGAATACAAGGCTGATGTTGATCGCTGGGGATACATCGATCCCGAAAGATGGAACAGGTTTTATGAATGGATAAACGAAAACAAGCTGTTTGAGGCTAATGTTCCCGAAAACACCGGCTTTACAAACGAATACCTTCCCGAATAATGGCGGCGCTGGAGGTCAGGGACGTTACGTTTTCATATGACAACAAAACGCCCGTTATAGAAAATATCAACATAACGCTGCAAGAGGGCGAGCTGGTTTGTTTGCTCGGCGTCAGCGGCGGCGGCAAAACCACCTTGTTTAATGTCATCGCTGGACTTAACGTGCCGCAAAAGGGCAGCGTGCTGCTCAATGGCGAGGATATTACAGGCAAGACCGGAAAAATCAGCTATATGCTGCAAAAGGATATGCTGCTACCGTTTAGAACGGTGGTAGATAACGTCGCTTTGCCGCTTATTTTGAAGGGAATGCCCAAGCGTAAGGCGCGTGAAGAGGCGTCGGCGATGTTTGAACAGTTCGGCATTGAGGGAACGCAAAAGAAATATCCTGCCGAGTTATCTGGCGGTATGCGCCAGCGCGCCGCGCTTCTGAGAACCTATATGTTTTCAAGTGAAGCCGCGCTGCTGGACGAGCCGTTCAGCGCGCTGGACACAATCACAAAAAGCGAAATGCACCGCTGGTACCTCGATGTGATGGAAAGAATCAAGCTGTCCGCAATTTTCATCACACACGACGTCGATGAAGCAATTTTTCTTTCCGACCGAATTTACCTTCTCGGAGGCAAGCCGGGCACCATTACAGATGAGATCGTCATCAGCGAGCCAAAGCCACGCCGAAAGGACTTCAATTTGACCGAAGAGTTTTTGCGGTACAAGCGGCAAATCGTTTCCAAAATCCAATAATACAAGCGTCAAAGTCGCAATGTCTGTCTGCGGACGGAAAAAGCGGCTTTGGCGCTTTGCTTTATAATGGTGTTATGTCGATTTTGTAACAATAAAATGTGGTTTTTGCCTTTACAAATACCATATCTTGTGATAGAATTATATTTGTGTAATTATGCAAACAAATATTTGATAACGGAGGTACACGATGGAAGCTTATAAAAAAGAATTTATAGAATTTATGGTTGATTGTCAGGTGCTCAAGTTCGGCGATTTCGTTACCAAGAGCGGCAGAAAAACGCCTTTCTTTGTTAACACCGGTTTTTACCGCACCGGCGCGCAGCTGCGCAGACTCGGCGCGTATTATGCCGAGGCAATAAACAATACCTTCGGACTTGATTTCGATGTGCTGTTCGGACCTGCCTATAAGGGCATTCCGCTGTCCGTAGCCGCTACGATCGCCATCAGCGAAAAGTTTGACAAGGATATTCGTTATTGCTCCAACCGCAAAGAGATCAAGGATCACGGCGACAAGGGCATCCTGCTCGGAAGTCCCATCAACGACGGAGACAAGGTGGTTATCATCGAGGACGTTACCACCGCCGGTACCTCTATCGAGGAAACCCTGCCGATCATCAAGGCTCAGGGCAATGTGAGCCCTGTCGGTTTGGTTGTTTCCGTTGACCGTATGGAAAGAGGTCAGGGAGAAAAAAGCGCGCTGGCTGAAATTGAGGAAAAATACGGACTCAAAACAACCGCTATCGTTACAATGGCTGAGGTTGTCGAGCATCTTTACAACCGTGAGTATAAAGGCAGAGTTATAATCGACGATACTCTAAAAGCCGCAATCGATGCTTATTACGAGCAATATGGTGTAAAATAATCAGGAGACGGTTATGAGCGAAAAGACGGAGAATACCGAAAGATCCGAAAAGACCGGAAAAAGCGAAAAGCCAAAAAATATCCATGCCGGTCACCGGCAGCGTATGCGCAAGCGATTCATCGAACGCGGAATTGAAGGCTTTGAAACGCACGAAAAGCTTGAAATGCTTTTGTATTACGCTATTCCGCGCAAGGACACCAATGAATTGGCACATCGTTTACTCGACAGATTCGGCACCTTTGCAGGCGTGTGCAATGCGCCTATCGATATTTTACAGCGCGATTTCGGTCTTACCGAAACGGCGGCTGTGCTGCTGAGGATGATTCCTGCAATGGCGTCAGCCTATGTTGATTCCGCCGCGGACGGTCAGTTTGTAAACCGTCACATCGCTTTGGATCTGCTGCGCCCTAAATTCATCGGCGCCACTACGGAAAAGGTAGCTGTCGTGCTTAGCAATTCCAAAAGACATTTAGTTTACAGCGACATCATTTCCGTCGGATCGCTCACCGCTACGGATCTGCCGATCCGCAAGATAGTTGATCTTTCACTGCGTATGAACGCGAGATATGTTTATTTGGCTCACAATCACCCCAGCGAGCTGTGTATGCCTTCACGGCCTGATTTGGAAACAACGCATACTATCTCTGAAACATTGTATGCTTTGGGCATTTCGCTGGTAGATCACTTCGTTATCACCTCTAACGATTATTTTTCGATTCGCTCGGAAAAGAAATTCAGTAAGGTTTTTGTGGATAAGCTATATGAATTTTAAAATACATTCAAAATACCGTCCCACAGGCGATCAGCCGCAGGCGATCGACGCGATCGTCAACAGCATCAATGCAGGCAATAAGGAAACCACACTTCTCGGCGTTACGGGTTCCGGAAAAACCTTTACTATGGCAAATGTCATAGAACGTACCCAGCGGCCAACGCTTGTGCTGGCGCACAACAAAACTCTTGCCGCACAGCTTTGCAGCGAGTTCAAAGAGATTTTCCCCGACAATGCCGTTGAGTATTTTGTTTCCTACTACGATTACTATCAGCCGGAAGCCTATGTTGCCCAAACCGATACCTACATCGAAAAGGACAGCTCCATCAACGACGAAATCGACAAGCTTCGCCACAGCGCCACACTTGCTCTGTCCGAGCGTCGCGACGTCATAATCGTCGCCTCGGTTTCCTGTATTTACAGCCTGGGCGATCCTATTGATTACCGCAATATGGTCATATCGCTGCGCCCGGGAATGGAAAAGTCGCGCGACGAGCTGTTAAAAAAGCTGGTCGAGCTGCAATATGAGCGCAATGATATTAACTTCATTCGCAACAAATTCCGCGTCAGGGGAGATGTCGTTGAGATTTTTCCCGCGGCGTCCGGAGATTCGATAATCCGAGTAGAATTTTTCGGCGATGAGATTGACCGCATTTCCGAAATCAATCCGCTCACGGGCGAGTTGAAGGCGATCCTTAAGCACGCCGCCATCTATCCTGCGTCGCACTACATCGTTTCGCGTGACAAAATGCAGGTCGCGCTGGCGGAGATCGAGCGCGAGCTGAATGAACGCCTTGCGTATTTCCGTGAAAACGGCAAGCTTTTGGAAGCGCAGCGTATTGAACAGCGCACGCGCTATGATATGGAAATGCTGCAGGAAATCGGCTTTTGTTCCGGAATAGAGAACTATTCGCGCATTCTTTCGGGCAGAGCGCCGGGATCTTCGCCCTACACGCTGCTCGATTATTTTCCCGACGACTTTTTGCTGTTTGTGGATGAAAGCCATGTCACGCTGCCGCAGGTGCGAGGTATGTATGCCGGAGACCGCGCGCGCAAAAAGAGCCTGATAGATTACGGCTTCCGTTTGCCGTCGGCATACGATAATCGTCCGCTCAATTTTGACGAGTTTTACGCGCACATTAATCAGGCGGTTTTTGTCAGCGCAACGCCCGGCGATTTGGAGCTCGAAAAAAGCCGCGTCGTCGCCGAGCAGATCATCCGTCCTACCGGTTTGCTTGACCCCGAGATTTCTGTCCGTCCCACAGAGGGACAGCTTGATGATCTGGTGTCCGAAATCAACCTGCGAACCGCCAAGAAACAGCGTGTCCTTGTTACTACGCTCACCAAAAAAATGGCTGAGGATCTGACCGACTACCTTGAAACAATGGGTATTCGCGTGCGATATATGCACCACGACATCGACACGGTGGAGCGTATGGAGATCGTACGCGATCTGAGGCTCGGTGAATTTGACGTGCTGGTCGGTATCAACCTGCTGCGCGAAGGACTGGACATTCCGGAGGTTTCGCTTGTCGCTGTTCTGGATGCGGACAAGGAAGGATTTTTGCGCAGTGCGCGTTCGCTTATTCAGATCGTAGGACGCGCGGCGCGCAACAGCGAGGGTATGGTCATTATGTACGCCGACAGCGTAACGGATTCAATGCAGCAAACGCTTGTCGAAACCAACCGCCGTCGTGAGATCCAGCAAAAATACAATGAGGAGCACGGTATCGTGCCGCAGACTATCGTAAAGAAAGTCAGCGAGATCCTTGAAATCTCCACACATTCCGAAAGCGAGTTCAAGAACACAAAGAAGCTGAGCAAGGCGCAGCGTCAGCAGCTGATCGAAAGCCTTACAAAAGAAATGAAAGCTGCGGCAAGATTGCTTGAATTTGAGCACGCCGCATATTTAAGAGATAAAATCAAAAAGCTGAGAGGAGAATAAAGCGGTCGCTTCACTTTCCTCTCAACTATGAAAAAGGAAGTAGTATATGGCAAGAAAAAAGGTGCAGGAATACGGCAACGACAGTATCACCACCCTAAAGGGCGCCGACCGTGTGCGCAAACGTCCGGCGGTCATTTTCGGCTCGGACGGTATCGACGGCTGTCAGCATTCCGTGTTTGAAATTCTCTCCAACTCCATCGACGAGGCCCGCGAAGGGCACGGTAAAAAAATTACCGTCACCCGTTTTGCTGACGGCTCGATCGAGGTAGAGGATCACGGCCGCGGCATTCCTGTTGACTTCAATGAGAAGGAAAACCGTTTCAACTGGGAGCTGGTGTTCTGCGAAATGTACGCGGGAGGAAAGTATAATAACAACGAAGGGGAGAGCTACGAGTTTTCCCTGGGTATGAACGGTCTCGGCCTTTGCTCCACTCAGTACAGTTCCGAATATATGGACGTTGATATTCGCCGCGACGGCTACCGCTACACCCTTCACTTTGAAAAGGGCGAAAATGTCGGCGGCTTGAAGAAAGAACCCTACGCCAAAAAAGACACCGGAACAAAAATCACATGGAAGCCCGACTTGGAGGTCTTTACCGACATTGACATAGCGCCGGACTATTTTCTAGACGTAATGAAGCGTCAGGCGATCGTCAACGCCGGTGTGGAATTTATTTTCCGCAATCAGAACGGCAAAAGATTTGAAACTACCACCTTCAACTATGTCAACGGCGTAGTTGATCATGTTGCCGAAATCATCGGAAACGACGGGCTCAGCGGAGTTCAGCACTGGGAAACCGAGGTCAAAACACGCGACCGTGAGGACAAGCCCGAATACAAGTGCAAAATGGACATTGCCGTTGCTTTTTCCAATAAGGTCAGCACCACCGAATACTACCATAACTCCAGCTGGCTGGAGCACGGCGGCGCGCCTGACAAGGCGGTGCGCAACGCTTTTGTTTATCAAATCGACAATTATCTAAAGAATAACAATAAATATAACAAAACAGAAAAGAAGATCAATTACGATGACGTCGCCGACTGTCTTGTCTGTGTGATTTCGTCTTTTTCCAGTGTGTCCTCATATGAGAACCAAACAAAGAAGGCGGTCACCAACAAGGGTATTCAGGACGCTATGACGGCTTTTCTGCGTCAAAGCTTAGAGATATATTTTATCGAGAATCCGCTTGAGGCGGAAAAAATCGCCGAGCAGGTGCTGATCAATAAGCGCAGTCGTGAGAACGCCGAAAAAACACGTCTGAACATCAAGAAAAAGCTTTCGGGCAATCTGGATATGACCAACCGCGTAGAAAAATTTGTCGATTGCCGCAGCAAGGATATTTCCGCAAGAGAATTATTTATCGTAGAGGGCGACTCCGCAAAAGGCGCCTGTGTGCAGGCGCGCGACCCTGATTTTCAGGCTATTATGCCAATTCGAGGCAAGATCCTCAACTGCCTTAAGGTAGACTATGACCGTATTTTCAAAAGTGACATCATCACCGATCTGCTGCGTGTTCTCGGCTGCGGAGTCGAGGTCAAAAGCAAGGCGAACAAAAACCTTGCCACCTTCGATATGGACTCTCTGCGCTGGAACAAGGTCATCATCTGCACCGATGCCGACGTCGACGGCTTCCACATCCGCACTATGCTGCTCACTATGCTTTACCGTTTAACACCAACGCTGATCCGCGAGGGCAAGGTGTTCATCGCCGAGTCTCCGCTGTATGAGATCACCACCAAAAACGAGGTGTATTTTGCCTATGACGAGGTGGAAAAGGACAGCTTTATTGAGCAAATAGGAGAGGAAAAATACACGATTCAGCGCAGTAAGGGACTTGGTGAGAACGAACCCGATATGATGAATCTCACCACAATGAATCCGAAAACACGCCGTTTAATTAAGGTAATGCCCGATGACGCGGCGCAGACGGCGGAGATTTTTGACATCTTGATCGGCAACAACCTGCAAGCCAGAAAAGACTACATCGTCGAGCACGGCAACGAATACATCGACCAGCTCGACGTCAGCTGAAGGAGGCGATCGCTTTGGCACCAAGAAAAAAGAAAACACCAAAGGCGATGCCTTCTAAGATTCACGGCGTCATCAACGGCGCCGGCGAGGTGGTGGAACAGCCAATCGTTTCCACCATTCGCGAAAATTTTATGCCCTACGCGATGAGCGTAATTTTGTCACGCGCTATCCCGGAAATCGACGGCTTCAAGCCTTCGCACCGCAAGCTGCTGTTTACTATGTACAAAATGGGACTTTTAAAGGGCAACCGCACCAAGTCGGCTAATATCGTCGGCGCAACGATGAAGCTGAATCCTCACGGCGACGCCGCTATTTATGACACAATGGTGCGCTTGTCGCGCGGCTATGAAGCCCTGCTGCACCCGTATGTCGATTCCAAGGGAAACTTCGGTAAATTCTACAGCCGTGATATGGCGTGGGCGGCTTCGCGTTATACAGAAGCCAAGCTTGCGCCCATCTGCAACGAGCTGTTCTGCGACATCGACAAGGACACCGTTGATTTCGTCGATAACTACGACAACACTATGAAGGAGCCAAGCCTTCTGCCTGCTACCTTCCCGTCGGTGCTTGTCAACACCAACACCGGTATCGCGGTTGGTATGGCGTCAAACATCTGCTCCTTCAACCTAAGGGAAGTATGTGAAACAACCGCGGCGATAATCCGCGACCCCGACCATGACGTCAAAAGCACGCTGCCTGCGCCTGATTTCATCGGCGGCTGTCAAATCCTTTACGACGAAAAAACCATAGATCAGGTCTATGAGACCGGTCGCGGCAGCATCCGTCTGCGCGCGCGCTATACCTACGATAAAAGCGAAAACTGTATTGACATCACAGCCATCCCTTCCACTACAACAAGCGAGGTCATCATCGAGAAGATCATCGATCTTGTCAAGCAGGGCAAGCTGAAAGAGATTTCCGACGTCCGAGACGAAACCGGTATCGACGGACTTAAAATCACTATCGACCTTAAGCGCGGAACAAATCCCGATTTGCTTATGGCAAAGCTGTTCAAGCTCACAACGCTGGAGGACAGCTACGCCTGCAACTTTAACGTGCTTATCGGCGGAGTTCCGATGGTGCTCGGCGTAAAGGCGCTGCTCGAGGAATGGATCGCCTTTCGTATGGAATGCGTCAAGCGCCGCACCTTCTTTGACCGCACAAAAAAAGCGGAGCGCCTTCATCTTTTGGAGGGCTTGGCAAAAATCCTGCTCGATATTGATAAGGCAATCAAAATAATCCGCGAAACCGACGAAGAAATCGAAGTCGTTCCCAACCTGATGATCGGTTTCGGCATCGACAAAATCCAGGCGGAGTATGTCGCGGAGATCAAGCTGCGCCATCTCAACCGCGAGTATATTCTCAAGCGCACTCAGGACATTGAGCAGCTTCAAAAAGAGATTTCCGAGCTTGATGATATTCTAAAAAGCAAGGCGCGCGTCAAAACCATAATTGTCAAAGAGCTTAAGGCGGTCGCAGAAAAATACGGCGAGCCGCGCCGCAGTATGATAATTTATGAGGATAATGTTCAGCAGTACCACGAGGAAAACGCGGCGGTAGATGATTATGCCTGCACCTTCTTCTTTACAAAGGAAGGTTATTTCAAGAAGATCACTCCCCAGTCTCTTCGTATGAGCAATACGCACAAGCTGAAGGAAGGCGACGAGATAACGCAGGAGATCGAATTTTCCAACGACTGCGATCTGCTGTTTTTTACCGATAAATCTCAGGTGTACAAGGCGAAGGCGGATGATTTCGAATCAACAAAGGCGAGCGTTTTGGGCGACTATGTCGCCGCAAAGCTCGGAATGGATGAGGGAGAGAACGCCGTATATATGGTCGCCACCAAGGACTATAAGGGTATTTTGCTCTTTGGCTTTGAAAACGGCAAGGCGGCAAAGGTGCCGCTGGAGGCATACTCTACCAAAACCAATCGCAAAAAGCTGACGGGCGCCTATTCCGACAAGTCGCCGCTGACCGCAATGCTGTGGCTAAGCGAGGACGCTGAGGTGCTTTTCACCGCATCCTCTGGCAGAATGCTGCTTGTACACACAGGCGCTCTTGCACTTAAAACAACGCGAAGCACACAGGGCGTCGCTGTGATGAAGCTCAAAAAGGGACACCGCCTGTTTGATCTCAAGTTATACTCTGAAGGAACGTTCGCCAAGCCCGCGCGTTACCGCACGCGTTCGCTTCCGGCGCTGGGTGCTTTGCCCTCCAACGAGGACAAAACCGACGAGCAGCTTTCGCTTATTTGATTTTGTTGCAAAAAATTTCAAAAAACCCTTGAAAACTTTTGTTTTCTATGGTAATATATATGAGTTGATTTATGTATTTTGCATTTGAAAGGACGATATTATGAACGCATTGGGCATTATTTTGGGCATTGTACTGGCGATCGTTTCCATCGCCATCATTATTGTAATTATCCTTCAGGAAGGCAATCAGCAGGGCCTCGGTGTTGTTACCGGCGCGGCGGATTCCTACTTCTCCAAGAACAAAGCGCGTTCCATCGACGCTTTCCTGTCTCGCTGGACAAAAGTTTTTGCGGCGGTTTTCGTTGTATTTGTTATCGCGCTGAACGTGCTGTCCTTCTTCAAGCTTTTGGGATAAAACATAAAAAACAAGCATAAGATAGACTGTCGGTATCGGCAGTCTATTTTTTTGTTTCGGAGATGTTTTATATGCCATGGTGGGGAATTACAGGTTTGCTGTTAGGATGTTTATTTTTGTTTACCGTTTTGAACGCGGCGGCAAAAAAAAAGCGCCCCGTAAAAAGGGCGCTTTTGTCGATGGGTGCGGGAGCAGTCACGCTTACCGCTGTCAATTTGCTGTCAGGGCTTACCGGAGTGTTTATCCCCGTCAGCCTTTTGTCGGTGCTTGTTTCACTGATCGGAGGAATACCGGGCGTTACCCTGATCCTTTTTTTGAATATGCTTTAAATCAGCTCGCCGTAAACCTCTTCAAGTGCTTCGCCGACGTTTTCGATGTCCTTTGTCATCAGTCCGAGCATCGTCTTGTATACGGTTTGCGGATAACTCAAAAAGTTGCGCTTAATAACTTCTGCCTGCTCGTACGCCGGAGCGTACAGCGTAAAGGACATCAAGTCCATATCTCCGCCGGAAACGCGGCAGTTTACCTTATATCCGTTTTCACTTTTTTGAATATCAACAAAATTTTCGCGTGCGGTTTTGCGCTCGCTCAGCAGACGCAGGGCGCAGTCATAAGATTTTTGCTTAACGGTATGTGCCAGCGTAGTTTCAAGCTGACGGGCAATTACCTTGCCGTTATCGCTGAGCACATAACACTGCTCGCCGTCAACTGTTTCCTTCGCAATAAGATTGCCGTCCTTCACCAGCTCCTCAAACGCTACTACGATTTCAAAAAAGTTTGCAAGCTCGTCGGCGCGGATTGCTTCCACCACCAAGCTTTGACTCATCTTGTCTTTGACCGAGTCAAAGAGGTAGCAAATCAGTATTTTGATTTCATTCTTACTTCTCAGTCCGCCGGGCGCAATGCCCTCGTCAAAGGTATCAAATGCCATATTTTTCACCTACAAATGATGTTTGATAACCCAATTATATCACATAATAATCAAAAAAGAGTGCCGCAATCGAAATTTAGGTGAAATAATTGTGATTATTATTGCTTTTTTTCGGTGAATATGATATAAAAAGAATAAAGGAGTGGTGCTATGGACGTATATCAAATTCTGATTTGGATAGGCGTTGCCGTTGTAATGGCAGCGTTGGAAATGACCACGGTTCAGCTTGTCTCTGTTTGGTTTGTTTTGGGCGCATTGTCAGCTGCGGTCACAGGACTATTCACCGATAGCTGGATCATTCAGCTGGCAGTATTTGTATGTGTTTCGCTGCTGTCGCTGGTAATAACACGCCCGCTTGTTGTCAAATTCAAACGAAACAACGTAAAGGTCAACACCAATGCCGACCGAATGATCGGACAAACCGGCGAGATGCAGACTGATTTAAACGATCCCGAGGCTATCGGACAGGCAAAGGTTATGGGATCTGTGTGGAGCGTCCGCACAGACAATCCGCCGCTGAAAAAAGGTGAGAAGGTCAGCGTGATCGCTATTGAGGGCGTCAAGCTGATAGTTACAAAAAAGATTCAAGGAGAACAGCTATGAGTGCAATACCTATTTTTATCATCAGCATTATTGTTTTATTCATTATCATCCTGATCATTCGCAACATCAAAATCGTGCCGCAGGCACACGCGTTTGTTATCGAGCGTCTCGGTGCGTATCACGCCACATGGGAAACCGGCCTGCACCTCAAAACGCCGTTTATCGACAAGATCTCAAAGCGTGTATCCCTAAAGGAGCAGGTTGTCGATTTTCCGCCTCAGCCGGTTATCACACGCGATAACGTTACCATGCAAATCGACACCGTTGTGTATTTTGAAATCACCGATCCCAAGCTCTATACCTACGGCGTAGAGCGTCCGCTGAGCGCGATCGAAAACCTTACAGCCACCACGCTGCGTAACATTATCGGCGATCTGGAGCTGGATAACACACTGACCTCGCGCGACACTATCAACGATAAGATCCGCATCATACTTGACGAAGCTACCGACGCTTGGGGCATCCGCGTTATTCGCGTAGAGCTTAAGAACATTCTGCCTCCGCGCGAAATCCAGGACGCGATGGAAAAGCAAATGAAGGCGGAGCGTGAGCGCCGCGCGCGTATCCTCGACGCAGAGGGCGAAAAGCGCAGTCAGATCCTCGTTGCCGAGGGCTTGAAGGAATCTGCCATTCTTAAGGCTGACGCTGTTAAAGAGCAGAAGATCCGTGAGGCGCAGGGTGAGGCAGAAGCGATCCTTACCGTGCAAAAGGCGAATGCCGACGCACTGAGAATGTTGAACGAAGCCGCGCCTAATGACCGCGTAATTCAGCTGCGCAGTCTTGAGGCTTTTGCAAAGGCTGCCGACGGCAAGGCTACAAAAATCATCATTCCCTCTGACATTCAGGGCTTAGCTGGCTCTGTTGCCGCCGTCAGGGAAATTTGGAAAGACGAAAACAACTAAAATAAGCCGGTACCGTTTCGGTACCGGCTGTTTATCTGCTTAAAAAACTCAATAAAAAAGCTGTAAAATCTCCTGTTTCCGACTTTCTGATACTATCATATCAAAAACAGATTTCGGAATCAATAGCAGTTTTTTGCTTAATACGTTATAATTCTTTAAAGTTATTGCATTTTAGCGGCTTTTCTTATATAATAAATAAGTTAAAATAGATTTAATAAAGGTAGTGAATCATCATGAAAAAAGTAGCGATTATTATGGGTTCCGACAGTGATTTTCCCGTTGTTTCCAAAGCGGTGTTAAAGCTGAAGGAGTTTAACGTTCCCTACGAGGTTCATGTGATGAGCGCGCATCGTTCGCCCGACGCCGCCATCCAGTTTTCCGCAAACGCCAAGAAAAACGGCTTCGGAGTTATCATTGCAGCCGCAGGTATGGCGGCGCATCTCGCCGGAGTTCTCGCCGCAAAAACTACCATTCCCGTAATCGGCATTCCCTGCAAGTCCGCACAGCTCGACGGTATGGACGCTCTGCTTGCAACCGTTATGATGCCTACCGGCATTCCGGTTGCCACCGTTGCCGTTGACGGCGCCGCTAACGCCGCCATTCTGGCTGTAGAGATCCTTGCGCTGTCAGACGACGCGCTTTCCGAAAAGCTTGAAAAAATGAAATCTGATATGGAAAACGGCGTTGCAAAAAAGGATGCAGCAATGCAGGCTAAGGTGGCGGAGCTTTCATGACAAATTGTGTTGACATCTGTCCCGCGCTCGATAAAGCAAACGACGAGTGCGGTGTATTCGGAATCTATAAAAACAATGATGATTTGAACGTGGTGTCTGTTACTCACGACGCTTTGTACAGTCTGCAGCACCGCGGACATATCAGCGCCGGAATCACGGTGAACGATAATCAGCACTTTACAACGATCAAGGAGCTTGGTATGGTCAGCGAGGTCTTTCAGGAAAAGACCTTGCACAAATTGCCTGACGGAAAAATCGCTGTAGGTCACGTTCGATACACTTCCGGTATGGCGCTTGACCGCGCTGCTAACCAACCGCTTGTGCTGCGTTACCGCGAGGGCTCTATTGCCATCGCCAACAACGGCTCTATCACAAATTTTCCCGAAATACGCAAGGAGCTTGAACGCGGCGGTTCTATTTTCCAGTCCAATTCCAACGCTGAGGTGATGGCGTATGTCATCGCTACAGAACGCGTGAGTACCGATAATCTGGAGGACGCCGTGCTTGCGTCGATGAAGCGCTTCAAGGGCGCCTATTCAACAGTAATTTGTGCTCCGACGCGACTGATCGGTTTCCGCGATATTTACGGCTTCCGTCCGTTGTGCGTGGGCAAGCTGCGCGACAGCTACATCATCACATCCGAAAGCTGTGTACTGGACACCATCGGCGCTGCGCTTATCCGCGATGTTCGTCCCGGTGAGATGATCGTAATTGACGAGGAAGGCTTCCATAGCTTTCAGCTGGACGAAAAGCCCGAAAAGACCTCGCTCTGTGTTTTTGAGTATGTCTATATCGCGCGTCCCGACAGTGTAATTGATAATGTAAGCGTTTATCAGGCGCGGCTTAGAGCAGGCGAACAGCTGTTCAAGGAATACCCGATCGACGCCGATATGGTCTGCGGCGTACCCGATTCCGGCATCATTGCTGCCGAGGGCTATGCGCGCGCGTCCGGCATCCCGTACGGTATGGGCTTTATCAAGAATAAATTCCTCGGAAGAAACGCCGGTACCGGTATGGATAAAAAGAAGCGCCTGCTTCACACAAAGCTTACGGCGCTCAAATGCAACGTCGAGGGCAAGCGAATCGTCGTTATTGACGATTCGATCGTCCGCGGACAAACCTCGCAGCACATCGTCAATTTGCTGCGAAGCGCAGGGGCAAAGGAGATCCATATGCTGATAAGCTCTCCTCCGTTTGTTTGTCCGTGTTATTTCGGCACCGACATCAGCGACAAAGAGAATCTTATCGCCAATAAAATGAGCATCGAGGAGATCCGCTGCGAAATCGGCGCGGATACACTGGGCTATCTCAGCGTAGAGGGACTTCACAAAACCGTGCAGGGCTGCAATAATTCGCTTTGCGACGGATGCTTTACCAAGCAGTTCAGCGCTGAGGTGCCGACAACCTTCTTTGTTGATAAATATGCTACCAAGATTCATAAATAAACAGTTTACGGAGGATTTTTATGGAAAGCTTTTCTGAGAGTTATAAGGCGGCAGGTGTTGACATCACCGCAGGCTATAAAAGCGTAGAGCTGATGAAAAAGCACGTCGCGCGCACCAACATTCCCGGCGTAGTTTCCGGAATCGGCGGCTTCGGCGGCTTGTTCGCTCCCGATTGCAAGGGAATGGAAGAGCCTGTTTTGGTCAGCGGAACCGACGGCGTCGGAACCAAAATCAAACTGGCGTTCCTGCTCAACAAGCACAACACGATCGGCATCGACGCAGTTGCAATGTGTGTAAACGACATCATTTGCTGCGGCGCAAAGCCCTTGTTCTTCCTTGACTATATCGCGATCGGAAAGAATATTCCCGAGAAGGTTGCGTCTATTGTTGAGGGCATCGCGGAGGGCTGTGTGCAGTCCGGCTGTGCGCTTATCGGCGGCGAAACCGCCGAGCATCCGGGTCTGATGCCGGAGGATGAATACGATGTTGCCGGCTTCTCTGTAGGCATTGCTGACAAGCCAAAAATGATCGACGGCTCAAAGCTTCGGGAAGGCGATACGCTTATCGGACTGCGCTCCACAGGCGTTCATTCCAACGGTTTTTCGCTCGTCAGAAAAATCTTCGGAATCAACGAAGAAACCATACACAACACTTATCCCGAGCTCGACAAGCCGCTTGGCGAAGCTCTGCTTACTCCGACCAGAATATACGTAAAGCCGATCCTGGCACTGATGGATCAGGTTGAAGTCAAGGCAGTGTCTCACATCACCGGCGGCGGCTTCTATGAAAACATTCCGCGAATGCTCCCCGACGGTCTTTGCGCAAAAATCACTAAGGAAGCTATTCCCGTGCTGCCCATCTTCAAGCTTATGCAGCGTGTCGGCAATATCAGCGAGCACGATATGTTCAATACCTTCAATATGGGCGTTGGAATGGTTGTTGCGGTTGCCGCCAATGAAGCGGAAAAGGCGATCGAAGTATTAAAGGCAAACGGCGAGGATGCGGTCGTGCTGGGCGAAGTGGTCAAAGGCAGCAAAGGAGTTGTTTTTGCCTGATGAAGAATATTGTTGTACTTGTGTCCGGCGGCGGCACCAATTTGCAGGCGCTGATCGACGCGCAAAAAAGGGGAGAGATCAAGGCGGGAAAAATCACCTGCGTTATCTCCTCAAACCCAAACGCCTATGCTCTGACGCGAGCAAAGGATAACGGTATCGAAACCGCCGTTATCCGTCGCAGGGACTACGACGCATTCGAAGATTACGACAACGCTCTTACAGCGCTTTTGCAAAGCAAAAATGCGGATTTGGTCGTCCTTGCCGGCTTTATGACGATTCTCGGAAGCCGTGTAATCCGCGCATATGAAAACCGTATTATAAACATCCATCCAGCGCTTATCCCTTCCTTCTGCGGCGAGGGTTACTACGGTCTGCGCGTACACGAGGAAGCATTGAAAAAGGGCGTCAAGGTCACGGGCGCAACCGCGCATTTTGTCAATGAGATCTGCGACGGCGGTCCTATAATCCTGCAAAAAGCCGTTGAGATCCAAAGCGGCGACACTCCCGAAATCCTTCAGAAACGTGTGATGGAACAGGCGGAATGGAAGATCCTTCCGAAAGCTGTCGCGCTTTTCTGTGAAGATAAAATAAAAGTAAACGGTAGTATTACCGAAATCCAAGACTAGGAGGAAATTATGAAAGCGGTATCTCTAACAAAGGAAATCGCCTCCACAACCTATCCCGGAAGAGGCATTGTGCTCGGCAGAACAGCCGACGGCACCAAGGCGGTCATCGCCTACTTTATCATGGGCAGAAGCGAGAACAGCCGTAACCGCGTGTTTGTTGAAACAGCGGACGGCATCAAAACCGAGGCGTTCGATCCCTCAAAGCTTGTCGATCCCTCGCTTATTATCTACGCGCCCGTTCGTGTGCTCGGCAACAAGACGATCGTCACCAACGGCGATCAAACCGACACGATTTATGATCTGATGAACCAGCAGCTCACCTTTGAGCAGGCGCTTCGTACCCGCGAGTTTGAACCCGACGCGCCCAACTATACTCCGCGAATTTCCGGCATTGTCAAGTGCAGCGACGGCGGTATGAACTACGCGATGTCCATCCTCAAAAGCGCCGACGGAAATCCTGATTGCTGTGAACGCTACACCTTCTCCTATGACGCTCCTTTGGCTGGATTAGGCAGATTTATCCACACCTATATGAGCGACGGCGATCCGCTTCCTTCTTTTGAAGGCGAGCCTACGCTTGTAGAAATCGGCAACGACGACATCGACGCCTTTGCGCAAAATGTCTGGAATGCGCTCAACGAGGACAATAAGGTTTCTCTGTTTGTGCGTTATATCGACATTGCCACCGGCAAAGCCGAATCCAGAATCATCAATAAAAATCAGTAATCAAAAACAGCTATAGAAAGGGACGATACCGATGAATGAATTAGCACTCAAATACGGCTGCAACCCCAACCAAAAGCCATCCAGAATCTTTATGCAGAACGGCAAGGACTTACCTGTTGAGGTATTAAACGGCAAGCCCGGCTACATCAATTTCCTTGACGCTTTCAACTCTTGGCAGCTCGTACGCGAGCTTAAGGCGGCTACGGGACTTCCCGCTGCGGCTTCTTTCAAGCACGTAAGCCCGGCAGGCGCTGCGGTTGCGACTGAGCTTAACGACACTTTAAAAAAGATCTATTTTGTAGACGATCTCGAATTATCGCCCATCGCCTCCGCTTATGCCATGGCGCGCGGTGCTGACAGAATGTCCTCATACGGCGACTGGGTAGCACTATCAGACACCTGTGACGTTCAGACCGCAAAGCTGTTGCAGCGTGAGGTTTCCGACGGTATCATCGCGCCGGACTACACTCCCGAAGCGCTGGAAGTCCTCAAGACAAAGCGCAAAGGCAGCTACAATGTGGTTAAGATCGATCCTGATTACGTTCCCGATCCGATTGAGCATAAGGATGTATTCGGCATCACCTTTGAGCAGGGCAGAAACGAGCTTAAGATCGACGAAGCTATGCTGATGCAGAATATCGTTACTCAGAACAAGGAGCTTCCCGAGGAAGCCAAGCGCGACCTGCTTATCGCTCTCATTACTTTAAAGTACACCCAGTCCAATTCCGTATGCTACGCCAAGGGCGGCCAGGCAATCGGCGTCGGCGCAGGCCAGCAGTCACGTATCCACTGCACGCGTCTTGCGGGCAACAAGGCGGACATCTGGTTCCTTCGTCAGCATCCGAAGGTAATGAACCTGCCTTTCGTTGACAATATCCGCCGCCCCGACCGCGACAACACTATCGACGTTTACATTTCCGACGACTATGAGGATGTGCTTGCCGACGGCGTTTGGGAGCAGTTCTTCAAGACTAAGCCCGAACCTCTCACCAAGGAGGAAAAGAAGGCATGGCTTGCCACCTTCAGCGGTGTATCTCTCGGTTCCGATGCGTTCTTCCCGTTCGGCGACAACATCGAACGCGCAAAGCGTTCCGGCGTGCAGTATGTGGCACAGCCCGGCGGTTCCATTCGCGATGACAACGTTATCGAAACCTGTGACAAGTACAATATGACGATGTCCTTCACAGGCATCCGTTTGTTTCACCATTGATTCTCCGCAAAAGAGGTGTATTTCATTGAAAATATTAATGATTGGCTCCGGCGGCAGAGAACACGCGCTTATCAAAAAGCTGCTTGAAAGCCCTAAATGCGAAAAGCTTTATTGCGCACCCGGCAACGGCGGCATTTCACGTGACGCCGAGTTGGTCAACATCGGCGTAATGGACAAGGAGAATATGGTAAAGTTCGCGAAGGATAACGCCATTGATCTGGTGTTTGTCGCTCCTGATGATCCGCTTGCCGACGGTATGGTAGACGCTATGCAGGCAGCAGGTATTCGAGCCTTCGGCCCAAATGCCAACGCTGCCATTATCGAGGCGAGCAAGGTTTTCTCCAAAAACCTTATGAAAAAATACGGGATCCCTACTGCCAAATATGAAGTTTTTGACGATCCCGAAAAAGCGATAGCTTATGTCAAGTCCGAAAACACAACGCCCGTAGTTGTCAAGGCGGACGGTCTTGCGCTCGGCAAGGGCGTGATCATAGCCCAAACAATTGAAGAATCGGTTGCGGCGATCAAGTCCATTATGGAGGACAAGCAGTTCGGTGATTCAGGAAACAATATCGTCATCGAAGAGTTTTTGACCGGCCCCGAGGTGTCCGTTCTTGCGTTCACCGACGGTCACTGCGTCAAGCCGATGGTCAGCTCCAAGGATCACAAGCGCGCTTATGACAACGATGAAGGTCTTAATACCGGCGGTATGGGCACCGTAAGCCCCAATCCTTACTACACCGACGCGCTTGCGGATGAGTGTATGAGAACCATTTTTGTGCCTACCATCGAAGCGATGAACAAAGAGGGAAGACCGTTCAAGGGCTGCCTGTACTTCGGTTTGATGATGACGCCCAACGGGCCTAAGGTCATTGAGTATAACGCACGTTTCGGCGATCCCGAGGCGCAGGTAGTGCTTCCGAGATTGAAAACAGATTTGGTTGACATCTGCGAAGCTGTCATAGACGAGCGCTTGTCCGACCTCGATATCGAATGGTACGACGGTGCGGCTGCTTGTGTAGTTATGGCAAGCGGCGGTTATCCCGTGTCATATAAAAAGGGTATTGAAATGTTTGGATTGGACGAAAACGGCGGCGTGGACGGCGCGATCGTCTATCATGCCGGCACCAAATACGAAAACGGCAAATTCTACACCAACGGCGGCAGAGTCCTCGGCGTTACCGCAAAAGCGGACACCCTCGACGAAGCGCTTGAAAAAGCCTACGCCGCTGTAAAAAAGATCTCCTTTGAAGGCGCTCATTATCGAACCGACATCGGAAGAACAAAGTAACAGAAAAATATACATAAAGCAAAAAAAGAGCCGGAACAAAACCATTCCAAGTTTTGATCCGGCTCAATTTATTATTTTAAATACCTAAAAACTCTTTTGAAGATTTAACCAGCTTTTCGCAAATATCCAAAGCGTCTGCGCGGTCTTTGCCTACAGCGGTTACATATAGCTTGATCTTCGGTTCGGTGCCGCTGGGACGAATGATAACCGCGTTGTCACTCTCTAAATGCAGCGCAATTACGTTAGAGGTAGGCAGCGTCAGCTTTTCTACCTCGCCGGTAATCAAATCGGTCTCCTTTTTCAGCAGATAATCGCTGACCTTCACAACCTTGTAAGAGTCGATCGCCTTGGGAAGCTTTTCTCTGACAGATGACATCATATCAGCCATCTTTTGCATACCCTCGGCGCCCTCAAATTCAAAGGCAAAGGTCTGGTTGAGATAATAGCCAAATTCCTCGTACAAACCGTCAATTACTTCAGCTAAGGATTTGCCCTGCTTCTTGTAGTAAGCAGCCATCTCCGCGACCAGCATCGACGCGACCACAGCGTCCTTATCTCTTACATATGTACCCTTCAAATAGCCATAGCTTTCTTCAAAGCCGAAAAGATAACGGTTCTCCTCGTGATCTTTTTCAAGGTTCAGAATTACTTCGCCGATGTATTTAAAGCCGGTCAGCACGTTTTTAAGCTCGCAACCGTATTTTTCACACAGCTTGTTGATAAGCTTTGTAGTAACAATGGTTTTAACAACAACAGGACGATCGGGCAGGGTGCCGGATTCTTTGCAGCACGAAAGAATGTAGTTTGTCAGCATTACGCCGTCCTCGTTACCGGTGATCAGGCGGTAGCTGCCGTCGTAATCCTTTACCGCAATGCCTACTCTGTCCGCGTCGGGATCGGTAGCAAGCAGCAGATCAGGCTGTACCTTTTCGCAAAGATCCAGTCCTTTTTGCAGAGCTTCTTTGATTTCCGGGTTGGGGTAGGGGCAGGTAGTAAAGTTGCCGTCAGGCATTTCCTGTTCCTTAACGATCTCAACCTGTTCAACACCGATCTTCTTAAGGATCCTTCTTACCAGCTTGTTGCCGGTGCCGTTAAGCGGTGTGTAAACGATTTTAAGGTCAGCGCCCTCGCAAATGCCGGGATTAACCTGCTGCTCCAAGACCTTCTCAAGGTAACTGTCATAAACGCTGTCGTCAACATATTCGATCATACCGGAAGCAATCGCTTCGTCAAAATCGGCAAGTTTGACGTCTTGGAACATATCAAGCTTCTGGATCTCATTATATACGGCGGTCGCAGCATCATCTGTCATTTGGCAGCCGTCCTCGCCGTATGCCTTATAACCGTTATACTTTGCCGGGTTGTGGCTGGCGGTCACCATAATACCTGCACGGCAGTTAAAATAGCGCACCAAATATGACAGAACAGGAGTGGGCTGCAGCTCGGTGGTGATATATACCTTAATGCCGTTCGCAGCCAAAACTCTTGCCGCTTCATTCATAAACAGATCGGCTTTGATCCTGCTGTCGTGCGAGATCGCAACAGCGCCGCTTCCGTATTTGTTAAGTACATAGTTAGCAAGACCTTGGGTCGCCTGTCGCACAACATAAATATTCATTCTGTTGGTGCCGGCGCCGATAACGCCTCTCAAACCGGCAGTACCGAATTTTAAAGAGGTGTAAAAACGGTCATAGATGGCTTCTTCGTCATCCTTAATGCTTTTCAGCTCATCAATAAGGTCGTTATCATCTGTGGCGTTCTCACACCAGATGTCATAAAGCTTTACAGTGTCCATAATAATCCCCTCCGCGTAATTATTAGAGATAGTTTAGTACAGGTAAGTATAAATAATCAAATACCTGCCTAATTAATACTATAACATAAAGCGATGAAAATTACAAGTTATTTCATCGCTTTATCATTTGTATTATTTATTGATTTCGTACCAGCGCGTATCCTGCCGCGGTGCGTTCTTCCGTATACCCAAGACTGTGCAGCTTGCCGAGCAGCCAATTCATATCCCATTTTGACGCTTCAGGAACATATATGTACTGCGGCACCTTGTCGGGATTGATGTCATAGAAGGACTGCAAGCGGTCAATGCTTCCGGGCTTTTCACCTGACAGCCACGCGGAGAAGGTTCCGTAGGGCTTGTCAGCCGCCAAATAGATCCACGTCCGCTCGCTCAGTACCAGAAGATTTTTGTCGTCCATTTTCCAGTATCGGGAAATATCGTTGTAAATATCGTTATAAGTCTTTGCCTTCGTTTGCTCGGTATAAAGCCCGGCAGCCGGACCTTCTTCGATCATGGTTGTCAGCTTGGTCGTGTCAGATTCCCAGAAACAGTGGTGTGCCTTGACATAAAGCTGGAAGTTTCCTTGTAAGGCAAGCACCAACGCCACTGCTGCGAAGCTCAGACGTTTGATCCAAACTGCATATGTGATGTTGTCGGGGGACTCGTTCATTTCACGTATCAGCTGAGAAAGGAACACAAAGCTTGAAACATTCACGGCGGCGAAAGCCATTGAGATGACATAAAAGCCTTGGTTGGAGCCGTAATATACGCAGAACGAGTAAAGAATGCCCATCACAAACAAACCGGCAAACAGCTCGCGCGGCTTGTTCTTGCACAGCACATACGAGGTGATGCCCAAAAACAGCATGGGGAACATCATCGCGTTATAGGTTTTTGTGGTCAGATCAGCCGTCAGAAGTATATCGGTAAACACGACTATGCCGGCGGTGATAAACAGATAAACCGAACGGTGCAAACGGCGCTTACGGTCGATCAGCATCGCGATCGCGGTAATGCTGTAGGCGTATACAGCCAGCTTGAACAGCGGCTGCATTTTAAAGATCACCTCAAAGTAATGGGTGAATCTGTTTCCGAAGGATACCGAAGGATGCTCCGGATCATTCAACATAAGCGGCAGGTTTTCGGCAAGTCCGCCAAAGCCTACACGCGGCAGCGTGAACAGCAAGAAGAGTACTGCCAAAATGCCTACGCCGAATGTAAAGAACAGGAATGTTCTCAGGCTGAACAATTCGCTGTTTAGCACAAAATTCAGGTTCTTCTTCTTGATCAGCAAATGGACAAGCATACAGATAAGATACAGTACATATCCAGACGCAAGATACGGACAGCACAGTACAGCGCCCGCGAAACAAACGCCGCTGAGAATGATCCACAGCTTTTTTTGATAATCGGCGGTGGCGATCAGCACGCCTGCCAGCACAACAAGCCCCATTCCCATCGAATCATAGTTAAGGGTCATAATGTTATAGGGCGTGTACAGGAAATACAGAACGGTACCGATCAGCGTGACATAGCCGTACTTGCGCAGTCTTGTATAAATCAGCACACACGCGCCTGCGTGAATGAACACATAGAAGATCCTCGCCGCCAAAACAATACCGTCGGTACTGCCCGAAATAAGCGTGAAAACCCACACAAACGGCAGCTGCAAAAAGCTGCTCATCTGCGACAGGTTCCATTCATCACGGAACAGCGCGTCGCCTTTCGTCAAACGGTGCGGAATAGTCAGGTGGAACGATTCGTCGTTGCCGCCAAAGCCGAACTGTACCTTCCACAAAGCAAAGAAAACAGCAGCAAGCATCAGCAGAATAAAGATGAGATCCTGTCGTTTCAGCTTGTCGGCAGCTTCCTTGTGTGTAATTACATATGCTTTGATTTTCTCATAAAGAATAATAATTCCTTTTGCAATCAAATTTACGATCAGGCTGGCGATCATAGAAAGCACAAAGCATAACGGTACGCACAGGAAGTAATATGGAAGTTTGTCGTAAATTGAAATTACGTTTTTCGTTAGTTGCGTATAGATGAGAATATCAAATATGTAGGAAAGCAAATACATTCCGTACGTTAAGTCAGCGACCTTGCAAAAAGCTGTCCTAACGACAGGATGCCAGCCGTTGGCTTTAATGCGCATAAGCATGGTGAACAGCATAACGGAAAGCGCGTAGGGTTGGAAGCCATACCAGAAGGTCCAAATGCCGGACACGTATTTGTCACCGTAGCTGCGGTAGAAGTTAAACAGCGCGAACAGCACCAGTGTGATCGCAAACAACGGCAGTATTGAGCGTGTTTTCAGTTTGACGCCGTATTCCCTGATATAAGCGCCGGTAAAGTAATAGGCGATGGGGTAGGCGCTCATCCAAAATGCAGGGAGAAGCTTTTGATAATGTGAGTCCTTAGCAGGATTCATCCACCAGCTACCGGAGCTAAATTCAAAAATGTTAAACAGCGTCGGAAGGATAGTCAGTAAAACGAAGGTTGCCACCAATACTTGCTTATGGCGTTTGCTGCCCAGCTTGTTGTAGGCAAGATTCAAAAACGGCGCGATCAAAAACAGCCCGATATACATTTCCACATACCAGGAATAGTTGGCGCCGCTGAAATCAAAAATGCTCAGCACATAATCCTTCAAGCCAAACTTTTGCGTTTTATGAAGTGCGTCAAACATTTTGCCGAAGTCCATCGCATAAAACGCATCTTTTGCCGCAGGTGTGTTGTGGACGGACTTAAAGAAGAAGCAGGCTATCGACGCCAGCACAAAGATTATCAGCGTTTTGCGGATCCCTTTGTAATAGCTGCGGCTGAGCGTTTTTTTCGACATAAAATAGCCTGTCAGCAGCAAAAACAGCGGTACGCAGGTCGTAAATACCGTGCGCATCATAATCATCAGAAAGAACTTCGGTCCCTCCAGCATCGTGGGATCGCCTTCCTGAATATACTTTACAATACCGTCTATCGGTCCGTAGCCGTTGATTTTCAGTTGATAAAAACCGTCGGTTCCGCCAATGGCGGGGTTGTGGTTATAGGTGTGGTATAAAAAGTGAATTGACATCACAAAGAATACCGCGAGAATGCGGACAATATCAGCTGATGTGTTATGCCGTTCCAGCCGGTTAGTCTTCATTTTTCCACTCCTCATTCTTTATAATTAAAAAACTTCTTCATCGCGCTGTTTGTAATACTGATTTCAAATTAAATGCAAATTTATGTTATTTTACGCTTTACCAGATACAGCAAGACGGTTTTCACCGTCTTGCTGTTTTCAAATCAGTAATTCTTTAGCGCTCTCAGCGTATTGATGTCTTCCGTCAGCTGAATCATTTCGTGCTTCTCCTTGATCAGGTAATCGCTGTATTTGTACAGCTTGTGGAAGTATTCCGCTGCGGTATCCCAGTTTTCCTTTTGCTTTTTGCTAAGCTCTTTTCCGCGGATGTGATAATCGTTGTACAGAATCGAACCGAGATAATTTGTTATCTTCACCGTGCCGTATATATTCATATGGTCGTAGTTGTAAAAATCTGTTTTTACATCCACACCGGTTTTCGCGAAGTCCCGTTCCAAATTAATAAACGGATAACCGTAGCTTTTAACGATTTCTCCGGCACGGTTAGCTCGCTCTACACGGTCAATGCTCGACTGAGCGACTACTATATGCGGCGCGCGCATAAACACAACATTATCCATCTTTTGCTCTTTGCAATAATCGAGCAAATCTATAAGCTTTTTTTCCAAAACAGGGGAAAGCTCTTTTGTTTCGTTAATATCCGCCAGCTTGTCGTTATATATCTTGACATTTGGGTTGAACACCGTGGTGGTGGTGCGCAGACCTTTTAAGTAGGAAATACCGCGAAGTTCCTGCCAAATCTTGGTAACGGCAAGACGCGGCTTTTTCATGATCGACGACCATGTGCTGTGATACTTTATTATAGGAAAGTAATATTCCGCCCACAGATCCGGAGACACATTATTGGTAATATATTCTATCTTGTTTCCGTTAAGCGGAATGTTGTCGATCAGCTTGCGAATGTGCGCGTCGTGCTGTTCATTGACGTCAGTTCTGTACAGATAAGAATTTAGCTCAATAACGATCAGCTGCGGCTTTTGCGTGCGCTGTATCTCTTTCAGTGCCAGCATCATACCGTCTGCCGTCATGGATTCCGACGCGAACGGATAGCTGGTAAAACCAAACTTGTCATACGCCAGTCCCGATGCAAAAGATGTATAAACTTCGCTTGCGCCCAGCAGGACAACATCCAGCGTATCCTGTTCCTCCTGATAGTATCCTTCAAGTCGGATGCTGTTTTGGTCGATACGGCACAAAACATAGTTTTGCAGGATGCCCAGTGTCAAAATCAACACCAGAAACAAGCTGATCAGTTTGACAGACCGGCTGATGTATAATTTTTTCTTCATAAACACTGCCTCAGCTTTTTAGAATTGCATATATACAAAGTCTGCGGCGTTATAGCCGGAACCGTAAATGCCAAATACAACAACGGCAACAATGCCAAGATAAACAGCTGCAAAGCGCAGCATAAACGGCTTTTTGTCAAGCATCGTGCGTATGTCGGTATCCTGATGTTTTTCCTGGATCATGCTGACGATCCAGATAAGGACAATGCCCAGTATGATCACAACATAGTCATAATTCTGAATGCCAAGCGAGAATATCTGCTGCCATCCCTCCACGGGATTTTGCGATGTGAAAAACATAGCGATCGTTTTGAAGCCCTGCTCCATAGTCGGCGCAACGTCAAATACATAGCCGACCAGTACCACGATAAAGGTTCTGACCATTTGGAACAGACGGAACGCGAAGCTTTGCCTTTTGATATGCAGCTTATTTGTCCAGCTGTCAAAAATCGGCTGCATCAAAATGCTCAGCATAATAATTACGCCGTTCCACAAACCGAACATCACATATTTCCAGTTAGCGCCGTGCCAAACACCGACAACGAAGAATACGACAAGCGAAGCAAAGCTGGTGGGCAATACCTTGGCAATGTGCGCGCCGGCAGCTGTCTGACCGAAACGAGTATTCTTCATTTTTTTGCTCGCGGTCAAAAAAGCGTTGGACATAGCAATGGGGTAGAAGATGTAATTCTTCATCCAAGCGCCCAGGGAAATATGCCATCTGCGCCAGTATTCGTTGATGGATTTTGAGAAATACGGTCGTTTGAAGTTATCTATCAAATCAATTCCGAATATCTGCGCAACGCCGCGTGAAATATCTATGCCGCCCGAAAAATCCATATAAAGCTGTATCGCGTACAACAAAATGGTAAAGGTCAGTGTAGTGCCGTTGTAAGCGTCATAGTTTGCGATGACCTCGTTGATCGGGATCACCGCGCGGTCGGCGATGATAAGCTTTTTAACAAAGCCCCACAAAATAAGTTCCATTCCGTGCTTAACACGGGTAAAATCAAAGTCGTGCGGCTCATAAAGCTGGTGCGCCAGCTGGTCATAAATGCTGATAGGACCTTGCACGATCTGCGGAAAGAAGGAAACAAACAGCAGAAGCTTGAGGGGATTTTTCTGCGCCGGTGTTTTTTCGCGATAGACATCCACAATGTATCCCATCGACTGAAAGGTGTAAAAGGAAATGCCCAGCGGCAAAAACAAATTCAGCGTCGGCGCGGAGAACCCTATGCCGAAAACGCCCAGCATATCATTCAGGCTGCCTGCAAAGAAATTGTAGTATTTCAAAAACGCAAGAATACCAAAGTTGATGACCAGCGCCAGCGTCATGATCAGGCGCTTTTGAATCTTGATACGGTTTTTATACGTTTTCTTTTTATCTCTGTCCCATTCCGATTTTTTGCTTTTGAGCATCGCTTTCGATGATACGGAAACGTGTTCTATCCAAAGTCCGATCAAATAGGTAGAAAGTGATGTGAACAGAATGAAGGCGGCAAATTTATATCCTGCCACCGCATAAAAGAACAGGCTGGCGGCAAGCAACACCGTCCACTTGTATTTCTTCGCGGGGAAGAGAAAATAGACAAGCATTGTTGCCAACACAAAGAAGATAAAATTCAGTGAGGTGTATGTAATATTAAATATCAAAATAACATCTCCGTTTGTATATACTAACTGTCATAAGAAAATGCGGGTACAAATTCCGTACAGTAAAAAAAGACGGCTCACCTTAACGATGATGCAGCGTGTGCCGTCTTTTTGATATTGAACTTAAAGTGCCGGGGTGTTGAAAACGTCGGAGTACAGCATTTCTCTGATAATATGTAATCCGTCTTTTTCGGAATATACCGAAACGACCGGCATTTCACGGCTGAGGAACACTGCCATACCCTCGGTCACGGAATACGCGCCCGTGCGGCAGAATACCAGCACATCTCCGATGGCAAGACTGTCAAACGAAGCGTTGCGCGCCAGAATGTCGGCTGTGGTGCAAAGGCTTCCGCAAAGCGTCCACGCCTTTACGCCGTCCTCACCGTCGTGATTCTTTAAGTGGATGATTTTCGGGATCTGCATACCCTGCAATTGTCCGTCATATTTCAGCTGATTCAAACCGCCGTCAACAATAACATAGTTGATGTCGTAATTGGTTTTAGCGTCAATAACCTTTGTCAGGTAGTATCCGCAGGGAGCGGCGAAGAATCTGCCCATTTCAACGGTCAGCGCGGCTTTTTCGGCAAGAGCGCGGATCGCTTCGGAGATAGAAGCCAGGCGCTCCTCCTCAAGCTCATCTGCGTTGTCCTCAAAATAATCGACTGCAAGACCGGTGCCGTATTCAACGCGCTCGATCACAAAGTCATACTCAGCTTTTACGCGGTCGATAAGATCGCTGAGATACGCCAGCTCGCGCTCAATGGGCTTTGCTTTTTTCTTTTGTGTGCCGGTGAAGTAATGAACGCCGACGATCTCAATGCCTTTGTAATCCTCACGGTGAGTGATGATGTCCAGAACATCCTTTTCTTCCATACCGAATTGGCTGCCGCCCTTTACATCAGTGACGCGCAGCAAAACGGGGAAGACCTTTCCGCGCGCAATGCCTTCTGCGTTGATCATTGTGACGTGCAGTCTGCTTTCGGCGGTAAACGTACCGACCTCATCCTCGGCAGCGCGATGAACATCCTTTTCGGTTTTGTTCACGCCGGAGAAAATGATTTTTTTCATATCCACACCGGTTTTTTCGCAAATCGTCAACTCGCCGGGGCTGCAAACCTCGATTTTGTCAAAGATTTCAGGGAGTCTGCCCAGCAAAAACGGATTTGCCTTAATGGAAAAGCAAAGTCCTGTTTTTTCGCCGAAGTATTTGCGCACCAGTGCCGCCCGCTTCTCAAACTCATCCAAATCGAAGATATAGGAAGGAGTTGCAAGCTCAGAAGCAAGCGCTCTAATTTTATCGGTGTTCATAGCTTATTCGTCCTGGAGCTGCTCGATCAAAGCCATCATAGCCTTTGCCGAGTTGAAGTTTTCGGGCACAAGGTTGTTGGGCTTGATCTCAATGTCGAAAGCGTCGTTCAATTCGCCGACAAGCGCAACGATGTCAAAGGAATCCAGCACGCCGTTTGTGATCAGCGCGGTCTCGTTCTCAAAGTCAACGTCGGGTCTGAGTTCTTCCAAAATCTGCATTAATTCATCCATGATACATTCTCCTTTAAAAAAATTATTTGAAGTAGGATTTCAATGTCTGCATATCGGTTTTTCCGTTAGGCAAAGTCGGAAGCACATCCAAACTCACCAGCTTGCGCGGAACCATAAACGCAGGCATATTCTGTCTGAAATAAAGTACAATTTCCTTTGAGGTCGCAGGACCTGTGTAGAAAAGGTAGAGGGTGGCTTTTTCTTTATTGTAAAGCGAACAGCAGTCTGTTACGCCTGCAATCTTTTTGGCGGTTTCTTCGATCTCGCCAAGCTCGATGCGGTGACCGAGGTGTTTGATCTGACGGTCTTTTCTGCCGTGGAACAGCAGAATGCCGTCCTCGCGGAAGCTGCCGAGGTCGCCGGTTTTGTAAATCAGTTCGCGGTAATTGCTGTTGAGCGGATTTTGCATAAAGGTTTTGGCGGTTTGTTCGGGATTGCCGTAGTAACCCAGCGCCAAAATAGGACCTGCAACGCAAATCTCACCCTGTTCACCCATCGGTGTTGCGGTGTTGTCCTCGTTGAGCAGCAAAATGCGGTAGTTGTCGTACGCTGTGCCGATCGGCAAAACCGAGTCGTCGTTCACCTTTTCCTTCACAACATAATAGGTGCAGGACGCGGTGGATTCGGTGGGACCGTACTGATTGACATACAGCACATCGGGCAAATGCTCCTGCCAAATCTTAAGATACTTGCAGGGCATAACGGATCCGGAGAAGCAAAGCTTTTTAAGATACTCGGGCTTGCTTACGTCAAACGCGCCCAGCTTCGCGGGCAGCTCAACTCCTGCAACGCTCCAGCACAGGGAAGTGATCTTCTCACGGTTGAGCGTTTCAAACAGCGTGGTAGGAACGGCAAACTCGTTTTTCGGAATGATATAGGTCGATGCGCCGAAGCTGACAGGGAAATAAATATCTCTGACAGCAGCGATGTAATCCAGCGGACTCTGGTTTCCGCAGATGTCGGTGTCGTTGATCGAAAGAACCTTCGCAACCGCGTCGATGTAGCACATCAGCGACAGGTGAGATGTGATAACGCCCTTGGGAACGCCGGTGGAGCCGGATGTGAAAATAACATACAGAGGCGAAGTGCAGGTCAGCGTAGCGGAACGCGCCTCGATCAGCGCTTCGTCGATTTCGGTGTCTGCGATGTCCTCAAGAACGATCAGCTCGCCGTTGAAGTCAAGCGACTGCGCGGTTTCCAGATGCGCCTTGTCTACCAGCATAAAATCAGCTTTTATAACGCCGAGGATCTGGTTAAGACGAGCCTGCGGCATATCGCCGTCCATCGGAGCATAAAAACAGCCTGCGCGTACTGCGCCCAAAAAGCATGCGGGAGTCAAAATGTGTCTGCCGGACATTACGGCTACGGGTGCGCCGCAGGGCACCTTTGCCGCAAGATAGCTGCCGACAGCTTTTGTCAAACGGTTAAATTCGGCAAATGTGATCTGACTGTGTTCGTCCTTGAACATTACCTTGTCGGCGTATTGCTCACAGGAACGGTTCAGCCGTTGTAAAATTGAAGTTTCCATAAGCCACTCCTTTGCTGTTTATTGAATCTTTTAAAACGTTCTTTTACTTCTAAATATTATAATAAAACTTGTGTTCAAAGTCAATAATAACAAAGAAAATTAAATCTTATTTGGGATTTTTTTTACATATTCGATGTAAACAACCGTATTGAAAGATTATTTTGTAAAATATTACGGTTTTTTTGTGTAACAGAGGCTCGATTCCGGCAAAAACAAAGAAAAACCGGCGAACCGGTTTTTCAAAAAAAGAATTATTATTCATAATCGTCCAAGTATTCTTCCACGATAAAACGCGGTCTGCGCTTGGTTTCCATATAGATTTTGCCGATGTATTCGCCGATAATACCAATGGCGAGCAGCTGCAATCCGCCCAATGCCCAAATCGAGCAAAGAGTACTTGCCCAGCCGCTGACGGCAGCTCCGGTAAAAAAGCTTATCAGTGAATAAATGACCATGATGATGCTGATTATGAAGATGATCAGTCCAAGCCATGTGATGACTCTGATCGGCTGGATGCTAAGTGAAGTTACGCCTTCCCACGCCAGAGCCAGCATTTTTTTCAGCGGATATTTGCTTTCTCCGGCTAAACGCTCGCTTCTTTCATATTTGACAACCGAAGATTTGTAACCGATCAGCGGCACCATACCGCGCAGGAAAATGTTCGTTTCGCGATAAAGTGAAAACGCTTCAAGCGCGCGGCGGCTCATCAAACGAAAATCGGCGTGATTAAAAATGACCTTGGCGCCCATTTTATTCAATATTTTATAAAATACTTCGGCTGTAAAGCGTTTAAAAAACGTATCTGTGGCTCGTTTGGAGCGCACGCCGTAAACCACGTCGCATCCGTTTTCAAAATCCTTTACCATACTGTCAAAAACATTGATGTCGTCCTGCAGATCCGCGTCAATGGAAATGACCGCGTCCGCTTTGTCCTTTAGTGTCATCATTCCGGCAAGCAGCGCGTTTTGATGACCGCGGTTTCGGCTGAGCTTAATGCCTTGAAAAATTGAGTTTTGACCGTGCAGATCCTGAATGATTTCCCATGTTTTGTCTTTAGAGCCGTCGTCGATAAATACGATGCGGCTGTCCGGGGTGATGATGTTATCCGCCATCATATCATAATATTTATTCAGAAGCTTTTCTGCAGAATCCCAAAGCACATCCTCTTCGTTGTAACAGGGGATCGCCAAATACAGTTTTGTCATTCCATACACCTTCATTATAATTCTAAATTACCATTATCATAATAATACGCCTGAAACCAAAAGTCAAGGTAATAGTCATAACAAAATCGGAATCATTATCAAAAATTTTGTAATATTTTTTGAAAAAATAAAAAAATCCCTTGTAAACAGCACCTGTTTGTATTATAATAAAACGGTAAATAATATAATAAACCTACGGAGGTATGGATATGGAACAAAAATCGATTGCGGTATTGACCAGCGGCGGTGACGCGCCGGGTATGAACGCTGCCGTTAGAGCGGTTGTGCGTGCAGGTATAAACAAGGGAATGCGCGTTTTCGGCGTTTATCGCGGCTATAACGGTTTGCTTAACGGCGACATCGAAGAGATGAATCTTCGCTCGGTATCCGACATCATCGGAAACGGCGGCACCATGCTGTACACCGCCAGAAGCGAGGAGTTCAAGCAAAAGGAAGCGCAGGAGCGCGCCGCAGAGTTTTGCCGCAGCCAGGGCATCAGCGGCGTAGTTGTAATCGGCGGCGACGGTTCCTTCCGCGGAGCAAGAGCACTGACAGCGGCGGGAATTAAATGCATCGGTGTTCCCGGTACCATCGACAACGACATCGCCTGTTCCGAGTATACCATCGGCTTTGACACGGCAATGAACACGGCTTTGGAGATGGTTGACCGCATACGCGATACCGCTCAGTCGCATGACCGCTGCTCCATCGTTGAGGTTATGGGCAGACGCTGCGGCGACATAGCCCTGCAAACCGGTATCGCAACAGGCGCAACGGCTATTTTGGTGCCAGAGATCGAGTATAATATTGAGCGCGACGTTATCGCAAGAATAGTAAATACACAAAAAACCGGCAAAAAGCATTTTATCGTCGTAGTTGCCGAAGGCGTAGGCGGTGTTAATGATTTGGCAAAATTTATCGAGCTGCGTCTCGGAATTGAAGCAAGAGCAACGATACTCGGTCATGTACAGCGCGGCGGTTCGCCGACGCTGCGCGACAGAGTGGTTGCAAGCCAGATGGGTTATGAGGCGGTTTCACTGCTTGACCGCGGAATGGGCAACCGTGTGGTTGTTATGCGTGACGGCAAAATCACACACCTCGACATCAATAAAGCTCTTGAAATGGAGCGCGTTTTCGACACAAGACTCTACAAGATCGCAATGTCGGTGTCTATTTAAGATTATTAGGTTATCACAACGCGGGCGGACTGTGTTCGCCCGTGTTTAGTATTCTGTCATACACGGCACTCAGCTGTGAGAGGGATCGTTTATGCTTTCAAAAATGCGTAAAATATCTAAGGATTTAATTATATATTCTGTTTTGACATCGGAATACGAGCGTCTTGATTTTAAAAACGACGCGCTTGCCGGAGTAAGAGCAAATTATTTTAACGCCAAATGCTCTCCTCAAGTCGAAAAAACGGACATAACCATTGACGACCGTGTTTACAATTTGGGTTATTCCATGAAAAGCGGGGAACCTCTTTCATGGAAAATCAGTGCTGAACACCGACCTGTCCAAACGGTAAAGCGATCGGTCGGCGGCGGTTATTGCGTAATGTCCTACGGCGGCAACGGCATTATCGTAAAACGTCAGTATTTCGGCGGCGATCACCTTTGGCTGCGTACAGAATACTATGACCGTGTTTTGGAAAACACGATCACAGCGGTTATTTATCCGCGCCGTTCCGACGGTCTGCTGCTTCTTCGCCTTCAACAGTTTTTGCCTTCGGGCGTCAAAACAGTCGATTTGTATCCTTCAATGGAAACGCAGAAAAAGCGTTGTACCGCATTAGTGTATTCCAATTCCGGAATGATTTGGTATGACAGCCGTTTCAAACCCTCTGAGCTGACCGAAAAAACGCAGCAGCAGCCGGGAGGCGGTTTTCATTTTTCACGTTCTGGCTTCACATCCGGCAGCTTCCAAGATGCGCTTGATTTAAAAAACGCCGCGTATTTAAGCGACGACGATATTGTGTCGGAAGAAACGCCCGAACCTGTCGTACAACAAGAGCCGGAGCCTTACACCTATTCGGCGTACGACCGCATCGCTAATATTCTGTTTGAAGCGCATAAAACCAACAAAAATATCTTCGGTGAGCTGGCAAGCTATCCGTTAGAAGATGACAAGTTCAAAACGGATTCCGCGGAGGAAAAAACATCTTCTAAAGAAGAACCCGATGTACCGGCTGAAGAACCTGCTGAGAAAGAAACAGAAGTACAAGTTGAAGAAACGGTAGCGGAAGAAACCGAGAAATCAGAGCCGGAAACTGATATAAGCATAGGCGGAGCAAATGAAACTGCTGCTGTTATTGCGGAAGAAGCCGAGGAAGCCGAGCAGGAAACCAATCTGACCAACCGTGACGAGCCTGACGCTGATTCGCTGATCCAAACCAAAAACGGAGCTTATTCCTACTTCGGCGCGACAGACGAGAACGGTCAGCGCACCGGTCGCGGAAGAACTGTAACACCTGCCGGACTTACGTCTTATGACGGTGAATATCTTGCCGATAAACGGCACGGCTTCGGAGTGTGCTACTATAAGGAAGGCAGTCCCAATTATATCGGAGACTGGGACAGCGGCAACCGCAGCGGACGCGGCGTAGGGTTCCGCAGAAGCGACGGAACCTTGCACGTCGGCAGGTGGGAAGAAAACAAGCCTGACGGTTTCGGCGCGCGGTTTGACAAGGACGGCAGCTTTTTGGATGTTTGCACCTACATCAAAGGCGTCCGTAACGGCAAAAGCGTATCCTTTGACGAGGACGGCAATGTAGTTGTGCGTCTTTGGAAGGACGGCGAAATAGTGAACGAAAGAATTATTTCCGATTAGGAGTGAATATGGAAGAATTAAAAAAAGCGCTTTGGAGTTTTACGCACGGTTTTCTTGCCTTCGCGGTCGTCTTGCTGATCGGCGCCTTGATCGTAAAGCTTATACTGATTCCGCTGAAAAAGCTTTTGGTAAAGTCCAAGATGGATCACACGGCAAAGACGTTCTTATTCTCAATTCTGCGCGTCGTGCTATACGGCTTGGTTGTCATTACCGCGCTGGGAACGGCAAAGGTGGACATTACCTCGATCATCACAGCCTTGGGCGCCGCAGCATTAACGGCAGGTCTTGCTTTTCAGGATACGCTCAAAAACTTAGTCAGCGGTATGATCATTCTCATCAATAAGCCTATGGTAGCCGGCGATTTGATTGAAGTTGACGGCTTGGAAGGCTTTGTTGACAGCATTCGTATATTTTATACGCAGATTCACACCTTTGACAATAAAACCGTTCAGATCCCAAATTCCAAGCTGACTACTTCAAACGTTATCAACTGCTCCACAGCAGGTACTCGAAGGGTAGATTTGAGATTCTCTGTCAGCTATGAGGATAATTTGACAAAGGTCAAAAGCGTGATTTATGATGTGATCTCTCAAATTCCGGAGGCGATGCAGGATCCCGAACCAAAGGTTTATGTTTCAAATCATCTTGACAGCGGCGTTGAGATCCTTACGCTGGTCTGGAGCAAAAGCGAAGATTATTTTACCGTGAAGTTTAAAATGGAAGAAAATGTCAAAAACGCGTTTGACGAAAACGGAATTACTATCCCTTATCCGCACGTGACCGTAATGAATAAATAAAACCGAATAACACATAATAATGGTGTCGTTTTATACGGCGCCATTTTTTGTTAAAGGATGATAGATATGAAAAAAGTATTAACCGTATGTATGGCGGCGGCGATGTTTTCGTCGTTGGCAGGCTGCGGAAAAACTGCCGAGAAAGCAACATCCAAAGCGGAATCTGTTGTTTCGGAGGCTGACTCCAAGGCGAGCAGTATGGCGGATAACATCCGCGAAAACATCACCGACGCGGTTTCGGCGATCGTCAGCAACGCTGATGATATGATTGATAACGGACAGATTTCCGACAGCGACGGAATAATCGGAAACGAAGACAGCGAGCCCGATACGGAACCTGTTACCGAATCCGAGAATGATGATAACGACATAGATAACACCGCTCCTGTGCTGTAAAAAGAGCCGGTGGGTTAACTATCTTGATGACAGTTTCATTAACGGCGGATATTTAGCTTCCCATAAAGAATACAGGGCTGAACGTGTCAGCCCTGTTACATTTTTGTTTTTTCGGTATCGTCTAAACAGCTTTTTCAAGTTCTGATTTCAAACGCAGGATGATTTTTTTCTCAAGCCTGGAAATATATGACTGCGAGATCCCCAGCAGATCTGCAACCTGCTTTTGCGTATGTTCGTGATTGCCGTTCAATCCGAACCGAAGCTCCATTATCTGCGATTCCCGTGGATTCAATCCTGCAACCTTGCGCAGCAGCAGTTGCTTTTCCACCTCGTATTCCAAATTGTTGCTGATCTCCTCACCGTCGCTGCCCAGAATGTCGCAGAGCAGCAGCTCGTTACCGTCCCAGTCGGTGTTAAGCGGTTCGTCGATTGAAACCTCGTTTTTCAGCTGTGAGGATTTTCGAAGGAACATAAGTATCTCGTTTTCAATACATCGTGAAGCGTATGTGGCAAGCTTTATGTTTTTTTCGGGAGAGAAGGTGTTGACCGCTTTGATAAGTCCGATAGTGCCGATGGAGATCAAGTCCTCGATATTGGCGCTGGGCGACTCGAATTTCTTCGCGATATACACAACTAAACGCAGGTTGTGAATTATAAGCAGCTCTCTTGCGCGGCTGTCGCCCGATTGAATACGGACGATGACCTTTGCTTCCTCCGCTTTGCCGAGCGGCGGCGGAAGCGTATCGCTTCCGTTGATGTAAAATACTTCGTTATCGCAGAACCATAGCTTAATGCGCAGCAAAATCCCAATCATTTTTACCTCACAAATCTTTCAAAACAGCAGAGGGGACAAGCGCTTTTACGTCACCTTTTAAGACGTTTTCGCACAGTCCGATGTATATGCGGTTTGTCAGTTCATTTCCGTCGATCTGTATCCGATCTGCGCGTATCCCTTTCAAAACTCCGCTGCCGCCTAAGCTTTGAAAAGGAATAATTCGAAATTGGAATTTAAGATCCGGCGGAACAGTTATCAGCTCCTTTTCGGCAATAACTACATAATCCCCCGAAAACGGTTCTCTTACGTCGCAGCCTGTATCAACCATCGCGCGAAAAGACGACTGATTTTCTCCGATACTGACTGAAACAGAACATATCCTTTTGCCTTGTGTTTTATTTGTTAAAAAATGAAACAAACGCAGAAGGTAATAGCAAATCAAGGTGAATATAATCAGCAGAACCGGGGAAATATTAAAGTAGACAACGTCGTTGCTTACTTCCAATCCTGCAGGATGGAACATAGTGCAGATCAGTATCATTATTCCGCAAAAGAAAAAAGATAGTGCGAAAAACACAGCAGTGCGGCGAAAAAAGCTTTTTATGTCGGTTTTTCCGAAAGCGGTAAACACAAGCATCACGGCGCATATACTGTCTATAAGAAGGTTCAGCGGCAATGGCAGCGGCGGCAGCAACGCCGCAAGACTGAACAGTCCGCCTAAACAGGCGGCGATAAGCAGTCCGGTAAGCTTTACGCGAAGTTGTAAAAGCTTTGCCGCCGAAATCAGCAAAATAGCGTCAATAAACATATTCACTACTATCAGAACGTCTACATACACTGTTCGCATCTCATCACCCGTTTTTATTATTGCACAGCGGACGTGTAAACTATGTCACATTTTGAACAGGAGGAAAATAATTATGTTAGCAGGGATCGTCATCGGAACATTTATCGGCGGATTCATCGGCGTGGCTTTTATGTGTTTGCTATACTACAGCAGAGGATAATAGAACAAAAACAATGTATGAATCTTCATAAATTCAGTAACATATGACAATAATTAATATTGATTCCGACGGAGATTTATGGTATAATAACCCTTAATAGCGTACTTTTTGAAAAATAGTAGAAATTGAGGGTTGTTTATGGAACAAAAGAGAAATACGTTTTCCAGCTCCATAGGCTTTGTGCTTGCTGCGGCAGGCTCGGCTGTGGGACTCGGAAATATCTGGCGTTTCCCGTATTTGGCGGCAAAAAACGGCGGCGGACTGTTTTTGGTCGTCTATATCGTATTGGCGCTTACCTTTGGTTTTACACTGCTCGTCAGTGAGGTCGCCATCGGAAGAAAGACCAAGCAAAGCTGCCTTACAGCTTACGGAAAGGTCAGTAATAAATGGGGATGGCTTGGCGGCTTTGCCAGCGCTGTACCATTCCTGATTTTCCCGTATTACTGTGTCATCGGAGGATGGGTGCTGAAATACTGCGTGGTGTTTATCACCGGTCAGGGACTTGACGCGGCAGAGGGTTCTTTCTTCACTGATTTTATCTCAAATCCGGTAGAGCCGATCGTATACTTTGTGATTTTCCTTGCAGCTACCTGTCTGGTAGTTTACCGTGGCGTAAACAAGGGAATCGAGGCGCTTTCAAAGGTTCTTATGCCTGCGCTGCTCGTGCTTATCGTCGGTATCGCCGTTTATTCACTGACCATTAACGACAGTGAAGAGGGCGGCAGAACCGGTCTTGACGGTTTTTTGATTTATGTTGTTCCGAATTTTGAAGGAATGACAGTCGGCGGTTTTATCCACGTTGTTATGGACGCGATGGGACAGCTTTTCTACAGCATCAGCGTAGCTATGGGTATTATGGTTGCATATGGTTCTTACTGCAAGGATGACAGCAACCTGATGAAGTCCGTTAACCAAATTGAGTTTTTTGACACCATCGTTGCCTTTTTGGCAGGCGTAATGATCATTCCTGCTGTTTATGTATTCCTCGGAAATTCCGGTTTGGAAAACGCCGGTCCCGGATTAATGTTTGTTGCGTTGCCTCAGGTATTCGCACAGATGGGCATTGCTGGCAGGATCTTCGGCAGCGTGTTCTTCCTTATGGTGCTGTTTGCCGCGCTGACAAGCTCCGTTTCCATACTCGAAGCGGTTGCGTCGGGAATTATTGACAAAACGAAGGTCAGCCGCAAAAGCGCGACTCTTATCGAATCCGGCATTGGCTTGGTGCTCGGTTTGATCGTTTGCTTCGGCTACACCTTCTGGATGTTTGAGGTCACGCTTCCCAACGGATCAAAAGCGCAGATCCTCGATATTTTCGACTATCTGAGCAACAGCATTTTGATGCCGATCGTCGCGATAGGTACCTGCATCCTGATCGGATGGATAGTCAAACCTAAGTTTGTCATCGATGAAGTGACAAAGAACGGTGAGAGATTCTTCCGAAAAACGTTGTATGTTATAATGGTAAAAGTCGTCGCACCGATTTTGCTGTTTGTGCTGTTCCTAAGCTCGCTCGGCGTCGATAGAATGTTGAATATATAAAATCAATATGAGAACACTCCGAAGATTTTTTCGGAGTGTTCTTCTGTACAACGATGAATCATAATGTCTTGCTTTTGATTTGACAATTTTTTAATTGATTGGTATTGCCACCGTTGTACTTTTATGATATAATATCAATGTGTGTCAAACACAATGATTTATGTGAAATGTGGTATTAATCATGAGTCAAATCAAATTAGGAATGTTATCAAAAGCTGATACCGTAGAGGGGCAGGGCGTCGGAAGCGCATATAAAGAGCTGATGCGTTTGCTTGAAACCTACGGCAAGGATGATTTTGAACTTACAGTCAATAAGCCTGTAAAGCAATGCGATGTGCTTCACGCGCATACCGTCAATTTCGGCAGCTTTTTCAAACTGAAGTTCTTGCGCAAGCCCAGCGTTATATCCGTTCATTTTACTCCGGATATGGCGGACAATTCCATTCGGCTTCCGAAACTGTTTGTAAAGGTGTTTGATAAATACCTGATACACGTTTACAAATCAGCCGATGTTGTTCACGTTGTCAATCCGGATCTGAAAAAGGAGCTTTTGCAATACGGCTTTAAAGAGGAAAACATTTACTATATTCCAAACTTTGTCGCTAAAAGCCAGTTCTATCCGAAATCCGCGGATGAAAAATCCGAGCTTCGAAAAAAGTACGGCTACAAGGATACCGATTTTATCGCATTTGCCTGCGGTCAGACTCGCGCGGGCAAGGGAGTGCAGGATTTTGTGGAAACAGCCAAGCTGGTGCCTGATGTCAAATTCATATGGGCAGGCGGTTTTTCGTTCGGACCGTTGGCTGACGGTTATACCGACACAAAAGATATGCTCAAGAATCTGCCTGAAAACGTGAAGTTTCCCGGCATTGTGCCGCGGGATGAAATCAATGATCTGCTCAATTTATCCGATCTGTTTTTCTTCCCGTCCTATCAGGAGCTGTTCCCGATGTCTATCCTTGAGGCTGCGAGCACGCATACGCCGCTGCTGCTTCGTGATATTCCCGAGTATCGCGATATTCTCAGGGGACATTATATTATGAAAACCAACAACGACGATTTTGCCTCGGCGATACGCGCTTTGAAGGATGACAGCGATTTGTATGAAGAATGGAAGCAAAAAGCCGCACAGGTCGCCGAGCAATACAGTGAAGAAAGAATCTATCAGATTTGGAAAAAGTTTTATTCTGACCGCGCGTCAACTGGGAGGAAGCAAAAATGAAAATATTACTCGCCACTGACGGTTATACTCACACTACAAACGGTGTAGCCAATGTCGTCATCGCTTTAGCAGACAAGTACCGCGCACAAGGTCATTCTGTCAAGGTACTGACGCTTTCCGAAAGCAGAAAATCATATCAAAAGGGAGAGGACTACTTCATCTCGTCCTTTTCAATTCTGATTTATCCCGATACTCGCCAAAGTGTTGTTCGCCGCCATCCGTTTTTAAAGGAAATCATTGAGTGGTGTCCTGATATTATCCACGTCCACACCGAAGGCACCGTTGCCGGAATGTCACGGTACATTTCAAAGAAAACCGGCGCGCCGATCGTGATGACGATGCACACCGATTGGGCAAAATTTGTTTTTCATGATCACAGCGAGGCGGCTTTTGTAAAATTCTTGGGTTCGCTCGGCTCCAGACTTGTATACAGAGACGCGCGCTTAATGACTGTGCCGTCGCCTAAGGCGCAGGCTTTGCTCAAGGGTTATTTGCCCAAGCGCAAGGTTGTCGTTATTCCAAACGGTATCAAGCTTGAGCGTTTTCAGCAGCCGCTCACTCAGGAGCAGCGCGATGATCTGCTTTCACAGTACGGATTAAAGGATAACGGAAAACTGCTGGTCATTGTTTCGCGAATCAGCGCGGAAAAGCGCCTTGATGAGATTTTGGAGTACTATCCCGCGCTGCGTGAGGCTGATCCGGAGGTTCAGCTGCTGATCGCCGGTGACGGCCCCGATAAAAAGAACCTGGAGCATCTTGCCGAAAAGCTTGAGATCAGCGATTCCGTGATTTTTACCGGTATGATACCTCCCGAAAAGGTTTATCAAATTTATAAGCTGGGCAGTGTGTTTCTCAGCGCTTCCACATTTGAGATGCACAGCCTGACGTATCTTGAGGCAATCGCCTGCGGTTTGCCGCTGATTTGCCGCAACGATCCCTGTCTTAAGGGCGTACTGGACGACGGCGTAAACGGATTTACGTATGAAACCCGTGACGAGTTTATCAATAAGGTTTTACAGCTTGTTCAGACCCCGGAGCTCCGTCAGCAAATGTCAGACGCCGCGCTTAAAAAATCGCTTGAATTCAGCGACACCGCCTGTGCAAACCGTATGTTGGATATGTACGGAGAGGTGATAGAGGAAGCCGCGAAAGAACGCGAGGAAGAGGAGGAAGCTGCCAAGGAAGCCGAAAAGGCGGAAAAGAAAGCGGAAAAAGAAGCTGAAAAAGCTGAAAAGAAGGCTGAAAAAGAAGCCGAAAAAGCAGAGAAAAAGGCAGAAAAAGAAGCTGAAAAAGCGGAAAAGAAAGAAAAAAAGGATAAGTCAAAGGACTGATCCTCTCAAAATGAGCTATGCTCGAAAACATAAGATTTAATAAGTAATAACAGGGACTGACGATTGTCGGTCCCTGTTGAACTTTAGTAAAATTATATATATCTTCCGTTGTTATTTGTACGGAAGAAAGCGTTTGTGACGCTGTATTATATGGTTACAGTAATATTGTTTAGATCCATTGTGCTGAGGTATTTAATGGATTTTGCCTTATTGCACACCGTGCGGATCGCGGCGTGCTGTGTTTCATCCTCGTTTTCGTGTAGATTGATCCATTCAATAACATCAAATTTTTGACAGTTGTCACGGACACGTAACGACCAGCCCTTATCAAGCTTGATCACACGAATATCAATAGAGTGCTTTTTGCTGTCGTGAAATCCGAACCGTGTTATGTGGCGGCACAGTTCATCCACAAACTGCCCCAGAAGTTGACTGTTATCATCCGTTTCATTTTTGCTTTTGCAGAAAGCGCAAACCGCTTCTCCGGCTGCGCCGATGCTTTCTTCGTCGGAAACAGATAAATTTAGCAGGTTGGTTTCATCTACACCGAACGGCTCCTTTAAGAACAGAAAATCCTTAGCGTGGCAGGGGAAGCCGTGCTTTTTGAAGGCTGCAATACAAAAGATCGTCAGCAGCACCAGAGTTTCACAAATGACAAACGCCAGCCATACGGACATAATGTCCAAATCAAAAACATTGAACAGCAAAAGAGCAGGGATGACGATATAAACAAAGTTTTGCAGGAAGCAAAATATATCGGCGATTATCATACGTTTCATGCCCTGCATATAATTTATGAACGCAACATTCCATCCGTAGAAAATCGTTGAAAGCGCATAAAATCTCAGACCGGTTGTGGCAAGTTCAACCATTTGAACGCCGTCGTCGGAACCGAACGCTCCCGCGATGTATTCCGCAAAAACCATCAGCAGCACAGTTAGTATCGTGCTGACAAGCAGCGCAATGCGTATTGTGACGCGTACCAGCATTTCAGCGGCATTTCTGTCACGTTCGCCGAGAATAACACCGGCGATCATAGCGGTCGTCATACCAACGCCCATCATGGTTGATGAGGTAAAGTTTATGACCGTATTTACGACGCCCAGCGCGGCGACTGCCATACTTGAATATACCGTTGCGACCATAATCAGATTCAGCACCGTACTGCGCATCATAGCAGATGCCGAACCGACAGCCGAAGAAGAACCTGTTTTAAAAATGTCGATCGCGTGCCGAACCCGAATGCCCTTTAGTGAAAATCGGAATATAATGTCTTTTTTGGTGAAGTGCAGCAGCATGATGAGCAGCGCCGCAAAATAGCTGATAGAGGTTGTCAGTCCCATACCCAGCATTCCGCCGTGAATGACAAGCGCGTTAACCAGGTCTCCGATAACATCCAGTACGGTCATCGTCACAACGGCGATGATCACACGGTTTGCGTCGCCGTCCAGCCTCATCAGCGCGTTAAATTCAAACAGAAACAATACGGAGGGGAAGGAGAACACAACGCCGAGCAAATAATCCGCTGTCGGCTGCAAAAGCTCGGCAGACTTGTCTCTGGCTCCAAGCAGCTGGCTGATCGGATAACGGAAAATCAAAAAGATAGCCATAATGACAACGGAAATCAGTATTGTCAGCGCCATACAGGTTGAAAAAACATTCTTTGCTTTTGTTTTATGACCTGCGCCCAAGTGCTGAGCACAATTGATTTGCGCACCTGTTGCCAAAATGCCGCTGAAAACAGTTGTCAGGTTAATGACCGGCGTTACCAGTCCGTATGCCGCCATACTGTCCGGTCCCAAAAATCTGCCGATAATAACACCGTCAATGACGATTCCCAGCATAGTGGCGATCGCGGCGGCAATAATGCTTATGACAGAATTGCGGAACAGCCGGCTTATAATGCTTCCGTCGGTTTTTATATTTATGCTTGAATTCATATCGCTGATCTCATCCCAACTTTATATTTCAATCATGAGGTGAAAAATACAATACATATAATATAGAAAGATATTCACTACTATTATATCAAATTGAGTTGCAAATGCAAGTAAAGTAACACGCTAAGTCAATATTGTAATTAATTGAACACAAAAATGAACGGTTTGTCATTTTTGGCTTTTTCACTTGATTTATGCTGATAACGCATTGACAAATGCCCGAAAAATAGTGTATGGTAATAGTGAAGTTCAAATGAGGTGATGGAATGGAAACGATCATTCGTAAACGCTTTTCTTTCAACGGTTGGGTACAGGGAGTTGGCTTTCGCTATTCTGCCTGCCGCGCCGCGGAAGCAGCCGGTGTAACGGGCTGGGTGCGCAATGAATATGACGGTTCCGTTACAATGGAAGCTCAGGGGAGCGAAGCGCAAATCGACCGACTGATATTCACTTTGACGCATGACCGTTACATACGCATCGACAGAACAGACTGTCGTTCTATTCCTATAGTATCTAATGAGCGCGGTTTTCGTGTGCGCTATTAACCTTAATAAAAAAAGAAGGCGCAAGGCATTTGCCTTGCGCCGCGTTGATTATATAACTAAATTGAAAATCAGCAGATTTCCTTGATCCAGCCTTCGGGAGCTTCCAGTCTGCCCATCTGAATGCCGGTCAGAGTTTCATACAGCTTTTTGGTAACAGGTCCCATTTCCTCCATACCGCTGGGGAAGCAGATCTCTTTGCCGTGGTCTACGATCTTGCCGACGGGAGAAATAACAGCCGCAGTGCCGCAAAGACCGCACTCCGCGAAATCTTTCACTTCGTCAAAGTAAACCTCTCTTTGCTCAACCTCCAAGCCAAGGTAATGCTCCGCAACATACATCAGCGAACGGCGGGTGATAGAGGGGAGAATGCTGTTTGACTTCGGTGTAACGACCTTGCCGTCCTTGGTGACAAACAGGAAGTTAGCGCCGCCGGTCTCTTCAACCTTGGTGCGTGTTGCCGCGTCAAGATACATATTTTCGTCAAAGCCTTCCTCGTGGGCGGTAACTATAGCGTGAAGGCTCATCGCGTAGTTCAAGCCGGCTTTAATATGACCGGTGCCGTGCGGAGCAGCTCTGTCAAAATCAGAAACCTTAATAGTGATGGGCTTTGCGCCGCCCTTAAAGTAAGGACCGACAGGCGTTGCGAATACGCGGAATTGATACTCGTCGGCAGGCTTAACGCCGATAACGGAGCTGGAGCCGAAGATGAAGGGACGCAAATACAGAGTTGCGCCGGTACCGTAAGGAGGTACATAATCGGCGTTTGCTTTTACGACCTTCTCCACTGCCTCAATAAATCTTTCCTGAGGAAAAGCAGGGATCTCAAGACGCTTTGCACTTTCTTCCAGGCGCTGTGCGTTAAGGTCGGGACGGAATACAACGATTTTACCGTCAACAGTGGTGTAAGCCTTCAAGCCCTCAAAAACTGTTTGGGCATACTGCAGTACACCGGCACATTCACTAATTGTGATAGTAGAATCGGTGGTCATTGTGCCTTCATCCCATTTGCCGTCCTTGAAGTTGGCAACATAGCGTTCGCCTGTGGGGATGTAGCCGAAACCGAGATTTGACCAATCAATGTTTTGTTTTGCCATTTATAAGACTCCTTTTTGAGAATAATAAATCTACCAAGTCATATTTTAGCACTTTACTATGATGATATAATTCTAAATTGGAAATATAAATAGGAAAATATATATTATAATTAGCATAATTTATAAGAAACAGGTGTAATTATGAAAAAGAATACTATATTATTTGTACTAATGCTTGTGTTGCTTTCAGTTGTTTTTTCAGCCTGCGGCGGAAAAACCGAATCGTCATCTAAGCAGGAATCAACAGCTTTCGCAAAAGAAACGACTACTGCGCCCGTAACCACGTCTGCTCAGGAAAAAACGGCAGCTGCCAATAATGAAAAAGCAACTGCTTCTTCATCTGAAAACGCGGACTCTGCGGGCGAAAATAAGTCGTCCGCTGCCGAAAAGCCTGCTCAATCTTCCGCGGAATCAAAATCTTCATCCGAAGCTAAGCAAAACAGCAGCGCACAGCAGTCTAAAACAGACAGCGCGTCATCGTCTTCTGCCGCCGCTACTTCGAAAACCGAATCTGCTGCCGCAAATTCCAAGCAGTCATCGGCAGCTGAAGAATCGCTGCCTGATATTCCGGACTTTACGCTGGAAGAATATGAGCTTCCGCTCGTCAGATAATAATTCACTGTATAATATACAGCCGAGTCATTTCCAAAATGGCTCGGCTGCTTTCGTTTATTCTAAAGTCTTTATTGTGAATCCCGGTAAGTACCATAGCAGAGCTTCTTCCGCGCTTAGCCCCTGTCCGCATAAATAGCGAAGACCGTTTATGCTTACGCCGTAACAATCAGCGTTGATTTCAAAATCATCACTCAGGCAATCCCACGGAGATGCAACGCCGCAAAGGTAATCATATTTCTCTGTTGCTTCAGTGGCGCCGTTTGAACATTTTGAGCAGGGAAGAGCGCGAGGCTCATTTTCATAAATCAATAATTCCTTATTGGAATAATAAGCGTCTTTTACGCGTTTGTATAATTCTGAATCGGAATTATCTGCTGTTTTGCCATCTTCAAACTCACCTGCAAATTTATTTGTACGCTGCAATATAGTTATTGCTTTAATGGTTTCCTCGTCAAAATCCTCACTGCAAAGCGACATTGCTGCCGTAATTGCTGCTTCATCCGCGTTTGACGGATCGATTTTCTGCGGCGATGAGGGCTTGCTTGTGTTTTGAGGATGAAAAAACAGCAGAAAACCGAGCGGAATTGCCGCCATTATCACAAAAAACAGCAAAATCATCAAAATTTTATTCTTCATTTAATACACTCCGTTACTATTTTTCCTTGACAACAGACGATAATTGACTTAAAATAGTATATGTACGTATTCTGGGTATAATAACCATAAGTATGAATTTTTTACTGAGAATGGAGAATAAAATGAAAGCAAAGTATGCGATTATTCCTTTTATCCCTGCAGCGCTTGCCATGCTGTTTTTAAAGCTGATGAGTCTTTTTGGCTTGGACGGCAACGGAACGTTTATGGGTATGAGCAAGATGAACATCACCTACGTCGTGGTCGGCATTGCCCTGGGACTGTTTGTCGTTTGCATCTTGATGAATCTTTTTGACAGAAAAACCGCTCAGGTTTATCCGGTCAAGAAGAATCCTGTTGCCGGAGTCTTTGCCATTTTAACCGGTTTTTCCGTCATGGCAGCGTCCATTACAACGGCGTCCAACATCTGGATGAATGATCCGGACAACAAAGAACGTCTGATTTTGGCGATCGTATGCGCTGTATTTTCCGTTCCCGCCGGATTGTCGTTCGCTATGATCTCACGCGTGCATTTCACAGGAAAAAACGATGTTTCCGGTTTGTCCGCGCTTTATGTGTTCCCTTCGCTGTGGGGCTGCGCCGAGCTTGTGGATGAGTTTTTACAGGCTACCAAGGCAAGCATTTATGCGAAAGACGCATCCGCGCTGTTTTGCTTCATTTTCCTTTCGCTGTTCTTCTTCTCCAATTCAATGGTAATTTCCAGAATCAGAGGAAGAAATCCGGTTAAAGGACTGTTTATCTACGGCCTGCCTATGACAGCGCTCACACTGACCTACGGAACCTACGAGTTTTTCAGAATGATGCGTGAGGGCTTCGACAGAGCAGAGCTGTTCTTTGCGTTGCTCTATGTATCCGCTGCGGTTTATGCGTTGTCATTCTTGTTTGAGGTGTTTGCAAATTACTACACAAAAGACGATTTTGAAGTCGTCAGCAGCCTTGACGAGATTGATGAGGAAGCTGATTTTGATATTCCGGATGAGCCCCAAAAGCCTGAAAAGCCTGCAAAATCCAAAAAGTCTCCTAAAGCTGAACAAGCCGTATCGCCCGAAATAGTTGAGCCTGTAATTTCTCCGGCTGAGCCTGCCGGGGATGTAAAGGCAGAAGCTGTCGAGAGCGCCGGAGAAGCACAGGCTGCTTCCGGTTCCGCTATCGGCGATTTGGTTTTCTCCGACAGAGCGGCGTCCAACGAGCCGAACGTTGCTTATGATGACGATTACTATTCCACCGCAAAGGGAATGGATGATTATATCATGGGTTTTAATTATGACTCCTATGATGAAGCGCAGGAAGACGAGAAAGTCAAAAACAAAAAAAAAGACAAGAAAGATAAGAAAGACAAAAAAAAACTAACTCCAAAAAATGAGTCTCCTTTTGATCCCGTTGTGATTCCTACTGTTCAGGACGAATTAAAGGAAGAACTTAAGGAAAATCTCGAGGAGGATCAGGCAGCCGCGAAAGCGCAAAAGGCCGCAAATGCCGGCAAGCAGTCTGTTGAGGACGTACTTGCTGCCAGCCTGAAAAAGAAATCCCGCAATCAGGCGCCTGCAAAGGATTCTTCTTCCAATGTTCAAAAGCTCACCGAAGAGTTGAAAAAAGCGGCGGAATCACGCAAACGTGCCAATGAGGAAACACTTGGCATCGTAAAGGAAAACGAAAAAGAGATCCGGGAAGAAATCATTGACGCGGCTAATGCCGATGAAAAGAAAGCTGAGGAAGAGCGTCTTGCGCTTCAGATAAAAAGAGTAGAGGCTGCCAGAAAAGTGGCCGCTCAGAAGGTTGAGGAAGCCAAGAAGGCGGAAGCCGCAAAGCGCGCCGCCGAGGAAGCCAAGAAGGCGGAAGCCGCAAAACGCGCTGCGGAGGAAGCCAAGAAAGCGGAAGCCGCAAAACGCGAGGCGGAGGAAGCCAAGAAAGCGGAAGCCGCAAAACGCGCTGCGGAGGAAGCAAAAAAAGATGAGGATGCGAAGCGTGAGGCAGCACAAGCCGCCGGTTCCGAGCAGGATAATGCAGAGGCTGTCAGACGCGCCGTTGAAGCGCGCCGCGCAGAAGAGCAAAGAAGGATCGCTTCAGCCCAAAAAGCTGAAAAAATAAACGCTGAGAAAAATGCTGACGATTCAGTAGAAGCCCGTAATGCTATCGCTCAGGGTGAGGAAGCTTACCGCGCAAAGCTTAATCGCGCGGATGAGCTTTTGAAGAAGCTCGGCGATAAAAAATAAGGGTTGACATCTTTCAATATAAATGTTATGATGTTAAATAATTAAAGGCTGTGACAGGGATTTGAGGAACGGTCGCTTTGCTTCAGAGAGTGGCACATATGCTGAAAGTGCCATAACAAAAGCTGTTTTTTACCACCCTTAAGCTTCGTGCAGGAAATGGCACGGCGTGTGTTCGCGTTAAGGACTTGTTGAGGGCGCTTTGCGCTGAAATTGGGTGGAACCACGAAACCATTCGTCCCAATACCCTTCGGGGTATTGGGACATTTTCTTATATATGATCAGTGAAAGGTGAAGGAGAACTGTTATGATCAATATTGAATTAAAGGGCGGCGTCGTAAAAGAATATGAACTTGGCGTAACGCCTGCCGAAATCGCAAAATCTATCGGCGCCGGACTGTATAAGGCGGTTTGCTGTGCAAAAATCAACGGTGTAGTTGCGGATTTGCGCACACCTATCGAGGAGGACAGCAAGGTTGAGCTGCTCACCTTTGATGATCCCGAGGGCAAGCACGCATTTTGGCATACCGCGTCCCATGTTTTGGCGCAGGCTGTCAAACGACTGTACCCTAACGCTAAGTGTGCTATCGGTCCTGCTATTGAATCAGGATTTTACTATGACTTTGATGTTGAAAAGCCTTTCTCTCAGGATGATCTGCAAAAGATAAAGGCTGAAATGAAAAAAATCGTCAAGTCAGGTCTTGAAATATCCCGCTTTGAGCTTGAGCCTGACAAGGCTGTTGCTATGCTGGAAGAGATGAACGAGCCGTATAAGGTAGAGCTTGCGCAAGAGCACACCGACAAAGGGGAGAACATCAGCTTTTATAAGCAGGGTGAATTTACCGACCTTTGCGCAGGACCGCACCTTATGAGTGTCGCTGCTGTCAAGGCTATCGAACTGACAAACTGCACCGGAGCATATTGGCGCGGTGACGCGACCAAGGCGCAGCTTTGCCGCGTGTACGGTATCGCTTTTCCCAAGGCTTCCATGCTGGAAGAACACCTTGCAATGCTTGAGGAAGCCAGAAAACGCGACCATAATAAAATCGGCAGAGAGCTTGGTTTCTTTACAACTGTGGATTACATCGGTCAGGGACTTCCTATTTTGCTGCCTAAGGGCGCCAGAGTCATTCAGTTGCTCCAGCGTTTCGTCGAGGACGAGGAGCAGCGCCGCGGATGGCTGCTGACAAAAACGCCGTTTATGGCGAAATCCGATCTTTATAAGATCAGCGGACACTGGGATCATTATCAGGATGGTATGTTTATTCTCGGAGATCCCGACAACGACGACGAGGTTTACGCGCTTCGTCCGATGACCTGCCCGTTCCAGTATCAGGCATATCTCAATAAGCAGCGTTCCTACCGTGATTTGCCGCTTCGTTATAACGAAACGTCCACACTGTTCAGAAACGAAGCTTCCGGCGAAATGCACGGCTTGATCCGCGTTCGTCAGTTTACGATTTCCGAAGGTCATTTGATGTGCACGCCCGAACAGCTTGAGGATGAATTTAAAAAATGTGTTGAGCTGGCTACCTTTATGCTGAAAACCGTCGGCTTGTACGAGGACGTCAGCTATCGTTTCTCTCAGTGGGATCCCAACAACCGTGAAAAGTATATCGGTACAGAGGAAGAATGGGACAACGTTCAGGGAATGATGGGCAGGATCCTAGAGCATCTTGAGATCCCTTATACTATTGGCGTTGGCGAGGCTGCCTTCTACGGTCCCAAGCTGGATATTCAGATCAAGAATGTTTACGGCAAAGAGGATACGCTTATCACCATCCAAATCGACCCGATGATCGCCGAGAAATTCGGTATGGAATATACCGACCGTGACGGTGTAAAGAAGAACCCCTTCATCATTCACCGCACATCTATCGGATGCTATGAGAGAACGCTTGCGCTTTTGATCGAAAAATACGCAGGTGCGTTCCCGATGTGGCTTGCGCCCACACAGGTGAAGCTTCTCGCTGTTGCGGACAGACATCTTGACTACGCCTACGAAATCAAGAAAGAGCTTGAACAGGCAGGTTTTCGTGTAGAGGTAGACGACAGAAGCGAAAAAATCGGTTACAAGATCCGTCAGGCACAGATGGAAAAGGTTCCGTATATGATCATTGTCGGCGATAAGGACATCGAGGCAAAAACCGTTTCCGTACGTCACAGAAAGGAAGGCGACCTCGGCGCTATGAAGCTTGAGGAGTTCCTTGCGATGGCACAGGAGGAAATCGATACAAAAGCAATTAAGTAAGCAGGTGACACATGGGCCTTTCCCCATATGATAAGCGACAATATAAAGAATCTAAGCGGCGAAGGCGTCAGGCGCTGCTGCAAAGCGAAACAGGGTATATCGTGCCTTATAAGCGCAGTAAAAAGCCTTTGATGATAATTGCCATTGCAACAGCCCTGGCTGTCGCGGTTGCCGCAGTGTTCGCGGTGCTTTATTTTACTCAAGGCAATTCTAAGGATAGCACCAACGAGGAGATCGTAACGCTTACCGAAGCGCAGGCTTTGAGGGTCGTCAACCGAATGCATCCGCTAAAGGAGGATGAAGAACCTCCTCTTAAAGCTTTTCAGAATGTCAAGGTTCACGAGGCGATTTACGAAGAACTCAACGGGCTTTGCGAAGCGGCAGAAAAAGAGAATTGTTCTCTAAAGGTAACACAGGGGTTTGTTTCCTTTGCCGAGCAGAATGATTTGTATAATAAAAACCTTTCTTTGTTTCAGTTAGACAAAAGCTACACGCCGGTTCGCGCTCAGGCTGCCGCACAACGCGTTGTTCCTGCCGCCGGATGCTGCGAGGCGCAAACGGGCTTGCTTGTTTCGTTTGACGTCAGCAATTCACACAATAAGTCCTTTTTGGAGCGCGAGTGTATCCGTTACGGATTCATTCTGCGTTACCCGGAAGGAAAGGATGAAGTGACCCACATCAATCCAAGCGAATCCCTTTACCGTTACGTCGGAAAGGAAAATGCGGAAAAAATGCGTGCCTTTGATATGTGCTTGGAGGAATACGCGGAATATAGGGATGTGTATTGAGTTATGGAAATTCAGTTTAACAACACCGGGCGACCGAACAGAAACCGCCCTCAAAACAGAAAACGACGGGCGCGCAAAAAAGGCTTCGCCGGCTTAATGGACAAGTTCATTCGTTTGCCGCGCAATACGCGACGTGTTATTATGATCGTGTCGCTTCTGCTGGTTGTGGCGCTTATTATAACGCTTATCGCGGTTCCTGTTTCCTGCCATAACCGCAACGCCGGTGAACCGGCAAAAGCCGTAATGGTGGATGCGCCGAAAGAGGATCCTACTGAAAATGTTGAAAAGCCGAAAGAGCATATTATTACCGGCATTCCGCTTATTTATCAGGATTACTACAGAGCAGGATGCGAAACCTACGCCTGTACTATGCTTTTGCAAGGCTTGGGATATAAGATCACCGAAGGCGAGTTTATTGACAATTATCTGATTCTTCAGGAATTTTACTACGATGATGACGGCACAATTTACGGTCCCGATATGGACGCCGCATATGCCGGCAACATTTTCAACGGCGCAGGAATCAATTGTCCCGCTATGGCTAAGTCAATGAACAAATATCTTCAAACGCAAAACAAGGGTCAAAAGGCTTATTTCTATAAAGGAAAAACTCTTGAACAGCTATGCAAGGAATACATAGACAACGATATTCCCGTTATGACGTGGGTAACGACCTATATGGAAGAATCCTATGAAAAAATGAAATGGATCATAAATTATGTTGATGAAAACTGCACGCGCAAGGAAGGCGACGAAATGGTATGGCGCCAAAACGAACATTGTATGGTGCTTATCGGTTATACGGACACCGAATACATCTTCAACGATTCCGTTGCAAATGAGGTCGTTCGTCACGATAAAAAGCTTGCGCAAACCCGATTTGAAGAAATAGGGCAGCAATCTGTTGTCGTTATGTAGAGAAAAATTAAAAAATTCAAAAAAACACTTGCATTTTGTAAAGAGATGTTGTATAATCGATATGTTAATTGCGTAAAGTAAGTAGGTGAAAAGAATGAAAGAAAATATCCATCCTAAGTATGAGCAGACAACAATTACTTGTGCTTGCGGTAATGTGATCGAGACAGGTTCAACAAGAAAAGATATTCGCGTTGAAATTTGTTCCAAATGTCATCCTTTCTACACAGGAAAGCAGAAACTGGTTGATACCGGCGGACGTGTTGACAGATTCAAAAAGCGTTTCAACATCGCAAAATAATTCGCAAACATCAGGGCAGCACGTCGTGCTGCCTTGTTTTCTTAGATTAATTCACTTTCATTATCCGAGGGACATATGATACAGGACTACAAAACCGTTGCTTCGGCAGCCAACGATGAGTTTACCGAAAAGCGTTCGCGCTTTATCGGATATTGTACTCCCGTTTCCTGCGAACAGGATGCAATTGATTTTATCAATCAAATCCGTTCAAGGCACTGGGACGCGCGGCACAATGTTTTTGCGTACTCCCTGCGCGAGGGGAACATCAAGCGCTACAGTGATGACGGCGAACCGTCCGGTACGGCAGGAATGCCGGTGCTGGACGTCATTACAAAAAACGAAGTATTTGACGTCTGCGTCGTTGTAACGCGCTATTTCGGCGGCGTGTTGCTTGGCACAGGCGGCTTGGTGCGTGCGTATTCGCAAAGCGCAAAGCTCGCGCTTGAAGCCGCGCAGATCGTGCTTATGGAGCATTGCGTTATGTGTACGGTCAACTGTTCCTACAATCAATACGGCAAGCTCGCGTCATTGATAACTGAAACGGCAAATGCGCCTGACGACGTGATTTACGCGGAGAATGTGGAAATCAAATTTCATATCAAGCCGGATGATTTACCGCGGCTCAGCAAGAAAATTGCCGACGCGACCGCGGGTGAAATATCCGTAAACTGCGGAAAAGAAAAATATTTCCCAAAAATTGCGGAAATTTAAAATAAAAAAAGGATTTTTTGCAAAAACAGCGTATATGCTTATTGGAATTTCAAATAACGTCACAAGACGTCTTTACCTGTCCTAAAAACCGTAGTTGCGGCAGGACGAAAGATTCCGAAATAATAAAAAGGATGGTAATATGGCTTTTCCCGACGGCTTTTTGCAGGAATTAAAATCGCGTAACGATATTACGGAAGTCGCGTCGCAATATGTCAGCCTTCGGCGGCGAGGCAGAAATATGGTCGGTCTGTGTCCGTTTCACGGGGAAAAAACGCCTTCATTCAATATTTATACCGAAAACGGCTCCTTTTACTGCTTTGGATGCGGCGTCGGCGGCGATGTGATTTCGTTCATTATGAAAATCGAAAACCTTGATTATGTGGACGCCGTCAAGTATTTGGCACAGCGGGCAGGTATGGAAATGCCTGAAAATGCCTACGATGACAGTATGTCAAAGCTGCGCAAGCGCATTTTTGAAGCAAACAGGGAAGCGGCACGGTTTTGTTTTCAGTCGTTGTACCGACCTGTAGGAAAAGAAGGTCTTGATTATTTACACCGCCGTATGCTGACCGACAAAACCATACGCCATTTCGGACTTGGCTTTGCAGACGATGACTGGACGTCGCTGACGACCTACCTTAAATCCAAAGGCTTCAGCGAAAACGAGTTGGTATCTGCCAACCTTGCGGTTCAGCGGCGCAGCGGCAACGGAGTTTACGACCGCTTCACAAACCGGGTGATGTTTCCCATCATTGACCTGCGAGGCAACGTTATCGCCTTCGGCGGCAGAATAATGACCGACGAAAAGCCAAAATACCTAAACACATCAGACACCCCGGTGTTCAAAAAGAGCGAAAACCTGTTTTCTTTAAACAACGCAAAGAACGCCGGTGTTCGCACGCTTTTGCTGTGCGAGGGCTATATGGACGTGATCGCTGTCAATCAGGCAGGCTTTGCAAACGCCGTGGCAACGCTTGGAACTGCGCTTACCACAGAGCAGGCAATGCTGATAAAACGTTACGCTGATGAAGTGATCATTTGCTACGACGCCGATGAGGCAGGGCAGAAGGCGATCGCGCGGGCGATTCCGATTTTGCGCAAGGCTGGGCTGCTTGTCAGGGTTTTGACGATCCCAAACGGAAAGGATCCCGACGAGTTTATCAAGTCGCAGGGCGCCGACGGACCGGAGGCGTTTAAGGCGATCATCGAACGCAGCGGCAATGATATTGACTACCGTTTGCAAAAGCTGAGAGGAGAGTTTAATCTGGAAACCTCCGACGGCAAGGTGGGATATTTGGAAGCGGCGGCAAAAATCATCGCTGCGCTTTCAAGTACTATCGAACAGGATGTTTATGTAACAAAGCTGTGCCGCGAGTTTGCGGTTGACAAATCCGCTTTTCAGGAGCGGGTAAAAAAGCTGAACCGTCAGCGAAACCGTGACGAGTACCGCCGTCAGCAGCAAAAGATCCGTACGGATTTAGGCGGCAGAGGAGACAGGATCGACAAGGACAAGGCAAAAATGCATCGCAGTTCTTCGGCAGAGGAGGTACTGCTTGTCTATTTGCTGCGTAATCCCGATTCGGCAAACGGTATTTCCGCGGAAATATCATCCGAACAGTTTCAAAACTCCCTTATGCGGCGTTATTATGAATACTTTTCGGATCGTATCAAAGACGGCAGGGATCCGATGATGAACGTCACCGCCGACTTTACCGCAGAGGAAACCGATAAAATATATCAAATCATCAGCAAATACGCAGGCGTTGCCTTGACAAAGCAATCGCTTGAAGAAACAATAAAGGTGATCCGTGAGGAGAGCGCTAAGCTAAAGCGGGACGACATCGGAAATATGTCGCCTGAAGAGCTGAACGAATATCTTCTCAAGACGAGGAAAACCAAAAAGTGAAAGGAAAGATACTATGGCGCAGCAGGAAAAGAAATCCATTGTTAAAGAGCTGGTAGAACTCGGCAAACAAAAAGGTCAGCTTACCAATCAGGATATTTTGGACGCCATCGGCGAACAGGATTTTGATCCCGAAAAGCTGGAAAAGCTCTACGATACGATCGAAAGCCAGGGCATTGAGATCGTTGAGGACTTTGACGATCTCAAAATTGATGATCTCGATATTACCATCGATGATAACCACGACGAGGATTCACCCGCGCCGACCGGCGATCAGAGTGTAACAATCGACGATCCTGTCAAGGTTTATTTGAAAGAGATCGGCAGAGTGCCGCTGCTCACCAGTGAGGAAGAGGTCGATTTGGCTATTCGAATCTCTAACGGCGATGTTGCGGCAAAGCAAAGGCTTTCCGAAGCAAACCTTCGTTTGGTTGTCAGCATTGCCAAGCGTTATCTCGGCAGAGGAATGCAGTTCTTGGATTTGATTCAGGAGGGCAACCTCGGACTGATCAAAGCGGTTGAAAAGTTTGACTATACAAAGGGCTTCAAGTTTTCTACCTACGCTACATGGTGGATCCGTCAGGCGATCACCCGCGCCATTGCGGATCAGGCGCGTACTATCCGTATTCCGGTTCATATGGTCGAAACCATTAATAAAGTAAAAAAAGTTCAAAGCCAGCTCCTTCACCAAAACGGTCACGAACCTTCGCCCGATGAGATCGCCGAAGAAATCGATATGCCCGTTGACAAGGTGCGTGAAATTATGCGTGTTGCGCAGGAGCCTGTTTCGCTGGAGACGCCTATCGGTGAGGAAGAGGACAGCCATCTTGGCGATTTTATTCCCGACAACGACGCGCCTGCGCCTGCCGACGCTGCGTCGCATACAATGCTCAGAGAACAGCTTGCGGATGTTTTGTCAACTCTTACGCCCAGAGAAGCCAAGGTGCTTAAGCTGCGCTTTGGTTTGGAAGACGGCAGAAGCCGTACTCTTGAAGAAGTCGGCAAGGAGTTCAACGTTACCCGTGAGCGTATTCGCCAGATCGAGGCTAAGGCACTTCGTAAGCTGCGCCATCCCAGCCGTTCGCGCAAGCTCAAGGATTATCTTGACTATTAATTCCAATTAAGAATTATGATAGGCTTTGAAGAATGCGCGTCAATGTTGGATGAGATCGCGGATAATATGCCGTTCGAGCTTTATCGCGAGCTTAACGGCGGAATTTCTATTGTTCCCGATGTAAAATATCATCCGGTGGCGCGTCATAATGATTTGTACATTCTGGGCGAATACAAGCGCGACTTGATCGGCAATTCAATCGTATTTTATTACGGCTCCATCGCACGCGTCTACGGCAATTTGCCGAGCGATGAGTTTTATCGGAAAATGGAGCATATACTGCACCATGAGGTGCGTCATCACAATGAGTATTTGGCAGGCACCGATGATTTGGGGCTGTGGGACGACGAGCAGATCGTCAATTATTTAAATAATCATCAGTAAAGCGGAACGTTATAAGCGTTCCGCTTTTTTCCAGCTAAACGCGTATGGTAAAACTGCACATAATTTAAACAAAATTTTCTACAGAATAAATAGAGATTTCTAAAATATTATTCTAATAACGAAATAAAAACCCTTTGATAATGTGATAAAATGATAGAATAAAATAACTATGCGTAATTATATTTTTTAGAAAACTAAAACGGGGGGCAATGCTTTGCGTTTTAAAAAATTGATAACAGGAGTATTGGCAATTATGATGGCTACGGGTACTTTTGCCGCTGCCGACGCGGCAGGCGCTTCTAAACCGGTGGACTTTCAGGCGTATGTAAAAGAGCTTGAAAAATTTGCCTATGACGGTAACGATTTAGGCGCGAATTACACAGAAAAAGCGACGACCTTTAAAGTGTGGTCGCCTAAGGCAAGTGCGGTAAAAATCGACATTTACAGCAAAGGAAGCGAGGCCGAGGGAGGCGCAGCGGAAGCGACAGCCAACCTGATCCTCGACAAAAAAACAGGCGTTTGGTCTGTCACGATCAACGGTAACTTACTTGGAAAATACTATGAGTATACCGTTACTCACGGCAAATCTTCCCATAAAACGGGCGACATCTACGCGCGTGCCTGCGGAGTTAACGGCAAGCGCAGCATGGTTGTCGATCTGAAAAAGACCAATCCCAAAAACTGGGAAAATGACACGCACGTTTTCGTCAAACAGCAGACGAACGCCACCGTATGGGAAACCTCTGTTGCGGATTTTTCTTCCTCAGCGTCCAGCGGCGTTTCCGAAGCGCACCGCGGAAAATACCTCGCGTTCACCGAAAGCGGAACCACTGTTGATAATATCAAGGGCGGAACGCCGACCTGTGTGGATTATCTGAAAAAGTTGGGAGTCAAATATGTGCAGATCATGCCGATGTACGATTTCGGCTCTGTTGATGAAAGCAAGGACATTATGGCTCAGTACAACTGGGGCTATGATCCTGTCAACTATAATGTTCCCGAAGGCTCTTATTCCACCAATCCCTATGACGGCGCGGTGCGAATCAAGGAATGCAAGCAGATGATCCAGGCGCTGCACAACGCAGGCATCGGCGTGGTGATGGATGTCGTTTATAACCACACCTATTCCACCGATTCGTGGTTCCAGTACACTGTCCCAAATTATTACTACCGTATGAAGGCTGACGGAAGCTTTTCCAACGGCTCCGGCTGTTCGAACGATACTGCATCAGAGCACCTTATGTTCCGCAAGTATATGATAGATTCCGTTACCTACTGGGCAAAAGAATACCATATCGACGGTTTCAGATTTGACTTGATGGGTTTGCATGACGTCACAACGATGAACAGCATCCGTGAAGCGCTTGACGGCCTTTATGAAGACGGCAGCGGCAAACAGATTTTGATGTACGGTGAAGCGTGGAATATGGCAACCGAGGCTGATCCCGGCACCGTTATGGCAAATCAGCAGAACCTGACGCAGCTTAGCGACCGTATAGGCGCCTTTGACGATACCATCCGCGACGCCATCAAGGGCAGTACGGCAGGCAAGGACGGCGGCTTTATACAGGACGGCAGCAAGCGTTCCAATATAAAAACCGGTTTCTTGGGGCAAAGCGTACTCGGCTGGGCAAATGTTCCCACACAGTGCGTCACCTACGCTTCCTGCCATGATAACCTTTGCTTATATGACAAGCTTGTCGGCTCGATCTATGACAACGGCGAATACCGCGAGCGTGACGACAAGCTGGTTGCCATGAATAAGCTGTCAGCCGCAATTGTGATGACCTCTCAGGGCATTCCGTTTTTCCTAAGCGGCGAGGAATTTGCCCGAAGCAAGGACGGAATCGAGAATTCCTATGATAGCCCGCGCGTGAACAATCAGATCGACTGGACAAATTTGCTGAAATTCAGCGATTTGGTTGAATACTACCGCGGTCTGATGAAAATACGCGATGCATTCCCGGCGTTTACCGACGCTACGGCGACAACAGCCAACAACATCACTTCCGTAGAAGGCTTGCCGAAGGGCGTTTGCGCATTCATTATTCCAAACACTGAAGAAGGCGCGTGGAACAAAGTGTTTGTCGCTTTTAACGGCACGGACAAGGATGTTAACATTTCCTTGGACGGCGAATGGATCCAGCTTGCCGACGAAGATATAGCCGGACTCAACAATCTTGGCACACGTTCCGGCAATGTCAGTGTAAAAGCTCACTCAGCCGCTGTTCTGTGCGACAAGGACGGATATAAGAAGGCTGCAATAACCGATTACGAAGGACAGGTCGTCATACGTTATTATGACAAAGACTCCGAGGAAAGACTCGGTACCGATGTTATCTCAGATTCCTATAACTCATTTTATGATGTTTACAAGGCGGCAAGCAAGCACAATTACGACGTGACTTCGGTTGAGGGCGACGGAAAAGGTCAAATTGAGGAGCAGCCTCATTATGTCGATGTTTATGTAAAGCCATATAAAGGCAAAATGTGCATTGTCACCGTCAAGTTTGTCGATGATATAAACGGCTTGGAGCTTGCTGATGATTATTTGATCCGCAACCGCGTAGGAGCAAAGTACTATACGCCCGATTTGCCCAGCATCAAGGACTATTCTCTTGTGATGGACGATTTGCCTGAAAACGGCGCCGGTACCATGCCTGACCATGATGTTACGGTGACATATAAATATACGCGTGTCACCGACAACGCAGACAAAACCGTCAGCAAGGTCAATGTGATCTATATGCTCGAGGACGGATCTGTTATCGAAACAGACACGCTCACGGGGCAGGAGGGAGAGCAGTACTCTGTTCAGCAGAATGAGTATGAGGACAGAATGCTGGTGGAGGTTCCTCCAAAAGTAAACGGTACCTTTGGCGCAGGCGAGATAAACGTTATTCTTAACTACGTCAATAAGCCGGATCCGATGAAAAAGATTTTGGTAGTTGTTGCTATCGGCGTCGGTGTAATATTCGTTTTGTGCATCGCTTCAGCTATCGCCTCGTCCGTCAAAAGAAAGAAAAAGCTCAGGGCGGCAATGGATTTCAACAACAGCCTTGAGCCTAAAGAATAAGGTTTGCATTTCCGCGTTTGCGGAATCAACATAAACTAATACATTATTAAAGGAGGATTTATCAAAATGAGAGCATCAAAGAAAATTGTTTCTTCTGTTCTTGCGGTGTGTATGCTCGCTTCCTCAAGTGCTTTAACAGCTTTCGCGGCGACAGACAACGGTTCTGTCGGCGCAACTGTAGACAGAAATGTCGCTGCCATGGAAGCGCTGGATGCGGAATACGCCTATTCGGGCAATGACCTTGGTGCAACCTACTCTCCGGAGCAGACCGTGTTCAAGGTTTGGTCACCTACAGCTACAGAGGTAACACTTAACCGTTATGCTACCGGTTCTGACAGTGAACCGGGTGCGGCAAAGCTTGAAACTGTCAGTATGGAAAAGCTGTATGATGGCGAAAAGTGGACAGGTGTTTGGACAACCACCGTTACAGGTGACCTTGTTAACACTTACTACACCTACACCATTACATCTGCGCATCCTTATGGCGGAGATGTTCAAACTGCCGAAACGCAGGACGTTTATTCTGTCGCCACCGGCGTCAACGGCAAACGTTCCATGATTTGCGACCTTTCAAAGACAAATCCCGAGGGCTGGGAAAGCGACAACCACGTTCTTTTGGACGAGCAGTCCGATTCAACCGTTTGGGAAGTTCACGTTAAGGATATGTCGTGGGATACAAGCTCCGGCGTCAGCGAAGCTAACCGCGGAAAATACCTTGCTTTCACCGAAACCGGCACAACCATTGACAATGAAGGCAATTATCCCACCATGGTGGATTACCTCAAGGATCTTGGTGTGACCACCGTTCAAATCAATCCTTTCTACGATTTCGGCTCTGTTGACGAAGCAGGCGCTGCAGATCAGTTCAATTGGGGCTACGATCCTCAGAACTACAATGTTCCCGAAGGATCCTATTCTTCCAATCCTTATGACGGCAACGTTCGTATTAAGGAATGTAAGCAGATGATCAAGGCGTTGCATGACGCGGGTATCTCCGTCGTTATGGACGTTGTTTACAACCACACCTACTCCAACCACAAGGATTACTCTCCCTTCCAGGGAACAGTGCCCGATTATTATTTCAGAAAATACTATGATTCAACTCAGGGTCAGGATTACTGGTCGAACGGTTCCGGCTGCGGAAACGACGTAGCTACCGAGCGCGCGATGGTGCATGATTACATCGTGCAGTCCTGCAGATACTGGGTTGACGAGTATCACGTTGACGGTTTCCGTTTTGACCTTATGGGCTTGATGGACTGCGGCGTTATGAACGATATTCGTGCAAATCTTGACGAGGTTGATCCCCGCATCACTATTTGGGGCGAAGGCTGGAGCCTGACCACCCACAATGCATCATACGATTACAAGGGTCAGCGCGCTTATCCGGCTACCCAGAAGAACGCCGCTAAGCTCAGTTCCAGAGTAGGTTTCTTCAACGACGCGGTTCGCGACGGTATGAAGGGTTCTGTTTTCGAAGCTGACGCAACGGGCTACATTTCCGGCAACCCTGCTCTCGACGGCGTAAAATCTGTTAAGGCGGCTGTTTACGGCAACAGCTACTCTTCATTTAAATCCGGCTGGACGTCCGTAGCGCCTGAGCAAAGCGTCAACTATGCTGCTTGCCACGATAACCACACTCTCTATGACCGTCTTGCCAATTCGCTTACGCATCGCGGAATTAAGTCCGGAGATCCGGTTTACGCGGAAAGAAACGAGCAGGCACTGGAAGCTAACCGCTTTGCGGCAGGTATTATCTACACTGCTCAGGGCATCCCCTTCATCCTCGCAGGTGAAGAATTTGCTCGTACCAAGCTCGGCAACGAAAACAGCTATAACGCACCTGCCGACTTAAACAAGCTTGACTGGAAGCGTACTGTCGAATACAGCGATTTGGTTGCCTACTACAAAGGTATGATGAACATCAGAAAGAACTTTACGCCTTTGACTGCCAAGGATAAGACCTATCAGAGCAACATCAAGTTCGCGAATAAGTTCAGCGATCAAAGCACGATCATCACCTACGTTATCACTAACGATCAGGCAAATGAATGGAATAAAATGCTTGTTATTCACAACGGTTCCGCCAGACAGCAGAGTATCACCCTGACCACTACACTTGAGCCTTCTGTCAGCGATGCTTCCGAGTGGGTAATTCTCGTTAAGGGCGACCGCGCGGGCTTAACTCCGCTGGAAACCGTTAAGGGCAAGAAGATCACTGTTCCGGCTACCTCAACGTTGGTTGCTATAGACAAGGCAAGCTATGACAGCGTCGGCATCACCGATGAAAATATGGGTACTGTTGAAATCAAATCCGTTGATATGAACGGCAAAGCGATTTCAGGTGTTAACTCTATTCATCTTACCGGCAAGATCGGCACCGCTTACACTACCTTTGCAAATGCCGCTGTTTCCAACGCTTATATTCTTGACCATATCGACGGCAATGCAACCGGAACTTACAGCAGCAACAATCAAACGGTTAACTATGTATATCGTGACGCCGCTAAGGTTATCGTAAAGTATGAGCACGAGAACGGCACAGAGCTTTCCGCGCCTGTAACTCTTTATGGTATTGACGGCGCAGATTATTCCGCTCCCGAGGCAACCGATATTCCCGGCAAGTACATCTTTAAAGAGATGAGCGGCGATAAGAACGGCACCTTCACCGAAGGCACTGACAAGACCGTTACCTTCATCTACAAGGACGCTATGGAAGTCATCGTCAAGTATCAGCTTAAGGACGGCACAGAGCTTGCTCCTTCCGTAACACTTTACGGCGAGCCCGACGCTGACTACTCCGCTCCCGAATCCGACGCGATCCCCGAAAAGTATATGCTTGACAAGGTGGAAGGCGACAAGGACGGCAAGTTCGGAACCGAAACCAAGTTCGTAACCTTCGTTTATACAGATTATGTACCCGAATCCATCCGCACCTTTGGCGATGTGGATAACGACGGCAGAATCACTGTTTCCGACGTTTCCGCTTTACAGCGTATTCTCGCTGAGATGGTACCCGTTACCGAAGAGCGACTGGCGCAGCTTGATTTCAACTACGACGGTAAAACCGACATCAGCGATGCTACGATGCTTCAATGCTATCTGGCTGAGTATGTAATGTCTCAGAATACCGTGACCGTTAATTACTACACCGAGGACGGCGCTTCCACGCTGATTGATTCCGTTTCCTTCAAGGACAGAATCGGTGATGACTTGTATGCACCTGCCGTTTCCGTATTCGGTTACAAGCTCGACGCAACCAAGCTTCCCGAGACCGAAGGCAAGAAGGTTACCTACGGCAAGGGCATCGTTGTTGATTACTATTATGTTCCCGGACAGGAAGCAAATGTTAAGCTCCACTTTAAGCACAGCAATCCCGACGAGATTTGGGGTAATAACAACGAAGATATGAAGCTGTGGATTTGGAACAGCGAAAACTACGCAGGCGGCTCATGGCCGGGCGTTGCGCCTGTACTGAACACGGCTACCGGCTGGTATGATTATAGCTTTGATTATAATTTCGCCAAGGAAAAGACAGTATACTTCAATCTGATCGTTTCCAATGCCGGCAATCCGCAGACCTGCGACCTGAACAACTTCACTAACAGAGAGCTTTGGGTAATCGTTAACGATGACAAGATCGAGAACCAGACAAACTTCCTTACCATCTATAGCGCAAATCCCGACCTTGTTCCTGAGCCCGAGCATTATCTCATAACTGTATAATCACCATTTAATGGCATAATAACAGCAGCACAGCGATTTCGCTGTGCTGCTTGTTTTGGTTTGCCCGGAATGGGTAGTAACTCGGTGGTGAAAGTCCACTACACGCTTGGCAGTAGGAAGTGATAGCTGAGGGCAAGGGT
>JBGUOX010000047.1:0-12627 GCA_045129995.1 Ruminococcus sp. | reverse complement strand
CCGGGGACTGCTTTGATTGTCATTGATACGTTCCAGATGATTCGTAACACAGGGAGCGAGGTCAGTTACGCTTCTGACTACAACGAGATTGAAATTCTCAAAAAGCTCGCGGAAGAATTGAAGATAACCATTCTTCTTGTTCATCATCTTCGTAAGCAGGGTGACAGCGACCCATTCAATATGTTGTCGGGCACAAACGGACTTGCCGGTGGTGTGGACACGATGTTTGTTCTCGATAAGAGCAAACGCTGTTCCACCAACGCAACGCTCTACTGCTCAGGGCGCGACATTGAGGACAGAGAAATTGAACTTCGCTTCGACAAGGATAACTGTGTTTGGAATTTCGTTTCCGACAGCTCGGACAATCCCGAAATGCTGTTGCCTGATGAAATGCAAAAGCTCATTGAGATGATGAAGGAAATCTCTTTTTTCTCCGGAAGTAATGCTGACTTCATTGAACGATACAATCAATATACAGGCAGAGAAATCAAAGCCAATTCTCTAAAGCGGATGATGAACCGATACCGTTCGGAGTTGGAAGAAAACGATATTTATTTTGAGTCATCCAAGCGCAACAACGTCCGCGTTATCGACATCTACTATGAACCGAACACAAACGATTTGTAAAAAGTACGATAGGTACGGTATGTACGACATTATACTGCCCTCAAAAACATCGTCTGTATCGTCCATATCGTCCGCAGTCAAATTTGCGCCCTGTTCTCCCGAATTTAAATGAGTATGCAACGCCGGTTTATTTAACGGCAGATTTAACCGCAGGAAGAATTAAATAGCCGTAACAAACGAGGGTTAGGGTTACGCAGATCACAGACTTCAGTCTGTGGCAAGCATCGCATTCGACTGGTCGCTCAGTGCCCTGCCGATGCAGCTTGGCGGGACACCCGCACCCGTTTGTTACGGCGGAAAGGTTAATATGAAGGATAAAAAATTAAGTATCAGAATCAGTGAAGAAGATTTGCGAACGCTTCATCACAAGGCGGATAAAGCAAAATTATCAATAACAGACTACGTTACCAAATGCAGTTTAGGCAAACAGATTTTTGTTATCAATGGGTTAGATGACATCATCCGTCAGCAAAAAGCAATCGGCAGAAATCTTAATCAGCTTACAACGCTCTGCAATATGGGCAAAGTGAATTGCGTGAATCTGCAACCGTTGATTGATGAATACTCTAAACTCAATCATACTTTGACCGAACTGCTTGAACGAAAGAGGTGGTCAGCATAGCGGTTGTAAATTTTATCTCACGGCAGAAAACACAGACGAGGCAAGGGCTGAAAGCGCTGATCAACTATTGCTCCAAAAACGCAAAAACAATTCACAACGGCAGACGATTGGTGACAGGGATTAATTGCGTCGCTCAGTCAGCCTACAATGAAATGATGAACACCAAGCTCCGTTACAAAAAGTCTGACGGACGGATGTATTATCATCTGCTCCAGTCATTTCACCCGGACGAAAAGTTAACACCCGAAACCGCTCACGAGATCGCGTTACACTTCGCGGAGGAAAATTTCAAAGGATATGAAGTTTTAGTTGCTACTCACGTCGATCGCAACCACATTCACTCACATTTCGTCATCAATTCCGTGAACGCCGAGAGCGGTTACAAATATCATTCCGATAACAAAGAGATCCAAAGACTTCGTGATTCATCGGACAAGCTTTGTTTGGAATACGGACTGTCGGTAATCGAATCCGCTCCGTCAAAAGTCAACGGTATGTCCGCGAGAGAGTACAGGTCAGCCGACAAAGGTCAGAGTTGGAAGTTAGATTTGGCAATGGCGATAGACGAAGCAATGCGATGCGCTGTCAGCCGAGAGCATTTTATTGAGCTGATGGAGTTGGAAGGTTACAAAGTTAACTGGAGCGACACCCGTAAATATATCACCTACACTTGCCCTAACGGTATGAAGTGCAGGGACAACAAATTGCACGAAGAAAAATATTTGAAGGGGGCTATGACCGATGAGTTTAGAATCAGGCAGAAAATCACCGAGCGAATTGAAGGCTCAGGCAAAAATGAACTTAGCGCAGGCAGCTCAAACCGAAACCTACGTTTCGATTACGGAGAAGAACTGGCGGGCGCTGATACAATCACAACAAACACAGATAGATATGCTGAGTACGATTATGGATACGATAGAAACACTGGCAACGTGGAGCGAACTCTCGGAGATGCAACGGGAACAGATGGAAAAACTGACCGCCCAAGCGGAGGAGACCAAACAAACGCTGACGAAATTTCAGGATTCACTTCAACAGCAAGCGAAACAAATCCAAGAGCAGACCTCGACCTCGATGAAGGATTTCCGATCACAGGCTGGGAATACGAGCGACGAATTTTCGAAGAAGCTCTACTCGGCAGAGGAGCAGACCAAGAGCACACTGAAGAAACTAACAGCATTTTCGATTATCCCGACGATACTCTTGATCATCTGGGAATTGATTCGGCATATCTGGCTGCGGACGTGATTAACGTTATCGACAACGAAAGTCATACCGAGGACTGCACCACAAACAAAAAACCGCGGCACGAGCATAAGAACACTCTGCGCGGTTTGAAAATGTAATAACACAATGACCAGATACGACAAGATGTTATTTGCAGCGGTTTGAAAAGAAAAGTCAATAAATGTCTGGACTTTCCAAAAAAATGTCTGCTATAATAGTGTCGCTATCTGTGGTTGGAATGACAAGGAGGATCCATATATGACCACAAATAATACAAACATCCGTACACTTCCGAGAATGAGGACCGTTCCCAAGGCTTATGCCGAGATCAAGGCGATGGACGCCGGAACTTCGTTCAGTATGAGAGCGCTAAGAAGAATGGTAAAGAACGGCGAGATGCCCACCGTTACCGTTGGTAACAAACAACTCATCAATCTTGACCTGTTGATCTTAAAAATCTCAGGCGAAGATCAAGAGAGACTCTGTGGTTGATGCGCTATGGCGAATATCACAGAGCGGCAAACGAAATCGGGCGTAGCCTATCGCATCAGGGTCAGCGCGGGCTACGACGATAACTACACGCAGATCATGAGGTCTATGACATACAAGCCAAAGCCGGGTATGTCGCAGCGTCAGATCAAAGCCGAGGTCAACCGCCAGGCAGTGCTGTTTGAAGAGAAGGTCAGGCAGGAACAGGCGGAAAAGAAAAAGCGGATAGAGATGGGGCTGGATGATGACCTCAGCCTGTCAGCCAAGCGTGTACGTTTTGAACCGTTGGCTGAGGAATGGCTGAATCTTATGGAAACGACCCACGAGATGAAACCGGCTACTATTATCCGCATCAAGACTATGCGCGAGCGTACCTACAAGGCTATCGGCAATGTCTATGTCGATGTGCTCAACTACCGCCATATCCAGAAGTTCATCACGAGCCTTGCTCAAAAAGGCGTTAACAAGCACACCGGCGGAGGACTTTCACAGAAAACGCAAAAGCACTATGTCACCTTCATCTCCGACGTACTCAATTACGCGAGGACTTGTGGTTTGGTCGACGACAATCCATGCACGAGAGTCAAGACAGTTAAGACCGACAAGAAGGAAAAGGAGATCTACTCGCTTGATGAGCTGAAAACCCTGCTAATGCGTATCAACGAGAAAGCGGATTTACAGCATCGTGTGATGTTCAACCTCTTGGCTTACTGCGGTATGCGCCGCGGCGAGCTGATGGGCTTGGAATTCAAGGACATTGACTTTGAGAACAACACGCTCGAAATCGTCCGCACCTCGAACTATCAGAACGGTGAAACCGGCATCTATACGAGCACGCCGAAAACGAAATCGAGTGTTCGCGAGCTGTACTTACAGCCTCACCTGACCGAGCTGATCCGTCAATGGTATGATGAACAACAGGAGAACGCCGAGAAATGCGGCGACCTTTGGGCGTACAGCGACAGGCTATTCATCAACTGGCGCGGCGAGCCGATGAGACCGTACTACCCGTATAAATGGCTGAAAGATTTCTGTGAAAAGGAAAACCTGCCGTTCAAGGGCTTGCATAGCTTCCGCCACACAGTCGCCACGGAATCCATCGTAAACGGCGTCGACGTGAGCACGGTATCGGCGATCCTCGGACACAGCAGCGTGTCTACTACACTGAACGTCTACACCCACGCAGTCAAAAAAGCCAAAGCAAAAGCGGCGAATGTGATGGCAGGTTTGATAGACGAAAGCGCGTAATAATGACCTAAATAATGACCTGAACCGGAAAACAGCGGTTCAGGCAAAAAGAAAAACTCCAAGAATGGCTGACCAAAGCCATTCTTGGAGCAAGATGAAATGGTGGAGATAACGGGGCTCGAACCCGTGACCTCTTGACTGCCAGTCAAGCACTCTCCCAGCTGAGCTATACCCCCGACTTCTCATATATCATAATGCAAAAACGGTAAAATGTCAAGCAAAATTTGCCGGCTGATAAAAAAATCCTTGGCTTTTCTATTGAAATCCGCTTTTTTATCATTTATAATAGAAGAATAAAATGCACGGAGGTGCGTGATGAAATCTTTAAAACTCGGTAAATCGGATTTAGAGGTTCCTGCTATCGGCTTGGGCTGTATGCGCCTGACAGAGCTGGAACGCTGGGATATTCCAAAATATTTGTGGCACTGCATTTCTTTGGGCGTTAACTTTTTTGACCACGCCGATATTTACGGCAGCGGAGAGTGCGAGCGGCTGTTCGGCGAAAGCCTGAAGGAAATCGGTATACCGCGCGACCAAATTATTTTGCAATCCAAATGCGGCATCGTTCCGCGCGTTATGTATGACCTTTCTTACGAAAATATCATCAGCTCCGTAGACGGGATATTGAAGCGCCTTGATACAGAGTATCTTGATGTGCTGCTGCTGCATCGCCCCGACGCGCTTGTTGAGCCGGAGGAGGTCGCCAAGGCGTTTGACGAGCTGGAGCAAAAGGGCAAGGTGCGCTATTTCGGCGTTTCAAATCACAAGCCCTCGCAGATCGAGCTTTTGAAAAAGTATGTGAAGCAGGAGCTGCTTACAAACCAGATACAGTTTTCTATTCCGTTTTCCAACATCATTTCCAGCGGTATGGAAGCAAATATGCACACAGACGGCGCGGTTGACCGCAACGGAGATATTCTTAACTACTGCAGGATGAATAACGTCACTATTCAGGCTTGGTCGCCGTTCCAAAGCGGCAAGGGCGCGTTTGTCGATAATAATGACGGCTATCCCGATCTTAACTGGGCGCTTGGAGAAATCAGCGCAAAATATAACGTGACCAAGTCTACGATCGCGGCGGCGTGGATTTTGCGCCATCCGGCTAAAATGCAGACTATCGTCGGCACTATGAACTATTACAGGATGCTTGAAATCGCACGCGCGGCGGATATTGTTTTGACGCGCGACGAGTGGTATCGCCTTTATTTGTCCTCGGGACATATCCTTCCATGATCATTTATTATTTTTTGTGACGCTGTTATTTTGGCGCCTGCTTTTGCGGGCGCTTTTTCTTTTGCGGGAAAACCGTTCACGACGCTTTTGCAAAACAGAAAAGGCTCCTCAAACGAGGAAGCCTTTTCCGCGAAATTTATACAGACGGTTATCGGAGTTTTTTGAGTGATTTGTTGATCGGCAGCGCAAACAACGAAGCAATGACGCATTTTGCGAGATCGATCAAAAGAAACGTTCCGGCGACGGTCAAAAACGCCGACATAAAATCGCTGCCGGTCGTTATCATAAATACTGTGACGCCCGGAATGTAGACGCAGGGGATACCCACGGCGATCGCGACAATGATGTAACGGATGATCGCGCGCTTGTTATCGTCGCTGCCCTTGAGCAGGCTGACAAAAAAGCTTGCGAGAATAAAGCCGAGGATAAAGCCTCCGGTGGGACTTGTGAGTACGCCGAAGCCGCTTTTGTACATAGAAAACACCGGCAAGCCGAGGATACCGAGCAGTGTGTAAATAAGCTGCGCCGCAAGCGCCTGCGCAGGCTTTAGGATAAGCGCGGTGATCAGCACGATCAGCACCTGCATTGTGAAGCCGACGCCGATGGGAGTTGGGATCGACAGGGGAGAGAGTACGCAAAGCAGCGCGGTACAGACCGCGACTTGGCACATACTGACGGTTGCCTGACGAATATTGAGTTTGGATGTCACTGATTGTCAACCTTTCTGTTCATATCAGTTTACATTATAGCACCAAAGGGTTGAATTGTCAACCTAAACGCAAATAGCGGTTGACAAAATTTTCGGTTGAAAAAAACTGTCGATTGTGATATACTAATAGAAATCGTTTTATCATTATGAAGCTGCGCTGTTGTGTCGGAAGAGGAAATGCTATGAAAAAATGCGACTATTGTGCTAAGGAAATTTCATATTTTGATCAGTATTGCTGCGAGGAATGTGAACGAAAAACCGTGAGGTTTCATTTGTTCAACCAGCGTTTTTCAAAAATATTTTTGATCGTAAATACGATTTGCGTTTTCGGCATTCCCGTAGGCTTGTTTTTGGCGTCGTTTTCAAAAACCGTCGGCATCGTTCTTTCCTGCGGCAGCTGCTTTGTTTTGGGACTGATGCTGATGATCCTTCCGTTCCCGACCGAGAGTATGATCCGCAAGCATAAGCTGAAAAAGGCGATCGGCATTAGCCGGATTTTCGGCGGCGCGGTGTTTTTGCTGGGCGTTGCGATCTTGATTTTGATTTTGTTTTTGATTTGAATATTTTTTGAAAAACCGTCAACACTATTATCATCATTCTGTAAGGAGGATTTGGAATGTTAGATAAAATAGCGTTGACGCTTTTGATTATCGGCGGCCTGAACTGGGGCAGCATCGGTATTTTTCAGTTTGACGTTGTCGGCTTTATCGGCGGCGGACAGGACGGCGTGATCAGCAGAATAATCTATATCGTTGTCGCGCTGGCGGCGATTTGGTGTGTTTCGCTTTTGTTCCGCGACACGCGCGATACCGTTCTTACCGACCGTCACGCAAGACAAATGTGATCGGCGCGATTCACAATAAAAAGGGTAGGCTTAAACGCAAGCCTACCCTTCGGTTTTTTTCGGTTTTGTGTTTAGCCGCTTTTGCCGCGGCTTAAGAACGCGAAGCTTATTACAGGCTTTCCACGATCTCTTTGGTATCTCTTGCGATTACCATTTCCTCGTCGGTGGCGATCAGCTCTACGCGGATCTTGCTGCCGGGCTTTGTGAGCGTACCCTGCTTGCCGTGAATGGTGGCGCTGTTGGCTTCTTTGTCAAGATCGACGCCGAGGCATTGCAGATATTCGCAGACCTTCTCGCGAAGAACAGGCTGGTTTTCGCCCAAGCCCGCGGTGAATACGATTGCGTCGCAGCCGCCCATCGCGACATAATAGCTGCCGACATACTGAGCGATTTGATAGTACAGCATTTCGTGAGCGAGCTTTGCTCTGGGGTTGCCCTCGTTTTCGGCGGCGGTGACGTCGCGGTCGTCTGACGATACGCCGGAAACGCCCAGCAGACCGGATTTTTTGTTGAGTATCTCAGACATTTCCGCCATATTCTTTCCTTCCTTCTCACCGATGAAGGTTACGACGGAAGGATCGAGAGAACCGGAACGGGTGCCCATCATAAAGCCGCCCAAGGGAGTAAGTCCCATGGTGGTATCGACGACCTTGCCGTTTTTGACGGCAGTGATGGAGGAACCGTTGCCGATGTGGCAGGTGATGATCTTGAGGTCCTCGATCGGCTTGCCCATCAGCTCAGCCATCTTTGCGCTGACATAGCGGTGAGAGGTGCCGTGGAAGCCGTATTTTCTGACGCCGTACTTTTCGTAATATTCATAGGGAACCGCAAACATATACGCTTTTTCGGGCATAGTCTGATGGAACGCAGTGTCGAATACCGCGACCTGCGGTACGCTTTCGCCGAACACCTCGGTGCAGGCGTCGATGCCCTGGATATGCGCGGGATTGTGCAGGGGCGCAAGGGGAGAGAGCTCCTTGATTTTTTCGAGCACGCTGTCGTCGATCAAAACGGAATGGTCGAAAAATGAGCCGCCCTGTACAACGCGGTGACCGATTGCGGTAACTTCGCTGAGATCCTTGATGGCGCCGTATTCGGCGTCGAGCAAAGCGTTTTTGACCGCTTCGAATGCCTGGGTATGGTTTTTCATTTCCGCTTTGCGCTCTACCTTGTTGCCGTCGGGAGTTTTAAAGCCGATGAACGCGCCGTCTGTGCCGATCCTTTCGCAGTTGCCTTTTGCCAGCACGCTCTCGTCCGTCATATCAATCAGCTGATACTTCAGGGAGGAGCTGCCTGCATTGATAACTAAAACTTTCATGTAATACAGTCCCTTCACTATTGATTCCTTAGTGGTTTTAATGTATAATTACAAATAAATAAATACACTTTAATATAATACAATATTAAAACAAACATTTCAAGTATTTTTTTGAATTTTTGCAGGATTTAAAGATCAAAATCGCAAAACCGAAGTTTATGATACATAGGAGAGAAAAATGGCAGTTGCGGTCATATGTGAACTTAATCCGTTTCACAACGGTCATAAATATCTTTTTGATACGGCACGGCGCCTGACCGGAGAACCGGTAATTGCCGTGATGAGCGGCAGCTTTGTGCAGCGCGGCGAGGTTGCGGTATGCTCAAAATTTGAACGCGCGGAAATCGCTTTGCGAAACGGCGCCGATCTGGTTGCGGAGCTTCCGACGGTGTACGCCGTGGCGAACGCGCAGCGCTTTGCGCAGGGAGGCGTGAGGATCGCCAAGGCTTTTTCGGACGTGACGGCACTTGCGTTCGGGTGCGAAACCGATGATATTGAGGCTTTGCAGGCTGCCGCGGACGCGCTGAAAAATGACGAAGTAAACGCGATCGTCGCCGCGCTGATGAAGGAAGGCGCGTACTATCCGCAGGCGTTTGAACGCGCCGTTCGCACGGTTTGCGGCGACCGCGCAGCGGATGTGCTGTCATCACCGAATAATATTCTGGCGGTGGAGTATCTGCGCGCCCTTGGCGACAGCGGCATTCGCCCTTTGCCGGTTTTGCGGCGCGGTGCTGCACACGACAGCAAAAGCATCTGCGGCGGCTTTGCGTCCGCGACTCAGCTGCGCGAATGGCTGAGAGAAGGCAGGGACGTTTCTTTGTTTCTTCCCGAGGCGCCGCGCGAAATCAGCGATCCGGTTTATTTGGAGCGCGCGATGCTTTATCGGTGGCGCTGTATGCGTGAAGATGAATGGCGAAAGCTGCCGGAGGTCGGCGAGGGCTTGGAATATCGCATTACTTCTGCACTGGCAGAGTATAATTCCACAGAAGAAATAATAAACGCAGTGAAAACAAAACGCTACACTCACGCTCGGCTGCGCCGCATTTTTGCCTGTGCCTCGCTGGGCATCACCGAGGAGCTGCAGGCGAAGCAGGCGACCTACGCGCGTGTGCTCGGCTTTACCGACGACGGCGCCGAGCTGCTGAAAAACTGCCGGTTTGAGGTGGTGACCTCGGTTGCAAAGGCGATGAGGGACGGTCAAAATTCTGAGTTTTTGGAAAAGGATATTTTGGCAGGCGACATAGCCGGCTTGGCGTATGAAAAAGTAAAACCGTGCGCTTTGGATTACCGCACAAAAATGATAAGATTGAATCGTGCAAAATAACGAAGTTTTTCAACGAATGTAGAAAAATGCCTGAAAATATTTACATAAAATTCTAATTTAGGTCTTGTAAATTTAGATAAAATTGAGTATAATTAAATAAATAGATGTAATTCTTTTTACACAATAATTAAAGTAATAATCAATCTTTAAGAAATGAGGTATATTATGGCATTTTCTGTTAATGACAATCGACCCCCTCTTGAACAGTTTTTGCAGGGCGAAGCTGCAAGAGCTTACCATTTCCTCGGATCCCATTTTGAAAACTGGGACGGCCGCCAGGGCTGCGTTTTCAGAGTTTGGGCGCCTAACGCGAAATCTGTTTCCGTAGTCGGCGATTTTAATGATTGGAATCCGGACGCTCACTATATGTATCGTATTTCCGATTCGGGCGTTTGGGAGCTGTTTATTGAAGGCGTTTGGGAATTTGCGTGCTACAAGTATTGCGTTGAAACGCCGTGGAATGAGCGCATTTTAAAAACCGATCCTTATGCTTTCCATTGCCAGACTCGTCCCGACAATGCTTCCCGTACCTATCATATTTATGATTACCAGTGGAACGACGACGAGTGGGTACAGTGGAAAAAGGATCATCCCCACAAGCAGCAGGCGATCAACGTTTATGAAGTGAACGCCGGCTCGTGGAAAAAATACGACGACGGCAACTTCTATAATTATCGCGCTTTGGCGGACGAGCTTATCCCGTATGTCAAGAAGATGGGCTACACTCACATTGAGTTTATGCCTCTTACCGAGTTCCCGTTTGACGGCAGCTGGGGTTATCAGGTAACCGGTTACTATGCCGCGACCTCGCGTTACGGCGAGCCGAAGGATCTGATGTATTTTGTTGACCGCGCTCACCAGGAGGGAATCGGCGTTATCCTTGACTGGGTTCCCGCTCACTTCCCCAAGGACGCGCACGGCTTGGCTCGTTTTGACGGCACGGGCTGCTATGAATATGAGGACTGGAGAATAGGCGAGCACAAGGAATGGGGCACCTATATTTTCAACTACGGCAGATATGAAGTAACAAGCTTTTTGATCTCCTCCGCGATGTTCTGGCTGGATATGTATCACATCGACGGCATCCGCGTTGACGCGGTCGCTTCGATGCTCTATCTCGACTACAACCGCAAGGACGGCGAGTGGATCGCAAACGCTTACGGCGGCAGAGAAAACCTTGTTGCCGTTGACTTCCTGCAGAAGCTCAACAACGTTTGCCATATGTTCTATCCCGAGGTAATGATGATCGCCGAGGAAAGCACTGCGTGGCCGAATGTTACCCGTTATCCCATCGAAGGTCTCGGCCTTGGCTTTGACTACAAGTGGAATATGGGCTGGATGAACGATATGCTTTCTTACATTTCGCTTGATCCGTTGTGGAGAAACTATCACCACGATACCCTTACCTTCAGCATGGTTTACGCGTTCTCAGAGAACTTTATGCTTCCTATCTCGCACGACGAGGTCGTTTACGGCAAGGGTTCGCTTATCAATAAAATGCCCGGCGGCTATGACCAAAAGTTCCAGGGCGTTCGCGGATTTGTTTCCTATATGCTGGCGCACCCCGGCAAGAAGCTGATGTTTATGGGCAGCGAGATCGGTCAGTTCGACGAATGGAACGCCAACGCGCAGCTTGAGTGGAACCTGCTTGAATATGAAAAGCATCGTCAGCTGCAGCACTTCTTCGCAACCGCGAACAAGTTCTATCTTGACACCCCGGCTATGCACGAAAACGACTACGACTGGGACGGCTTCCGTTGGGTAGCGCTTGACGACTATCAGAACAGCGTTATCGCGTTCCGCAGAATCGCGATCGACGGCAGCGAGATTTTGGTTGTTTGCAACTTCCAGCCTGTTACCCGTGAGAATTACCGTGTGGCTGTTCCCGTTTACGGCACCTATGAAGAGGTGTTTAACTCCGAAGCGGAAGAGTTCGGCGGCTGCGGAATCAAGAACGAAGGCGACATTATGGCGATAAACGAGAAAGAGCATGATCTCGACTATTGCATCTCCATTACCCTGCCTCCGCTGGGCGTGACCTACTACAAGCTCAAGGAAGAAAAGCCTGTTCCCAAAAAGCGCGGCAGAAAGAAGAAAGAAGTTGCCGATGGCGCGACCGTAGAGGCTACTGCCGAGGAAAAGCCTGCCGCTCCCAAGAAGAAAGCGCCTGCCAAGAAAAAGGCGCCGGCTAAAAAAGCAGCGCCTGCAAAGCCAAAGGCAGAAGTAAAAGAAGAAACAGCTGAAAAAGCCGAATAAGCCGAATCAGCTTAATTAGTGTGTTGATCAGAGGCTGACTCAAGCTCGAAAACGAGTGAATGAGTCAGCCTTTGTTTTTTATAAAGCGATTGATTGGAAATCGGAATGAGCAAAACAAAAAGAGGCTTTGGCTGCTGCCAAAGCCTCTTGTAATATTCTGTTAAAGAATTAATCTTCCATTTCCGCCTTTGCGGCTTCGATTACCTTTTGAGCTACGTTAGCCGGGCAATCCTCGTAACGCGCGAAGGTGAACTCGTAGGAGCCGCGGCCTTGGGTGATCTGACGGATAAAGGTGGCGAAATCTGCCATCTCCGACATCGGAACCTCAGCCTCTACAACCTGCATACCTTTTCCGGCAGGGGACATACCCATTACTCTGCCGCGGCGCTTGTTGACTTCGCCCATTACATCGCCCATATTGCTGTCAGGTACAGTCGCCTTAAGGCTGCCGATAGGCTCGAGCAGCGTTGGCATAGCGTTGGGAATGCCGTTCTTATACGCTAAGCTTGCGGCGGTTTTGAAGGACATTTCCGAGGAGTCAACGGGGTGATAGGAACCGTCGTAGAGCGTTGCTTTGATTCCGACGGTGGGATAACCGGCAAGCACGCCCTTTTTGATCGCGTCGCGCAGACCTTTTTCAACGGCAGGGAAGAAGTTCTTGGGAACAGCGCCGCCGACTACGCGCTCGGCAAATTCAAGGCTGTCGGTGTCGAACGGCTCAAACTCGATC
>JBGUOX010000046.1:0-18923 GCA_045129995.1 Ruminococcus sp. | reverse complement strand
CCATCCCGATGTTCCGACATAGATATGCGTGTCTCCCGGCGTTGTGCAGCCGGCGCCGATGTTTACAAAGGTGGTATCGCCGCCGCCGCCAAACACAGGTATCCCTTCAACAAGCCCGAGCTCCCGAGCTGCTTTTTCGGTGAGTCCGCCGGCAAGATCAGTGCAGTCGATGATGTCGGGCATATGGTCGGGATCGACCTTATACATCTTTAAAAGACCTTTGTTCCAGCCTTCCTTGCCTTTTCGCGTGTCATAAAGGAAGGTCGCAAAAGCCGTGTCCGCCGTTCTTACGATTTTGCCTGTACAGCGCGATACAAGATAGTCGCTTATGTCCAGCCATTTGTATATTTTTTTAAAAACCTCGGGCTCGTTGTTTTCTACCCACTTGTATTTCCAAACAGGATCCTTGGCGCTGGTGGAGCCGGCGTAATTAACGCGAAGGTTACGCAAAAGCTTGTAAAGACTGCACCCGGAAACTTTGATCAATCCGCGCCCCATACAATCCTTGTATTCCTTATAGCCCTTTTGATCGAGATAGTTCATCGGGCGCCTTAGGGCGTTTCCGTTCTCGTCAACAAAAACCGCTCCCTGCATTTGTGAGCAGAACGCCATTCCTTCGATCTCATTTGGCTTAACATCCGATTTTTTTAACAAATCACGCGTAGTTGAACAAATCGCGTTCCACCATTCATCCGCGTCCTGTTCCGCGCCTCCGTTGTCGGAGATGTAAAGCCCGTATTCGGCTGAAGTCCCTGCTAAAAGATGTATTTGTGAATCGATTTGAAACAGACAGGTTTTTACGCTGCTTGTTCCGAAATCATAAATGATTATATACATTAGCTTTCCTCTTATTCGTTCAGGTGGACGCTCCAACCCGTATCGACCTTCTCTTGAACCTTTTTAAGTGTTTCTTCGTCCAGCTCAGGCCAGTCGACCACCGTGCGGGCTTTGTCTTTGACCAGATGCGCTTTTTCGGCGCACAGCGCGATCGGCGTATCTGCAAGAGAGTCGGAATAAAAGTTTTCGATCATCGGAAAGCCGTGGTCGATCATATACTGCGCCTTTTCCTGCGCGTACATCAGATTATGCAGAAACACCCCGTATTTACGGTTGAACTCCGTTGCCATAAAGTTTACGCCCAGCCTTTTCGAGATAGGTCCGATGATACAGTCAGGCGACGCGCTGATGATCAGATCGTCGGGTTTCTTTTGCGCCAGATACCATGGAGCTATTTTTTTCTCGTTTTTATCCCAATAACGCTCGATCTGTTCATCGAAATCATCTATCAGCGTCAGATAGCAAAAAAACTCACGCTGCATCTTATACTCAGGTATTTTACCCAGCTTGCGCAAAATCAGGTTCTTTACTACCTTCGGAGCGAAAGTGAAACACAGCTTGGGATGCCGTTTCATACACCAGATAAAAAAACCTATCGAACAATCGGTAGGGAATATCGTTCCGTCAAAATCATATACATTCATTTTGTTTCCTCATATTATTTATGTGCGTGAAAAACGGATCACATTTCGGTTATATCCTGTAGTTACAAGATATGCTTTTTCATCGTGCGCTTCCATCAATCCGCTTAGTGTAAATCCGCTCAGACCTTTGATTTTATTATCGGGGTCGGTCAGGTCAAATAATCTTCCCGAATCACGTTCTATGATAAGAACACTGTCGGCTTCGTAAATAAGAGAAAGCTCTATAAATAACGGCTTCTTCGCCTGCTTGTTGCTTTCGATAATCGTAAGTCCGATCTCTTCCGTAAACAGCGCCGCGTGGTTGGCGATCTCTTTCGGATACTGATGTGAAACCAGGTTGCTTGCGACTTGCCTTGAAAGTATGGTTGCGGATTCGGGAGTAAGTACGTCCTCCATAACGATTATTTCGGAACTCATATCGTTGAGCAAAAACGGAAAATTATCTTTGCCGAATCGCAGATACACAAAGAGCATAGCGCAGATAAGCGTCAGTATCGGAGCCGCGATAAAACCTGCCCACATACCGTTTATTCCAAAAAGCATAGAACCTGCTATGGGCAGCAGAATGTATAATAAACCGTTTTGAAAACAAGCGATGCAGGTTGCCATAGCTATACGGTCGATCAGCATATAGTACGAAGTCGTCAGCGACACCGTACTGCAGAATATGAACCCGAGCGAAACGATTCGAATGGCAGGTATTGCCGAAGAAAGCGCGGCTTCGTCGGTTACTCCGAACATACCGCAGAACTGCTTTGCGAAGATCCATATAAGAACAGTTGCAACAGCGCCTTCTATTACGGCGGCTTTTATACCTGATCTCATAACTCTTTTGATCAGCTTATGATTCTTTTCTCCGAAATAGGTGCCGATAAGCGGCTGCATTGCCATTCCGACGCCGTCCATAACAACGCCGAACTCAATAAGACTGACGACCACCGCCAGCGTAACCAAACCAAGATTGCCGTAGTTACGCGAAACAAAGCCTATCATCACAAAGTCCATCAATCCCCAGCAGATATATACGGAGGAATCCACTATGCTGTACCTCGATGTCAGCAAAAAGTCCTTAAACGACAGGTGCCAAACAAAGTGCAGCGTGTTTTTCTTTCTGAAAAAGTGCCAAAGGCACGTGAGTATTCCAAGGCTGTTTCCGATCACGGAACCGAGTATAATGCCCGTCATTCCCAGGTGTCTGGTCAGTATGACAGAGCAAATAATGTTTCCGCCGATTTGAAAACCGTAACAGATATTATTGCACAGTTCGTCTCCGTCACTGTATACCATCTGTTCAAGGTAGAAAATAACAATGGTCAGGAACGCGTTGATCGGAACGAAGCGGTAGTATTGGAGCGCATTATCCAGAATTTCTCCGGTAATGCCGCTCATACCGAAATACACGTTTTGAAGTAAGAAAATCAAAATTGCAGACAGCAGCCCTATACCGATACTTATGATAAGCCCCTGTCCGTAAATCTCATCAGCACGGCGCTTCTTCATTTTTCCGACCTCGCGCGTAAAAACGATCCCGACGCCTGTTGAAACTAAATCTCCGAAAAAGGTGATAATAGCGGTAACGGGTGTGATCGCGTTAATTCCTGCTACGCCGGTTTCACCGATAAAAAAACCTGCAATTATGCTGTCGCTGAGCAGCATCAAATACATAACAGCCTTGGTGAACGTGCCGGATATCAACATGGATGTAAATTTCTTTTCGCAAAATCCATTCATAATAAGCCTTTCTGTTTAGGCAATACCGTTGTATTTCAATCCTACCATCGTCAGATCGTCAAACTGGGGCGCTTCTTTTACAAAAGCATCGACAGCAGAGCGGACGGCGTCAAGTATCTCCTTCTGTGAAGCGCCCTCGGGAACCGCGTTGAGGGCGTCAACAGTGCGGTCTGTACCGAAAAGCTGGTTATTCGCGTCGGTTGCCTCGGCAACGCCGTCGGTATATACGAATATGCTGTCGCCCTTCTTTAGAATAAGTTCGGTATCACTGTACTTAGACATTTCAAACGCGCCGAGAGCAAGACCGTGTTTGTCTTTCAAAAGCTCATATTTTCCGTTGGTATTGATGATCGGGTATTCATGACCGGCGCTTGCGGTGGTAAGCTTACCTGTGTTGATTTCCAGGATACCCAACCATACGGTCACAAACATATGAGCGTCGTTGTTTTTGCATATCTGCTTGTTTACTTTTTTCAGTATTTCGGCAGGAGATCCGCCCATTAATGCATGGTCGTTGATAAGGATCTTTGAGGACATCATAAACAGCGCCGCGGGAACTCCCTTGCCCGACACGTCGGCTATTACGATCGCGATGTGATCGTCGTCGATCATAAAGAAGTCATAAAAATCTCCGCCGACCTCCTTTGCCGGATCCATGGAAGCATAAATATCAAACTCCGCTCTCTCCGGAAACGCCGGAAAGATGGAAGGCAGCATACCGCTCTGGATCTCCGTAGCCATATTGAGCTCCGTTTCAGTGGACGCCAGCTTTCTGCTCTTGGCGTTAAAGATCACGCAGTACATCACGATAAGCGACATCAGAACGACTCCGTACTGACTTGCGTCGCCGAAGCTTCCGCCGATCAGAATAAATTCTATAAGCGGCAAAATTATAAATGTCAAAGCAGCAGCTTTCTGATTGAGCGGATTATGGGACAAAAATATCAATACGGTGGTAATAACGGACGTCAGAGTAAGGTAAACCTCCTCAATTAAAACAAAATCCGTTCCCTGATACATCCCTTCGGCAGTTACCGTAAAGGTGATCGGTGTAATAATATTTAACAGCAAAACAAGCGCCTGGATCGCCAACAGGGTAGGGATAAGCTTTTCCGCGACACTTGCAAGCCTGCCCTCAAAGCCAAGCGTTTCTCTTACGTACAGGTAGAACAGAAAGATCATCGCAAGATCGATCAGCTTGCTCAAAAGGCAGAAAACAAAGCAAAGCGTGCGTCGGTCAGGAACGAGTACCGTATAACAGATCAGTTCATTGACGACAAAGCAGGCGCACACCAGAATAATAAGTACCCTGAAAGCTTTTATTCCTTCACCATTCTGCATTATACATCCGTAATACAGCGCGACGCACATAAGCGCTCCCATTGAATCTATGCCGTAGTTGTACAAATATGGCATCAGCCTTGCTTCGGTAAAAAAGGGAGTGCTGAATACCATGATAAAAACGGCAGCCGCTATGTTAAAAATCAATCCGTAAAAACGGAAATCCTTCAATTTGTTTATCATTTATTCTCTCCTTATATTGCTTCCTCGCCGTCCTAATCAAACGGTATGTGGACACGCGGACATTATTCTATGTCGAAAAGACGGGCAAATCCGGTCAGCTCAAAGACCACGCGCACAGGCTCGGTAAGATTGCAAATAACCATTTCTCCGTTTTTTTCTTCCATAATCTGTAAAGTGCCGAGCAGAACGCGCAAGCCCGCGCTGGAAATGTATTCCAGACCGGAAAAATCAAACACCAGCTTTTTTGCGTCGTCAACTACTTCTTTGATCTTGCTGTCAAGACCGGGAGAAGTAATGGTGTCAAGTCTTCCTTTCAGCAGTAACGTGTATTCAGCTTCGTTTTTTGTCGTCGAGATCTTCAAATAGCTGTTGCCGTCCGAACTCGATGTAGTATCCGTATTCTTTTTGTTAAAAAGCCCCATGTTTGTATCCTCCTGTTGTAATAATTGCTTTGCGTGCCTGTGGGTAAGGCAAAGGTTAATTAAACAAAGCAGCGATTAAAATGCTTTGCCTATATTTTACCATATTTTAAGATAAATGTTGTTAGTGTTATTTTACAAATTTTAAGTTTGTTGTTTGTGCATTTGTTACATCACATTTTTTTCGGGCATAAAAAATTATTAACAATTTCCGAAAGAGAGTTGCACTGTATTCCGGCTATGCACACACCTTGGCAAAGGAGGTGACGGTTTTGAAATAATAAATCTGTGTTATCAGCAAAAAATGTCGGCATAGACGGTTTGCGACGCTCTTGACAAAGCGAATGAATAATATTATTATTTAATTGGCGGCAGGTTTCACACTCTCTGCCATTTGCTTGTTTTGGCGGATTTATGAAAACTGTATTGATCTGACAAGCGGATTTTGTCGTTTGTTGTCGCCGGAGTAATGATAATATGTTTGCTCACGGCAGGCTGATATTCTGACTGTAAAATAGAGGTTTTTATGAGGAAAATCAACGGAATAATCGCCATGATCGTGCTCGTCTTGTTTGTCGTGCACGGCATACTCGGCGCACTGAATATGATGAACATTGCGACGGTTATAGTTAAGGTGCTGTCGCGCACAATGCTTGCGCTGATCGTAGTCCACGCTGTGCTCAGCATAATACTTACGGTGCGTTCAATCAGAACAGCGGTAAAGACAAAAGCTCCGTATTTTCGTCAAAACCGTCTTTTCTGGGCAAGAAGGATCAGCGGTATGCTGGTTTTGGCGCTCGTATTTTTTCATACGACGGCGTTCGGTTACACCTCGGGCGGCGTGTTTCGCTTGATTCCGTTTGACGTTTTCAGGCTGATAACGCAAATCTTCTTCCTGCTCAGCATTGCTGTCCATATCATAACAAACGTCAAGCCTGCGCTCATTACCTTCGGCGTCAAAAAACTGCGCCCGAAAGCAGGAGACATTTTGTTTTTTGTTTCCGTTGCAATGCTGTTTATGGCGGCAGGCTTTATCATTTACTACATCAGGTGGCAGCTATGAGGATAAACATTATCGGCGCAGGACTTGCAGGACTTTCCGCGGCAATAACTCTTGCCGAAAACGGCATAAAGTCAAACTTAATATCGTCCATGCAGTCCGAACGCGCTCAGTCGGTCATGGCAGAGGGCGGAATTAACGCCTGCCTGAACACAATGGGCGAGAACGATACGGTAGAAAACCATATTGAAGATACGGTCCGCGGCGGAGTGGAGCTCGCTGATAAAAAAGCGGTGCGCGGTCTTTGCGAGAACGCTCCCGAAATAGTGAAAGAGTTCTACAAGCTCGGCGTGCCGTTTCAAATCAATGAAAACGGGATCGTACAGCGTAATTTCGGCGGACAAAAGAAAAAACGCACCGCCTTTGTCAAAAGCAGTACGGGTAAAATGCTGATGACGGCGCTGATCGACGCGGCTCGACGGTATGAGGCGGAGGGTGTTATCAAGCGTTATCCGCATCACGTGCTTCAACAGCTTCATATTCGGGACAGCAAATGCCAAGGCGTGACCGTGTATGATACGCACACAGGGGAGAGTATTTCTTTTTGCGGAAGCGTTATCCTCGCCTCGGGCGGCATGAACGGTTTGTTCAGCGGACTGACAACAGGCACCACGCAAAACACCGCGGACGTGACCGCAATGTGCCTTGAAAACGGCGTAGAGCTTGCAAATCTTGAATTTATCCAGTATCATCCAACAACCATCGCGATCCCCGGAAAACGCCTGCTGATCAGCGAAGCGGCAAGGGGAGAGGGCGGCAGGCTGTTTGTCGTCAAAAACGGCGAGCCGTGGTATTTTATGGAAGAAAAATACCCCGAGCTGAAAAATCTTATGCCGCGCGACGTCGTCTCTGCGGAAATGGTCGAGGTCACCTCAATGCCGGAATGTGAAGATCAGGTCTACGTAGATATGACGGGGATCGATAAAAAGGTTTGGCAAAGCCGCCTTTCCGACCTGCAAGAGCAGGTCATCCACTACCTCGCGTTCGACCCTGCCAAAAAGCCGATTCCCGTATCACCGGGTATCCACTATTTTATGGGCGGAATTTGGGTTGACGCGGAGCACCGAACCTCGGCGGATAATCTGTACGCCGCAGGCGAATGTGCCTGTCAGTATCACGGCGCGAACCGATTGGGAGGCAACTCGCTTTTGGGCGCGGTTTACGGCGGAAAGGTTGCCGCAATGACAGCAATGAAAGAGTGCGGCAAACAGGAATCTCCGCAGGATTTGGAATGCAGTCAAAACTATTCCGAGGTTTCTTTGCCTTTTCGTGATTCGGTCAGCGAGATCCTCGGCAACCGCCTGAAAATATTGCGCAGCGAAAATGACCTTAAGCAGGCTTTGACAGAATTGGATTCACTTCAAAACAAAGCTTCAAACGCTGCCGAAACACGTCTGCTAAAGCTCGCAAAAGCAACGGTGAATTGCGCGTTGTTCCGCAAAGAGAGCCGCGGCGCTCACAGAAGGACGGATCACCCCGATACAGATCCCGGCTGCCAAAAGCAGACGGTAGTTAAAGATACAAAAGTGTTTTACAGAGATATTGATCGGTTATGAAACTTACAATAGATATTTTAAGGCAGAAGGACAGCGCGTCCGCGCCGTACAAACAGACAATTGAATTTGAAGCATCGCCTGACGATACGGTTGCAACGCTGCTCAATAAAATCAACGCAAGTTATGATCTTAAGGATATAAACGGAGATCCCGTCGGAACCATTCACTGGCAGTGCAGCTGTTTGCAAAAGAAGTGCGGAGCGTGCGCTATGCGCATAAACGGAAGCCCGGCGCTCGCCTGCGACACAAAGCTAAGCGCCTGCAAACACGGCAGGCTTAGCTTAGAGCCCTTGAAAAAATTCCCGACCGTGCGTGATTTGGTCGTTGACAGAAGCCTGATGATGGACAATCTCAGGGCGATCCATAACTGGCTTGAGCAGTCTGCGCATCATACAGGCAAGGCGGCGGATCTGTGCTATGACGCGTCGCGGTGCCTGCAATGCGGCTGTTGCCTTGAAGTCTGCCCGAATTTTATGCCTAACGGCGATTTTTACGGAGCGGCGGCTTTTGTACCGGCTTCAAGGGTGCTCTCTCAGCTTGAAAAGAGCCGTCCTCAGGAGCTGTCTGCTTTCTATAAAAAGAACATTTACGGCGGCTGCGGCAAATCGCTTTCCTGTCATAATATTTGCCCGGCAGGTATAGACGTTGAGCAAAAGCTGTCAAACGCTAACGCTGTCGCTGTATGGAAAAGATTTTTCGGAAAATGATTTAGGGCAGGTCAATCCTGCCGTGCGCACGCGCTATATATTATGAAGCTTCAAGGCAGAGAGTTTACCGCTCTCTGCCTTGTTTTCTTGCGCTGCAACAAGCTGCCGCACCGCTACTTATCTTGCCTTATAATGTGGTCTGTAAGCTATAACGATCGCCGCTTATCATAATCAAAAGCGGCATTAAATCCAAGAGTAGTTTTTTGTTGCAAATGTTCTGAAACTATGGTATTATTTTATTAATCTGAAAACGGGGGGCGTCGGGATGAATGTTATCCATATGAAGTATGCAGTCGAGGTCGCAAAAGCCGGTTCCATCAACAAGGCAAGTGAAACGCTGCTTGTGGCACAGCCGAATTTAAGCCGTTCTATAAAAGAGCTTGAAGCGGATCTGGGTATCACTATTTTTTTGCGCACGTCGAAAGGTATGATACTTACGCCCAAAGGCGAAGAATTTATCGGATATGCTAAAAACATTCTAAGACAGCTCGATGAACTTGAAACGATGTATAAGTCGGAATTGCCGGCAAAGCAAACCTTTTCTATTTCTGTTCCGCGCGCAAGCTACATTGCCGACGCTTTTTCAAAATTTTCAAACTGCATCGACAAAGGCTCGGCAGAGATATATTATCAGGAAACCAACTCCAACAACGCTATTAAAAATATATTGGAGCACAATTATCATTTGGGGATCATCCGTTACGCCTCCCATTTTGATAATTATTTCAAAACCTTGCTTGATGAAAAGGGCTTGAGGTATGAATTGGTCGCGGAATTTCAATATGTGTTGGTGATCAACGCAAGAAATCCTCTTGCCGAAAAAGAGGAGATCCGCTATCGGGATCTGGAGCCGTATATACAGATCTCACACGCCGACCCGTATGTTCCTTCTTTGCCTGCGGCGGCTGTGCTTAAGGACGAGCATACCGTCAATTGTTCACGCAACATTTATGTTTTCGAGCGCGGCGGTCAGTTTCACCTGCTCGCTCAGAATCCTAATACGTTTATGTGGGTTTCTCCGTTGCCCGACGGTGTTATTTCCGGCTTTGGCTTGGTGCAAAAGAGCTGTCCCGATAATCATAAGCTCTACCGCGATATGCTGATATGCCGCAAGGATTACCGTTTCAGCAAGCTTGACCGGGATTTTATGACCGAGCTATACAACTCAAAAAGTCAATATCTGTAATAAAAGCAGCAGCCTTTCCCTTTTGGGAGCGGCTGCTGCTTATATTTTCAGACGGCTCATTTCAATTATTTTGCCATTCGATATATGGTATATCGATATGTATATTACCGATATACTTTTTTGGTTATTCACACACGCCGAAGAATTTGTTAAAATATTAACAAGCAAACAGGAGGTGAAGATTTTGCAGTCCGCAATTTCAAAAGCAACGCTCGGTCGGCTTCCGGCTTACTTGCATTTTTTAGAAAGCGTAACAAGCGAGCATATCTCGGCGCCGGCGATCGCAAAAGCGCTTGGCTTGGGCGAGGTTTTGGTACGCAAGGATCTGAGCCTTGTGTGCGGAAAGGGAAAGCCCAAAACAGGCTATGCTGCCGACGCGCTGAAGGCTTCGCTGAAAGCTGCGCTGGGCGTCAACAATGTTACCCCGGCTGTTTTAGTCGGAGCAGGCAAGCTCGGAACCGCTTTGATGGATTACAGCGGCTTTCGCGATTATGGAATGGAGATAATAGCGGCATTTGACCAAGACGAGGAAAAAAGCCGTAAAGCGTCCGGCAAGCCCGTTTATTCAATGGAACAGCTGCGGCGATTCTGTCAGATGCACGACGTTAAAATCGGCATAATCACCGTTCCTGCCGGCGCGGCGCAATCGGTTTGCGATCAGCTGATCGCGAGCGGAATCGAAGCCGTATGGAATTTTTCGCCTGTTATGCTTAAGCTTCCGCAGGGAATAGTACTGGAAAACGAAAACTTAGCTTTATCCTTGGCACATCTGCACAGTATGCAAATTGATTAAATCAGGAGGAGAACAATGGAAACAAACAAGAAAAATTATGAGATCGTTGACGGCGTAGAAAAACTGGAAGCCGCGCTCGCAAGAGCAAGAGCTGCACAGAAGATCTTTGCCACCTACACGCAGGAACAGGTTGACGCTATCTTTTTAGCGGCTGCAACCGCAGCAAACCAGGCAAGGATCCCCCTTGCGCAAATGGCGGTTGAAGAAACCGGTATGGGCATCGTGGAGGATAAGGTCATCAAAAACCACTATGCCAGCGAATATATCTACAATCAGTACCGCGACGTCAAAACCTGCGGCGTTATCGAAGAAGACAAGGCTTTCGGCACGAAGAAGATCGCCGAGCCCATCGGCGTTGTAGGCGCTGTCATTCCCACGACAAACCCCACTTCCACCGCAATTTTCAAAGCGCTTATCTGCCTTAAAACCAGAAACGCTATCATCATCAGCCCGCATCCCCGCGCGAAGAAAAGCACTATCGAAGCCGCAAAGGTAGTTCTTGAAGCGGCGGTAGCAGCCGGCGCGCCGGAGAATATTATCGCCTGGATCGACGTTCCCTCGCTTGAAATGACCAATCTTGTCATGCAGGAGTCTGATATTATCCTCGCAACAGGCGGCCCCGGCATGGTAAAGGCTGCGTACTCCAGCGGCAAGCCCGCTCTCGGCGTTGGCGCAGGCAACACACCTGCCATCATCGACGACAGTGCCGACGTCACCCTGGCGGTCAACTCTATCATTCACTCCAAAACCTTTGACAACGGTATGATCTGCGCGTCCGAGCAGTCCACGATCGTACTCGACAGCATTTACGACGCCGTAAAGCAGGAATTTGCTGCGCGCGGCTGTTATTTCCTGAAGGACGACGAACTCGATAAGGTTCGCAAAACCATCATCATTAACGGCGCGCTCAACGCGAAAATCGTTGGACAAAAGGCTGCAAGGATCGCCGAGCTGTCAGGCGTTAATGTTCCTGCCGGCACAAAGATCCTGATCGGCGAGGTGGAATCCGTTGATCTAAGCGAGGAATTTGCTCACGAAAAGCTGAGCCCTGTTCTTGCTATGTACCGCGCAAAGGACATCCAGGACGCGTTCGGCAAGGCGGAGCAGCTTGTCGCGGACGGCGGCTACGGCCATACCTCTTCAATTTATCTCGACGCTGTCAACGAAAAGGACAAGCTCGATGAATTTGCGGCGCGCATGAAGACCTGCCGTATTTTGGTAAATACTCCGTCTTCTCAGGGCGGTATTGGCGACCTCTACAACTTTAAGCTTACGCCCTCGCTCACCCTCGGCTGCGGCTCCTGGGGCGGAAACTCCGTCAGCGAAAACGTCGGCGTAAAGCACTTAATCAACATTAAAACGGTTGCCGAAAGGAGAGAAAATATGCTTTGGTTCAGAGCGCCCGAAAAGATTTACATAAAGAAGGGCTGTATGCCTGTTGCTCTTGATGAGCTTAAAAATGTTATGAACAAGAAGCGTGTGTTCCTTGTGACCGACAGCTTCCTTTATAAGAACGGATACACAAAGCCCATCACCGATAAGCTCAACGAGCTGGGTATCCAGTACGCCTCCTTTGCAGATGTTGAGCCCGATCCCACTCTTGCCTGCGCGATCAAGGGAGCCGAGCAAATGAGATCCTTTGAGCCCGATACCATCATCGCTCTCGGCGGCGGCTCCGCAATGGACGCTGCGAAAATTATGTGGGTGCTTTATGAGCATCCCGAAGTAAACTTTATGGATATGGCGATGCGCTTCTCCGATATTCGCAAGAGGATCTACACCTTCCCGAAGATGGGTGAAAAGGCTTTCTTTATCGCGATCCCGACCTCTGCCGGCACAGGCTCCGAGGTGACTCCCTTTGCTGTAATCACCGACGAAAAAACCGGCGTCAAGTATCCGCTTGCAGATTACGAGCTGCTGCCTAATATGGCGATCGTCGACACCGATTTCCATATGACCGCTCCCAAGGGTCTGACCGCCGCTTCCGGTATTGACGCTGTTACCCACGCGCTTGAGGCATATGCTTCCATGCTGGCGACAGATTATACCGACGGACTGGCACTCAGAGCGTTGAAGATGATCTTTGAATATCTGCCCAGAGCCTATGACAACGGCCTTAACGATCCCGAAGCAAGAGAGAAAATGGCGAATGCCGCTACAATGGCGGGTATGGCTTTTGCAAACGCCTTCCTCGGCGTATGCCACTCCATGGCGCATAAGCTCGGCGCTTTCCACCACCTGCCTCACGGCGTTGCAAACGCTTTGATGATCGACGAGGTGCTTCGCTTCAATGCGGCGGAGGTTCCCGCAAAGATGGGCACATTCCCGCAGTACGACCATCCGCATACCCTTGCTCGCTATGCAGAGGTTGCCGATTATCTCGGAGTAGGCGGCAAGGATGACAGCGAAAAGCTTGCCAATCTGATCACGAAAATTGATGAGCTTAAGGCAAAAATCGGCATCAAGTCCACCATCAGAGAGTACGTTCCCGACGAGCAGGACTTCCTTGACAGACTGGACGATATGACCGTGCAGGCGTTTGACGACCAGTGCACGGGCGCTAACCCCCGTTATCCGCTGATGAGCGAGATCAAGCAGATGTATCTTAACGCTTATTACGGAAAGACCTTCGAGGAAACCGAAACACCCGACGTAAAACAGCTGGGCGGAGAAATTGACAAAAAGGACTTTAAGCAGTCGTTCCGCAGAGCCAAGAACGGTATTCATCAGAATCTGTAAGGGAGGAACAGAAAATGACACTGGATAAAGTAATCGCGGTAAGAACCGCCAAAACCGTCTACCGTGACGGCGACCTTTGCATAAAAGTATTTAACGAAGAGTTTTCCAAAGCCGACGTGCTTAACGAAGCTCTGAACCAGGCTCGTATCGAGGAAACAGGACTGAACATCCCCAAGATCCACGAGGTAACAAAGATCGGCGGAAAATGGGCGATCGTGTCCGATTTTATCGAAGGAAAAACCTTGCAGCAGCTGATGGACGAGGATCCCGAAAAGAAGGACGAGTATTTGAACCTGTTTGTTGATTTGCAGCTTACGGTTCTCGGAAAAACCTGTCCTCTGCTCAATAAGCTCAAGGATAAAATGAACAGCAAAATCAGTATGGCGGAGCTGGACGCCACCACACGCTATGACCTTCACACCAGACTAAACGGTATGCCCAAGCACAACAAGGTATGCCACGGCGACTTTAACCCGTCCAACATCATCATTGCCGAGGACGGCACGCCCTACATAATTGACTGGTCGCACGCTACCCAGGGCAACGGCGCCGCCGACGCGGCAAGAACTTATTTGCTGTTCTGGCTCAAGGGCGATATGGAAACAGCAAAGCAGTATCTTGACCTGTTCTGCAAAAAGAGCGACACCGCCAAGCAGTATGTCCAAAAGTGGATGCCGATCGTAGCGGCTTCACAGTCCGTAAAGGGCAACGAAAAGGAGCGCGAGTTCCTGCTCAGCTGGGTAAATGTTGTCGAGTACGAATAAGGAGAAGGTCATATGAAAGTAACCGTATGTATCGGCTCTTCCTGCCACGTCAAGGGTTCGCGTCAGGTGGTAGAGCAGCTGCAGCGTCTTATTGCTGAAAACGACCTCAGCGACAAGGTAGAGCTGGGCGGCACCTTCTGCATGGGACAGTGCCAAAAGGGCGTCTGCGTCACCGTTGACGATACCTTCTGTTCGGTATCTCCCGAAAACGTCGGCGAATTTTTTGAAACAAACATAAAGGCAAAGGTATAAAAAATGACAATTCAGATATGCGTTGGCTCGTCCTGCCATCTCAAGGGCTCGGAACAGATAGTCGAATTGTTCCAAAAGGCTGTTGAGGAACGCAATCTGGCGGATAAAATCACTCTTGCGGGCAGCTTCTGTATCGGACGCTGCAACCGCGAGGGTGTTACCGTTCAGGTAGACGACGAGATCATAACGGGCGTTACGCCCGCAACCTTTGAAAGCTTTTTTGAAACCGAAATCTTACCAAAACTGAATTGAAAGTGAGCGGACAGATGTCGAACTGTTTGACATTAAAAAAATCAAATTGCAAAAACTGCTATAAATGTATTCGCCACTGTCCGGTAAAGTCCATACGCTTTTCCGGAAACCAGGCACATATCATCGGCAACGAATGCATCCTTTGCGGCCACTGCTTTGTGGTGTGTCCGCAAAACGCCAAGCAAATCGTTGACGACACCGAAAAAGTACGCGTTCTGCTGCAAAGCGGAGCTCCCGTGATCGTCAGCCTTGCACCGTCCTTTATCGCAAATTATGCCGGTGTTGGCATCGAATCAATGCGCGCCGCTCTGAAAAAGCTCGGCTTTTACGACGTTGAAGAAACCGCTGTCGGCGCGACGATCGTCAAGCGTGAATACGACCGCATTCTGCAGGATGAGGACAGGGATATTGTGATCTCCTCCTGCTGCCATTCCGTGAATCTGCTTATCCAAAAATATTTTCCAAGCTGTTTGCCGTATCTTGCCGATGTTTTGTCGCCGATGCAGGCGCACTGCAAGGATATTAAAACGCGTATTCCCAACGCCAAGACCGTATTTATCGGTCCCTGCGTTGCAAAAAAAGACGAAGCGGAGTATTACAAAGGCATTGTTGACGCAACGCTGACCTTTGAGGAGCTGTCCGCGTGGCTGAAAGAGGAAAACATTACCCTCGAAAAGAAAACCGACCAAACAGAAAAAAGCCTTGCGCGGTTTTTCCCGACAACCGGCGGTATCCTGAAAACTATGACGCAGGAGGCGCAGGATTATACTTACTTTGCGATTGACGGAGTAGAAAACTGCATAGCCGCTCTGAAAGATATTGAGGAAGGCAATGTTCACAAGTCTTTTATTGAAATGAGCGCCTGTGCCGGAAGCTGCATCGGCGGCCCCGTTATGGAAAAGCACCGCCTGAATCCGGTCAGCGATTACGCTGCCGTTGCCAAATACGCCGGCAAGTATGATTTTGAGGTCGAACAGCCGGAAGCGGTCGAAACGAAGAAAATGTTTGAGTTCATCGCGCTGCGTTCGGCAAAGCCTTCTGATTTTGAGATCAACCGGATTTTGCGGCAAATGGGTAAATTCAAGCCCTCTCAGGAGCTCAACTGCGGTTCCTGCGGCTACGATACCTGCCGCGAAAAGGCTGTCGCCATCTATCAGGGCAAGGCTGAGATCTCAATGTGTCTGCCGTTTTTGAAGGACAAAGCGGAAAGCTTCTCTGATACGATCGTTAAAAACACGCCCAACGGTCTGATCGTCGTGAACGATTTGCTGGAGGTACAGCAAATCAATACCGCCGCGCTGAAAATTTTGAATCTGCGCGCCGCGTCTGATGTAATGGGTACACAGGTAGTGCGTATCCTCGATCCGCTGCCGTTCCTTAACGTGCAGTCCACCCACCGCGGAATATACAATGAGCGTACATTTTTAGCCGAGTATGACCGCTATGTGGAAATGACGGTCGTTCCCGACAAAGAGAGCAATATGCTGATCTGCATTATGACAGATGTCACCGAGGAGGAGACCGCACGCCGCCGCAAGGAGGACATCAGCCGTCAAACGGTGGAGGTCGCCGACAAGGTGGTCGATAAGCAAATGCGTATCGTGCAGGAGATCGCTTCGCTGCTTGGAGAAACTGCCGCCGAAACAAAAATCGCGCTGTCAAAGCTGAAGGAGTCGATCACGGATGAATGATTTATGTGCGGAAATCGGCTACAAAAGCATTAACCACGACGGCGAACAGCTTTGCGGCGACCATATCGATATTGTAGAGCAGAGCAATGATTCCACCGTTATCGTGCTGGCGGACGGTATGGGCAGCGGAGTCAAGGCGAGTATTCTTTCAACGCTTACCTCCAAGATCATCTCAACCATGATGGCGGCGGACTTGCCCCTGGAGGAATGTGTGTCTACCATTGCCGCAACGCTCCCTGTCTGCTCGGTACGCGGCGTCGCGTACTCAACCTTTACCATTATGCACCTTATCAACTCCCGCACCATCGAGCTGATCCAATATGATAACCCTCACATCATCTATATCCGCGACGGCGATCTTTACGATTACCCAAAAACCGAGGTCAATATCGGCGGAAAAAAGATCTACAAGTCTGTCGTCCGCTTAAAGGAGGATGATATTATCATCGCCATGAGCGACGGCTGCCCTCACGCGGGTATCGGTATCGCATATAACTTCGGCTGGAAATGGGAAGATATTGCTGACTATATGCTGAGTATGTCGGGCGGCGGCTTCACCGCAAAGGGGCTTTCCACGCTGCTGATAGACGAGGTGAACCGGCTCTACGGCGGAAAGCCCGGCGACGACGCAACCGCCTGCGTTATCAAGATCCGCAAGCGCGTGCCTATGAATATTCTTTTCGGTCCTCCTTCCGACAGGGACGACTGCGACCGAATGATGAGCCTGTTTTTCTCCAAAGAGGGCAAGCATATCATCTGCGGCGGAACAACCTCTTCCATTGCCGCAAAGTGGCTTCGAAAGCCGCTTCGTCCAAAGCTTAGCTTTGAGCGCAGCGATGTGCCGCCGATCGCGGAGCTTGAGGGCGTCGATTTGGTGACCGAAGGCGTCATCACCATCAACAAGGTCGTTGAATACGCCAACGACTATATCAACAACAACGATTCCTATGAGGAATGGGGCTACGGCAATGACGGCGCTTCGCTTATCAGCCGTCTGCTGTTTGAGGAAGCGACGGATATAAATTTCTATGTAGGCAAGGCTGTCAACCCGGCACATCAAAATCCCGATTTGCCGATTAATTTCAACATTAAAATGAATTTGGTGCAGGAGCTTTCAAAGGCGCTAAAGCTGATGGGCAAACGCATCAAGGTCAGTTATTTTTAGGTGAACGCAAATGAATAAGTTAAGAAAATTTGATACCAAGGTGCAGTATCTGAAATACAAGGTGCTGCGCGAGGTGGCGCGTCAGGCGTGGAACGATACGCTGCTGGAGAACGTGCTGGACATTCCGAAGATCATCGTTCCCGGCAAAACACCGACCATGCGCTGCTGCGTATATAAAGAGAGAGCGATCCTCGCCGAACGCGTCAAAATCGCTATGGGAGGCAATTCTGACCGCCAAAACGTCATCGAGGTAATCGACATCGCCTGCGACGAATGTCCTGCCGCCGGTTATGAGGTCACGGATTCCTGCCGCGGTTGCCTTGCGCACCGTTGCGAGGACGTGTGCAAGCGCGGCGCGATCTACTTTGACCACAACCATGTGGCGCACATCGACAAAAGCAAGTGCGTGGAATGCGGTCAGTGCGCCAAGGTTTGCCCGTATTCCGCGATCGCTAACCGCAAGCGTCCCTGTCAGAACGCCTGCAAGATCAACGCGATCAGCATCAATGATGATAAGGCGGCTCAAATCAACGATGAAAAGTGTATTTCCTGCGGCGCGTGTGTTTATCAGTGTCCGTTCGGCGCTATCAGCGACAAATCCTTCATTTTGAATGTCGTTGATTTGCTGAAAAAATGCGAACGGGGAAAGAACTATAAGCTTTATGCTGTTGTTGCGCCATCTATTTCCAGCCAGTTCACTTACGCAAAACTCGGTCAGGTCGTAACCGGTCTGAAAGAGCTTGGCTTCCATACGGTTGTCGAAGCGGCACTCGGCGCGGATATGGTAGCTCAGGCGGAATCAAAGGAGCTTGCGGAAACGGGCTTTTTAACAAGCTCGTGCTGTCCTGCTTTTGTTGAATATATCAACAAATCCTTTCCTGAGCTTAAGCCAAATGTCTCTCACAATCTGTCGCCGATGGCGACGATCGCCAAGTATATCAAGGATACGACGCCAAACGCAAAAATCGTTTTCATCGGACCTTGCACTGCAAAAAAGATGGAGGTCCAGCTGGACACCGTCAAGCCTTATGTCGATTCCGTGCTGACATTCGAGGAATTGCAGGCGCTTTTTGACAGCAGGGATATTGACCTCACCTCGCTTGATGAAGGAGTGCTCGACAACGCTTCCTACTTCGGCAGAATATTCGCCCGCTGCGGCGGACTTGCCGACGCGGTCGCCGAGGGCTTGAAGGAGCAGGGGATAGATGATTTTGAGCTGAACGCGATTTCCTGCGACGGCATCGAGGAATGTAAAAAAGCGCTGACGCTGAAAAGCAAAAATGTTTTGAAAGCGAACTTCATTGAAGGTATGGCGTGCGTCGGAGGATGCATCGGCGGCGCAGGCTGTCTGACCCACGGCGCAAAGGACAAAATGCAGGTCGATAAATACGGACAGGAAGCGATGGAAAAATCCATCCTAGACGCGATTTCGATCCTGCAATAAATCAAACGTTTTCCTCCTTTCGGATTTGTATTGAAAAATAAGACGTAAGTTCACTTTTGAGCTTACGTCTTATTTGGTTTGCCCGGAATGGGTAGTAACTCGGTGGTGAAAGTCCACTACACGCTTGGCAGTAGGAAGTGATAGCTGAGGGCAAGGGTG